>DAVT01000017.1:3217-7681 GCA_002505685.1 Euryarchaeota archaeon UBA501 | reverse complement strand
GCTATTTTTCCAATGGTTGTGCCACTGGCAGGACAGATGATGTAATGGTCTATTTTCGCTGAACCTGAGGCTGAACGAGCAGCTAAGTTGTCATTGTCTTCAAGTGAAACACCGGGTAATTTGGCTAAATCCTCTGCTGACACACCCAATTCGAGATCTAGGTTGATGGCACCTTCTCGGGTTACGATGAGAAGAACATCCCATTTTGAGTCTGACAAAGCGCGAACCAATCGCTCTGCATAAAGGGCACCCGAGGCCCCAGTAATTGCAACAACTGCTTCAGGCATGTAACGTCGTCAAGCATTTCCTTCTTGAATGCTTGTTAAGAACTGTGAGAGTACAGGCATCGCCTCTGTAAATGATTCAGCGCTTCCTCCCCATGCAATTCTCAGATAATGTTTCAGATCTGAATGGAACATGCCCCCCGGTGTTGCCAATAGCCCCAGCGGTTTCCCATACTTGTCCATGGCTTCAACAGCATCGACACCTATGGAAAATGCCCCAAATATGCCAAATGGCGGTGGTGTCCATTCAATTCCATGAGATTCCAAGACTTCAATCAGTTTCGGCAAATTTTGCTGACGCGCCTGCCAAATCCCTTCCAGTGCCTCATCCAAGCGAGAGAAAACTGCCTCAGCAATCGAAACGGTGGGTGCGCTGGTCAAACCCTGCATGTTTTGGAAGGCATTCTTTGCGTTTTGAATCAAATTCGGCTCTCCAATCATCCAACCAAATCGTATTGGTCCCAATCCATAAGTCTTGGTAAGTGAATTAATTGAAATCGAATTTTCCGCAAATTCATACATCGGTCTATAGAATTCTGTACCCTTTGCAGCATCCAAATACACCTCATCAGATACGATATTGACGCCGGCCTCTTGCGTGACTTTGATCAACCACTTCTGATCATCTTCAGAAATCATCTCTCCTGTCGGATTCATCACAGGTGTAAGTGCCAATACTCCCACCTTGGGAAGAATCTCAAGAATTTCATCCCGATTCAATTCCCAAGGCCCTTCACTTGGACCTCTGTGAAAGGGAATGACTTCGCATCCCAGCAACCTTGCGCTTTGTGATACGACTGCGAAGGACGGCATTTCGACACCGACTGCCCTCGGAGCATCTTGCGGAAGAGCTGCTAGAATTGCGAGCGAAATCGATTGGCAGGCCCCATGGGCAATGCAGACTTGATTCAATTCGACCCCGTATCGATCTGCAACCCATTGGGCAGGGTCTTGACCAGATTTCCAAAAACTGAGCATGGCTTCGGAATCTGCTTTGACTCCCCAATCGTAGGCAAAACCCGATTGGGAGAGGTCATGTGGTCGATTTTCCTTCAACCGAGGCACGTACCAAGACAGGTAATCCACAGGTGGAATGGAGTTTCCACTCACGGGGCCGCCGAGTTTGGGCTCCAAGGGTTTCACCTTCGAGATTGTAGTTTGGCAAGCAATCGCAACATCTCGATGTATATCCAAACTAGTGTGACCAATAGGCCGAACACTGCCCGCCATTCGTATTGCTTAGGTGCACCACTTTCAACTCCATGCTCAATGAAGTCGAAGTCACAAGCCAGGCAATAGGCACCCAATCCAATGACGAAGACTGAAAATAAGATTCCAATCGGTCCACTGCCGTGGATGTAAGGGATGTTAATGCCCACAAAACTCAGAATCAATGAGAGCATGTAGATGATGAAAACGCCACCCATTGCGCTGAATACGATGATTCGAGTATTGTCGTTTACTGGAATCAATCCCATCCTGTAAATGACCAGCATGGTACAAAACACACCTGCGGTCAGAACGAATGCTTGAATGGCAATACCCGGGTAACTCACCTCAAACAGTGTTGTCAATCCACCAAGAAACAATCCTTCCAAAGCGGCATATGTCAACACGGCGATAGGGTTGTCAGCAAGACCTGTGAAAATCATCACGAAGAAAAAGAGGAGGCCAGCGCCCCATCCGACAATGCTCAAAGTCCATGCAAGTTCAGGATTTCCGGTTGCAAAAAGGCCGAAAACAGACAATCCGGAGAACAGCATTACTGCTAGAGTAATGAATCCTTTTTCAGCTACACCCTGAATGGTCATTTTCTCTTGAACAAGGTCTTGGATGGTAAACGTCGAATCGTTCAGTGCGGGGTTCCCAGTACGATACATGGCACTGTGCAATACCAGCAGGTTCTCAAGACTTCGCATGATTTCTTCCAAGAACCCCCGGCATTGTTTGTATTAGGGCCTGTACCAAATCATCCTCGTTGATTTCAAATCCGACACGATCCAAAGAAGTGGTCGTACCCGCACTCAGGCCACATCCATCTAGGGTTTCAACTCGCCCTTTTGGTGTCGCGTAATTGACTGTAAATCCATGGCGTGATACCCATCGCATGAAGGCCAAACCAACAGAACCCACTTTCGAGCCATTCACCCAAACCCCTTGCATTCTGTCATCGGTTGTCGCCTGAACGCCCAACAATTCTAGCGCGTGAATCGCCCAAATTTCAATTTTCGAAGTGATTTTCTTGACATTGGCTTCATCTTCCATGTCCCACTTGAAAATTGGATACACCACGAGTTGCCCTGGTCCGTGCCACGTAATCCCGCCACCTCGATCCACATCGGTGGTGTCATAGTCCGAAGGCACAACGATTCCATCCCTTCTAGCCCCGGGCCCAATGGTGACAATTTCTGGGTGGCTACAGAATAGAAGCGTATCCGAAATTTCACCTTTCAATCGCAGGGTTTGCAAATCGCGCATCATTTGCTCAACTTCCGTATAATCGGTATGTCCGAGTCGAAGTACAGCGACCTGACGCCCATCGCCCATGATTCTCCGTGGGACCGGAGGGGCATGAAGTAAATGGATTCAATAACTTGTAGTCAAAGCCAGTGGACATGCTGCCTGATACGTTACATATGTTCGACAAAGAAGACCGCAAGGCCTACTGCAGGGTGCTGGCTGCAGTCGCCCTTTCTGACGGTCGTGTATCGATGGAAGAATTCGCCAATTATGAATCTAGAATGGGGATGGCACTGTTGACCCCGGAAGACCGCGCCATGCTTCGACAAGAGTTGAAGCGTGGACGTAGTTTTCTCAATGCCGCCGAGGGGATGCACCCTGCCCATCTACGAATCGCTCTGCGGGATGCTCTACTGATGGCAGCTGCAGATGGACACTATGATTCGCGCGAGATGGACATCGTCAAGCATCTAGCAGAAAAGGCGGCATTCTCATCCGAAGATTTGGAGAGTTTGTATGACTGGATTGACGAAGGATGGAACTGGATGAAAAAGGGCCGAAGGGTGTTGGCCCTTCCTGAAGAAGTGCATCACTGGAACACGGTTTACGACTAATCTTTGAGCATCATGCGCAACTCTTCTACCGATCGTTGCTCGTCGAAGTAGACAACCTCAAGCGCATCGAAGAGTTCAGTGTCACCGATACTTTCCACGAGGGGTAGGATGGCAGCGTAAGTTGCCGCGGCCTTGGATTCTGTGGAATATGCCTCCTGCAACATCTCCTGATAGTTGGAGGTGTGGACAATCGGAGTGGAATCACGCTGGGTGATAGCCTCTCCATCGAGTTTGACAATCGCAGAACGAACGGTAGCAGCATGAGTTACAGATTCAGTCACTTCATTGTTGAAATGCGTCGCCAAATGTAAACGGTGAATGCCGGAAACATAGGCGGCATAATGGGCATACATGGCAATCGCTCGCAGTTCCCATGCAAGCGCTTTGTTCAGGGCAGAAATTAGTTCATCGTTGGTCATTGTGTTCACCTCAAGCAGAATGTATTGCGTGTCCGAGTGTTTTCAATACTCCCTCGTGGAAGGACTCAGTCATGGTTGGATGTGCATGGATTGTTCCAGCGATATCCTCCAAAACGGCCCCCATCTCAAGAGCAAGTGTGAATTCTCCCGAAAGTTCGCTAACGTGGCTTCCAGTTGCCTGAACGCCGAGTATCACATGATCACTGGCTCTAGCAACCACTCGCACGAATCCACCGGTCTTTTCCGCCTCCATGGTCAATGCACGACCATTTGCGGCGAGTGGGAATTTTCCGGTAATGATGTCTTCTCCGGCTTCCTCAGCTTCCTCGGGAGTCAACCCTACGCTGACAATTTCGGGTTCGGTAAACACGATTGCAGGAATCGCGACAGGATCGAAGATGCGCTTGTGGCCAGCAATAATCTCTGCCACCATCTCTCCTTGAGCGCTAGCTCTGTGGGCCAGCATGGGTTCACCAGAGACATCTCCAATCGCATAGACTCCTTTCATCGAAGTCTTACATTGGTTATCGATTCTGATAAAGCGACCATCTGCATCCATGCGCAATCCCATTTTCTCCAATCCCCAGCCTTGCGTGTTCGGTCGTCGACCCACCGTCACTAGAACCTTGTCGAATGTTTCAGACTGCATTTCCCCTTCGCCATCTTTCCAAGTAAGTTCTACCTTAC
>DAVT01000017.1:0-2910 GCA_002505685.1 Euryarchaeota archaeon UBA501 | reverse complement strand
CTTTCCAAGTAAGTTCTACCTTACTATCTTTGACTTCCGCTCCCTGAGCCAAACAGTTCGTGTGTGTCTTTACACCGTTCTTTCGTAACCAAGTGGTCAAAGGTCGACGCAATTCATCGTCGAAGATTGCCATTACTTTGTCCAATCCTTCAATCACGGTGACTTCACTTCCCAATCGGCGCAGAGCGATGCCCAACTCTAGGCCAATATAACCTCCACCAATGACGGCTACTTTCTCTGGAAGGCTATCGAGATCCAAGGCCCCAGTAGAGGAGCAGATGTATTGCTCATCGAATTTCATGAAAGGCAATTCGATTGGAGATGAACCGGTTGCGAGAATTACATTTTCTGCTTCAATACAGATGACTCCATCTTCGGTTTCAACGGTGCAATTCTTGGCATTTTGGAATGTGGCCCAACCCTTGATGAGTTCAGCGCCTGCATTCTTCAATAGGTGCTCAACACCTTTGTTGAGTCTCTCCACAATGTCATCCTTCCAAGAGACCAAAGCTGGCATGTCCAGTGCGACATCACCTGAAATGCTGATGCCCATATGTCCCTCTTTGTGGTGTGCAAGATGTTCAAACCGCTCGGCTGCATGAATCATTGCCTTGGAAGGGATACATCCGCGAATCAAACAGGTTCCACCCGCTTTGTCGCCTTCAACTATGACTGTATCAAGGCCCAATTGTCCTGCACGAATTGCAGCAACATATCCACCTGGGCCCGCACCGACAACCAAAACCTGGCATTTTCGAGTTTCACTCATTTTTATCCCTCACATGAAGATGAGCGCAGGGTGCTCAAGGAGTCGCTTCAACGATTGGACAAGTGCAGCACCATCCGCACCATCGACTACGCGATGGTCCCAAGACGAGGAGACGTTCATGATTCGACGAACAGTAACCTGGCCGTTGAGTACAACGGGCATGTCGCGAGCCTTGTGTACTCCAAGAATGCCAACTTCGGGGTGATTGATGATGGGTGTTGCACCCAAGCCCCCATCTCGACCGAGGCTTGTGATGGTGAATGTGGAACCGGCAAGGTCCTCCATGGTTGCAGTTCCATCACGGCAAGCACCTGAGACGCGCTGCATCTCTGCTGCAGCACCCCACACATCCATCGCCTCAACATTCTTGACAACAGGAACAAACAATCCTCTGTCTGTCGCGGTTGCGATTCCCAAGTGGACGGCTTCGTGACGAATGACCTTCCCTCCCTCCTCATCGTAGATTGCATTGCATTCTGGATGATTCGGCATTGCTTTGGTCAAAGCCAACATAATGAATGGAAGATAGGTCAACTTTGGTTGATCAGGGCCCTTGGTCGCATTGAGGTGCTGGCGAAGTGCCTCAAGTTCAGTGACATCAATTTCTTCAAAATATGAGAAGTGTGGGATGCGGGTTTTGGATTCGACCATTTTCTCCGCGATCTTTCGGCGTAGCCCGACCACTGGATGTTCGCTGGTTCCAGTCCGAGCAACCCCAGTAGAGGCAGCAGGGGCACGCATAGCGCCACCTGAAGCGATGTAGGCATCCAAATCTGCATTTCGAACTCGACCTGCAGGGCCACCACCCGGTACGAGTGACAGGTCAATACCAGCTTCTGTCGCCCTTCTTCGAACCACAGGACTCGCCAGTACTCGGCCGCCAGAACTGACCACAGGTGCAGGTGCAGGTGCAGGTGCGGCTGCTGGAGCAGGTGCTGGAGTAGGTTCAGCTACGGGCTCAGGTTCGGGCTCTGGCTCGGGTTCCGCAACAGGTTCAGGTTCGGGTTCTGCCTCTGTGGCGTTTCCTTCACCATCAATTTCGAATTCAATCAGGGGCCCACCTACTGCGATCATATCACCGATTTGACCGTGTAATTTCGTGACCACTCCATCATTGGTAGCCGCGATGCCAACGGTAGCTTTGTCGGTCATGATGTCAACCATTGGTTGGTCCTCAGACACCGTGTCTCCAACAGCAACGTGCCAAGCGGTAATTTCACCCTCGACAACTCCTTCTCCGATATCTGGCAGTTTGAACACATACGTTCCCATTATTATTCCTCCATTGTGGCTCTCATGGCCTCTGTAATTCGCGCTTGACTTGGGAAGTAATCCCATTCTAGACTATGCGGATACGGTGTATCCCATCCGGTGACTCTTTGGATTGGAGCCTCAAGATGCCAGAAACATCGCTCTTGAACTTGAGACATCAACTCTGCACCAAAACCTGAGGTTCTCGGTGCCTCATGCACAATGACACATCGCCCCGTCTTCTTGACAGAGTCTTCAATGGCATCAATGTCGAGTGGAACCAATGACCTCAGGTCGATGACTTCTGCATCGATGCCACTGTTTTCGGCGGCTGCGGATGCGACGTGAACCATGGTACCATAACAGAGGATGGTGACTTCCTTTCCAGGTCGTGTAATCTCGGCCTTGCCCAGTGGGATGTTGTAGTAATCCTCGGGTACCTCTCCCTTTGGGTGACTATCCCACTTGACCATAGCCGCGGTATGATCTCCATCAAACGGTCCATTGTACAAGCGCTTTGGCTCAAAGAAAATGACAGGGTCATTGCATTCAATCGATGAAATCAACAATCCCTTCGCATCATATGGATTTGAGCAGATGACGACCTTCAACCCGGGTGTGTGGGTGAAGTATGCTTCTGGTGATTGGCTGTGATAATGGCCGCCCTTGATTCCACCTCCACAAGGGGTACGAATGGTGACAGGTGCACTGTATTCGCCACCCGATCTGTATCGCAGTTTGGCCAACTCATTGGTGATTTGATCAAAGCCCGGGAAGATGTAGTCAGCGAACTGTATTTCTGCAACAGGCCGCAACCCATTCATGCCCATTCCGATGGCGATGCCCATGATTCCACCTTCTGCTAAAGGTGTGTCAAATGAGCGATGCTT
>DAVT01000105.1 GCA_002505685.1 Euryarchaeota archaeon UBA501 | reverse complement strand
GGAGCATTGGTATCCACTGGAGGACGAGTTTTGGCCGCGACAGGAATTTCCGAAAACTCGCTTGAAGCTGCTAGAACACTGGCTTACAAACGCCTATCTGAAGTCAATCTTGAGGGCGCGCATTTCCGCCGAGATATAGGTCACAGAGCACTTTGACAAAAGTTGCGTATTCGGGGTACTGCGTACAACCTCTCGCGCGAGCGCGTGAGGAGGGGTTATAACGAGGCCTCAAGTCGCGGCGTCGCTGATGGCGTAGCGTATGTGCTGTCAGAACCCAAGAGAGGGAAAAAAATGGATAATGAAAACGGAACAATGTCGACCAAGGCCCCATTCTACGGCCTACTCGCAATCCCTGTGACAATTGCCATCATGCTAGCCATGATGGTTGCTGCAACATGGAATGCTGTCGACTACGAAGCAAGCGATTGGAATAAACTGCTGATGATGACTACCGTGCTGATTGCCGGTGGTCTACTTGGCAAGGCACCCCGAATCATCTTCGAACCCGTTGGAACACGCCCCTCTCTCGTTTCTCTCGGATTTGCAGTAGTGATTGGTGCCGTTGGCATGATTCACTACTACGATGGTGCCGCTCTACTCGGTTTGGCATTCACGATGATGGCCATTGGCGTCCATCTGTATGATCGTTCACGTCGTCACGAAGAAGAACTGATTGTCGTTGGAATCGTTGCTGGTTTCCTGTATGCAATTCAGGTTGCTGCAGCAGGTCATGCTTGGAGTGGAGATGCCACACTTGGAACTGAGGGTTACTACGACATCCTAGATGTGGACCGTGCAGTTACTGGATTCCTATTCTTCACATGGTGGGCGATTTCGATATTGAGCAGTGTGCTGATTGCACTGGCAATTCGTGGCCGTCTACAAGAAGGTGGAACTGGATCATGGTTCAGCGATTTGCCAGCCATTCTTGGAAAAGACCAGACTCCGCTATATGTGGGTCTTGGCGTTTGGCTTGCCGCACACATCTTCAGTTTGTGGCACCTCAAGAGTTTGGATAGTGCTGACTCAATTTTCCTCACCCAGCATGTTGGTTTCTTCTGGGCCCTATTCACAGGAATCATTGCCATGTTTGTGGCATTCTGTTGGGCTGAGCATTGGCGGACCCTCGGTTTGGTCATCAGTCTAAACTGGCTATTGTATAGCATAGGTTCTTGGCAAGATAGTGGTATTTTCGGACTTGATGAAGTTGGTTTCCTAAATGGAGACCTTGGTGGACTCTCTTGGTTCTTGATATTCTTCTGGACCAATGCGCTGTTCATCTATCTTGGATTTGCAGGTCGATTGCTTAGTGGACCCGAACGCCGTGGCCATGGCCAAGCCCGCCTATGGTGGGGCCGACACTGGTATTCGATTACAATCGGCAGTGCCTTGCTGGTTGCTTTAGCGGTTCGAGTGATGTGGAACGTCATTCCAGCAATGAATGCCGCAGGTACCAGTGAATGGGACATGACTGGTGGTTCCGACCCGTGGTACATGAAGCGAGCCATCGACTACATCCTCGCCCAGAATAGCCATTTCGTCATCGACATGGATCGTGCCTATCCAGTGGGTTCAATCAATCCACGTCCACCATTGTTCAGTTGGTCTTTGGCTCTGGGTGGTGTCGCACTCAACCCCTTCCTCGAAGGAGATGTCCATGAAGCTGCATGGTGGTCAATCGCAGGAATGCCTGCTATTTTTGGTGCCCTTACGGTATTGCCAATCGCTGCAACATGCAAGCGATTCTTTGGTGCTGGTGCCGGTGCTATCGGTGCATGGCTCATGGCACTCATGCCTGGACACGTCAGCCACAGCACATTTGCTCTAGCAGATCACGATGCGTTTGTGATTCTGTTCATGTCGCTTGGATTCTACTTCTGGCTTTGTGCAGTAGATTCGATTGGAAACGACAAATTGTTGGAGGATTCAAACTGGAATCCTTTGCACTTGGTTAAGGGAATTCGAGCAGCATTCAAGGAACACCCTGCTGCAATGGCACAAGCCATCTTGGCAGGTGTATCTTTTGCTACAGTTGCTTTGGGTTGGAAAGGATTCGTCTATGGTTTGGCGATCGTTTATGCAGCCTTCTTCCTACAGACGGCCATCAATTTGGTTCGACGCAGAGATAGCATGCCCGTCACATCAGCCATTATTGTGATGATGTTGACGACATTCATCTTGCCTCTTCCATTCTATGGTAACTTGCAATTGAATTTGATTTGGGACGCCAGTGGTTTCCAGCCTCTGTTCTACATTCTAGGGTTTACAATCATTAACGGATGGATTGTAACAGCATTCCGTGACAAGCCATGGTTGATGGTTATCATCATGGGTGCAGGAATATCCACAGTATTGTTGGGTTCACTTTACATCCTGCAATTACTGGAATTCTCAAACGGATGGGACGTTCTAACCACTGGTGGATTCTATTTCACCAAGAACAAGGTGTTTGGAACAATTGCAGAAGCTCAGGCACCTAGCCGTGGACAGTTGTTCGCCAATTTCGGCCCACTTGTGTTCATGTTTGCACTCGGAATGGGTCTGGCATCTCTTTGGCGCGGATTCAAGAATCGAGATTCAAAGCAACCATCCCGTTTGACGGGTCCAGCCTCTCTCGTTCTTGCAGTCTGGGTCTTGTTGGCCTCATACATGGCTTGGTCAGCCGGCCGTTTCATGTTCAACGCAACACCGGTAATGGCCATCATGGGTTCAGCGGCAGTTGTCGGAATGTGGAGATCAAGTGGGGTGCGTGAATATGTCAAGACATGGCGCAGGCTGGGTGTTACTAGCCCTCGCGCACGATTTAGTTCGACAATTCGTGCAGGTCGCAAGCACCTAGGTGTGCCTGCTATCGGCATGATTCTGATTTTATTATTCAGCCAACACGCTATTTATGGAATCGACTCAGGCATTCCTCGCGGTGAATCTGGTGAAAAACAAGTGGATGAGGCCATTTATGGTTTGATGCCCGATGTTTTCCGAGCCGACTTGTTTGGCTGGTCAGTTTTGGATGGTTCACCCTATTCGGATTACGGAATCGAAGATGATGAAATGATTCGATGCAGTGGTGAATGTTGGTACATGGGGACGTTTGGACCTGGTTTCAATGGCCGTTCTTGGAACGAAGCCTATGATTGGCTGGAGTCTCAGGATACTGAAATGACATTCTCAGAGCGTCCTGCTTTCGTATCTTGGTGGGATTATGGTTTCCAAGCATTGGCTCAAGGACAGCATCCAACCGTTGCTGACAACTTCCAGTCTGGAATTCCAGCTGCAGGTAACATGCTACTTGCCAATGGTGAAGAAGACACGATTGCGTTGTTCATCATCACACTTGCAGAAGGTGACATGCGTTACGAATTCAGCCTTGACAAGGGGACTGAAGATGATGAACAGTTTACACGAGCCTTCTCGAATGCAATGCAGAGCCACTTCAGAGCAGCGACCAACGGCGATGCCACATGGGATGAGTGGGTTGCAATCAACACCATGTCGGATGCTGAAGATGTTCGAGAACGTTCATTCACAATCATTGGTACATCCGATGATACCATGCTTGCTGAAGGTTCGGTACTGAATGATGACGGCACTCGTTCCTCTGAACTCCTTTACAGAGTCTATGAGGATCGTGAATTGGTCCAAGAGTTCACCGATAAGGATGAAGCGATTAATCTGTTCAACTCAAAGAACGGGAACACTGCTTCTGATTGGGTGGACAACTGTCCAGCGAACGGTGAGACTTCTGTCGACACAAGATCATCCAGTGGTGACGAACTCTATCCGGGTGATGCAGAATTCACAGAGAGCAATGCCTTCTCTTGCAGTGCATCTCATTACATCGTGGGCGACTATTGGTATACCAGTGATTTGTACGATGATTTCAATGACGTCTCTACTTCCTTGCATCGACAGAATGCTCGATATGCAATCGCCAGAGATGTCCTTACGCATGTATTCTCGTTGGATGAATTGGTTGATTTGTATCACGATTTGACTTCGATTGAATATGAAGTGGCAACCTACGAAGGTGGCCCAGGAGAAACCATCGTTCGTAACAATGACATTCGATACTTTGCAGTCGACAATCGATTGTATCCGATTGGAGGTTATCAATACTCAGAAAGTGGAATGCACTATGGTAATCCAACAGGTATTTTCTATGCTCCAACCACATTGAGTGGTCTTGATCCAGATACCTACATTTCTTCTGAATATATCACGTCAGAAGGCCCTATGTCTGCGGCTGAATTTGAAGAGAGATATCTCGCACAGATGCTTGCCAGTCAATCTGGTGGCGACGGGGATCTCATCGAATTGGAAGACGTTCTCGTAGAACATGAGCCTGAATTCTTCAACACGATGATTGCACGAACATACGTTGGCTATGGAACCTCCACACTGGGTCTTGACAACGTAGAGCGTGTTGGTCAGCCTCGTCAGCATTTCAGTGGATACGGGACACCGGATTCACTGTTGACCTACGCATATCCACTACCTGGTGCGATGATGAATCACTTTGTCGTGGCAAATTGGTATGATGCAAACGAAGACGACCCACAAAAAATCGCATATGCAAACACAGGTGTCAAGATTCTGAAGTATTATTCTGGTGCCACACTTGAAGGAGATGTGGTACTCGGTGAGATTGGTGCAGTACCCAATGCAAAGATCCTGATTGAGAGAGACGCATTCAGTGGCGAAGATGTTAGTGATACAGATGCCCGAACATATTGGGTCCCAATCGCTACCACACAAGCCGATGATGATGGACACTTCAGTGTCACAGTACCTAGCGGTAAGATTCGAGTATCCGCCTTCATGGGCGAATCCGATTTGGTTGCAGCACGTGATGTATTCGTGACGGCAACCGCCGAAGAGTCAAACATGTGGATTGCTGATTTGTTGACCGAGGAGAATGAAGACCGCACAATAAACCCGGTTTCAGGTATCCTAGGCAATGTTTCAGGTTCAACCTGGCTGGGTGAATCGATGATTAACGTCACAGGGGATGCCGGACATTCGAACGGCGAAGTCGTACTGAATCTTGACATCCAAGTTGAAGCGTCTGGTGCAACAGGAACCATCACTTGGGATGGGGAATCAGATTTCGGTGGAGAACCATTGGCCAATATGGACCTGCGAATCTCTAACATTTGGGACGAGACTCGTCAAGATGCATACTACATCACCACCTCCGATGGAGAAACAGAGGGTGAACGTGAATATGGTCCAGGCGCAACCGGTGAAGTGACCTTCACGGGAGCGGGTACAGTAATTTCCGAGGAAGGTGTTGTCACTGCAACAGACTTCACAGGCAATTATACTCGAACGATTCTGAACAATCACTCTTTCACTGGTACAGGTGACATCCTTGGTATCGGTACTTTCGTTGGAACCATAGAAAACGCAAATGGTGAAGTTTGTGATGAAAACGGAACGATGCCAGAAGGTGAATCTTATTGTCTAGAAGATGGCAATATATCAGACACGTTCCTCGTCGACGGTCTAGTCGAAGATGCAACCGGGCGATTTACTTCGGAAGGAACATCATTCTTCACGACACAAATGTATCGAGAAACAATCATTGGTTCAGGTACCTTTGTCGTCGATCCTTCTGACGAATCATTGAGCTCGTATGGTACCATTAACGGTACAGGTACATTCCAAGGGACTGGACACTTCAGTGGCGACATGGTCAAGCCAGGTTCATTCCACTTGGTAGATGCAATCCCAGGTACATACCACGTTGCAGTATTGTTTAGCAATGGACAAGAGACGGTATTGCCAATGCCGCTTGAGGTTCCACTGACTCGAGATAGTCCGGAAGCGAAGAATATCGAGCTATCCCTACCTGGGACTTGGATTCAGGGTACAGCAAGCACACTCGCAATGGATGACCAAGAAAGTGAAATTGTCACTGGACGTCTAGAGCTTGTAAATGCCTCTGACGTGGAAGCGGAAGTGACTGAGCAGTGCGGTGAGGTCGCATGGTCTCCATGTTGGTTCGAAACCGATGAAAATGGTACATTTGGTGTCGGCCCAGTTCTGCAGGGCGAGTACATGGTAACCATGGATCAGGACAATGATGGGTTTGACGAATACAGATCTCAAACGATTACAGTGATGCCTGACACGGCTGGAAATGAAACGCCGGCAGACATTGAGAGAATCCCACCGATGTATGACATAGAATTCCTATTGCTAGACCATGAGGGTCAACCAGTCGAAGATCAGAACTTGACTTTCTCAAACCAGTTCTCACCTGTAACGATTGATGCACGTGACAACGGAAATGGTTCTTACAACATTGAATTGCCACGTGATACTTGGGTCGTGGAGAGTATTCTGAATGATGATTACATCTTGTACGAAGAAATTGAGTTGGAAGAAAGCATATCAGGACTCGTTCTGCAATACTCTGAGTCCGCATGGGTGAACGGCACCGTAATGCACGATACAAGTGACAAACCCGACGAAGAATCCCAACCGTTTGTCAATCAAGCGGTATTTGCTCGATGGGGTGGGATATCCGAATCCGCCTTGACCGATGCGAATGGTTCGTTCGGAATGCAAATCCCTGTTGGGGCTGAGATTAATCTCACCGCGTACGTCGTGGTCGGTTCACTTCTCGCGGGTGAGAACTTTGTTGTCCCTAGTGGAGGCATCAATGTCGATTTGGTTCCACAAAATAGCGTGGGTGCTGCTGGTGACCTATTCCTATACGAAGTGGGCACACCATATACTCAGAACGTACCAGGGTTCGGAAACTACCCATTCATGTTGGAAGCCTACGATAGCGCAACTGGCGTTACTTGGCAATGGCCAGTGGAAACTGCTCAGGGTAGATTCACGTCATATGTGTTAGAGCCTGAGGGTGACAACGAAACAAGGAATTGGACCCTCAGCATCAACAATGATGCACTCAATGTAGAGCCTGTGACATATTCGCCATTGGGCGATAACGCAACGATCATCCTTACGGCTGAACCTGATTATGTGAGTGCAACCATTCACACATTCATTGACCATGATGGCAACATGTCCAATGGAACTGCACAACCCGTTGATTTCCGTATGGTACCATCGAATGCATTTGACGAATCAATGGTCATCAATATCAGTGCGGATGACGCAAGATGGGACAATGGTTCAATCGAATTGGAGTTGCGAGTAGGTAATTGGTACTTTGAAACCGATTCCAAGGACCCACGTGATGAAAACGCGACTGATTTCAACACCCTGTTGTCGAATTCAACCGGCGCAGTTGAAGTTGCACTCGGTTCGGAATCCTTTGACGTAGAGATGGGCTTCTTGCCAGAATGGCACACATCGATTGTTTTGCAAAACGAATCTGACGGTGTGATGTCGAATTGGACGGTGTATTTCGAAGAGATTGGTGGCGATGAAACATTCAATCTTGACACCGATGCCAATGGTACGATAGTTGAATATCTGCCCGAAGGTGAATGGTTGGTATTTGTTGAAGATTTCATTATCGATGATGGAGATGACACAAACGATGATCCACTACAAACGTTCAGAGGAACAGTAACTATTGATTCGAACACACCTGGGACTGTCATCGAATGGCAGGCTTCCGAAGCGGCTCAATTCAATATGACTCTGATTGAAGGGGGAAGCGATGAATTGCTGAGTGGATTTACAGTCACCGCCATCAGCGAAGAAGGGCTAGGCGAATTCACTCTAGGGCCGAGTAATGAAGACGGTGTAATCGATGCATCTCTAATGAAAGGAACTTGGACTCTCAGCTTGAATCGAACAGACATCAATGTTCGCTGGATTTTGGAAAACCAAACCATCACCATCGAGGAGGGGTCCGGAAATGATGATCTCAATTTGACACTGAATAAGTGGGTAGAAATCGCTGGGAACTTATTCAGAGACATGGATGACAATGATTTGTGGAGTGCAGATGAATCTATTGAGGGCGCAGATGTCGTTGTCAGCAGTGGAAACTTTGGACCAATGAACTTGACAAGTGACGTACTGGGGACATGGAGAGTATTCGTCCCTGTCAATGACACATACGAAATCTTCTCGAGCAAGGATGGATACAGCAATGGCTCAAGTTCAATGGAAGTTGGATACAGTGTCAACACAACCGACATTGAAATGACTGCTGGAATTGTTACCGCAGGAGGAGAAATCTCGCACGTTCTTCCGTCAGAGTGGAACATCATCTCTGATGAAATCGTTCTAGCGTTGATTCCAGAATCTGGAATGGAATTCGGTACTGTGACTCCAACCAAGGTACTAGACAATGGAACTTGGAACGGAACTTGGACCGCAGATGTCGAACCAGGGAACTGGATTCTACACGCGACATATAACGGGACTGAAGGCCAATTCGCTGCAATGACTCTATTGCAAGCCGCAGTCGCAGAAGGCGGCGAAGCAGATGCCATGCTTTCTTCAGCGAGTTTGCTGCACGTGTCGACCAAGTGGTTCGATTACGATAGCGTTGAGCACACACTGGCCGATGACACCCTCATTATCAGCGGAGGTCATCTCGTATTCGTAGGAACTGAAGTTACGAGTTGGAACCAAACGGTTGACTCCGAAGGTAAGGTAACATTGCTATTGCCTGCGGGTGACTTCAGCATCAGTGGAACTTTCGTAACATCTGAGCAGGGAATCAATATGACCTACAATGGTGGGAAGAGCACAGAGGTTGTCGGCGGTGGTGTCGAATCACCAGAGCAAGTTGTTCTATTCAGCGTCGAGGAAGACCACTCTGTGTCATTCGTTGTTGGAGACACACATACTGGAATTATCCAGTCTGAAGATGATGGAGATCACTTCACCATTGTCGACAACGGCGAAACCGGTTCAGATAGTGTTGGAATTTATGAAGTCGCAGAAGTCAACATTGAATTGGTCTACAACGGAAACCGAGCACAGGATGAATACTTGCTAACCGCACAGATGAATGGTGAAGATGCAGGATTCTGGGATGTTGCGTTCTGGGTAGGCTCAGGCTCACCTTCCGATACGTTCTGCACAGAGGCTGAAGAATTCACAGATGGAAACAACAACAGTGCATTTGACCAAGGTGAATCCTTCATTGATTCCAATTCAAATGAAGAGTGGGATGCTGCAGTTACGAACAACTGCTGGGATGAATCCAAGGAATACACCCTCGGTCTCGATACAGGCGTTACTGACAATGTCATAATGCGTGTTGAGGCAGCGAACAAGTCGCATGCAGTATCAATTGATGGCCACTCACTGCTCTTGCGGATGACTGAGAAAGAATCTCAAGTGTATGACGAATATGAGTTGAAGATTTTCGTCCCTCAAGAATATGGAATCAAGGTTGATCAAAACGAAATCGCCGATGTCATCGGTGTTCAAATTGGACACCAACAGACATACTCCTTCGTGTTTGAAAACACTGGAAACGGTGACGACACATACACGATTGAGATATCTGAACTGCCTGAAGGTTTGACACCATTCTGGTCGGTTACAGGACCATCAATCATTCCTGAACTAGGGCCACGCACATTGCAACAGTATTCCGTGACCATCAATGTGGATGAATCATGGGTGGGTGAGGTGCCTGAATTCCCAGTCACCGTCACGATCACCAGTGAAGACGGCAACACATCAGAAGTAGTCACACTGAACCTGAAGACTGCACTTCCGAATCTAGAGATTGTCGACCACGAAACCAGAGGTCTGTCGATGGATGGATTCGCCCCGATGAATCAGAAGGTCGAGATTTTCGCACAAGTAGAAAACTCTGGAGACGTAGATGCTCGAGATGTTGAATTGGTTGTTTTGGGCAAGAATAACTCCGTTGTGGGTTCACTCATGCTAGACATTCCTATGGGTGAAACCACGAATTACTCGATTTTCATCGACGAAGTTAACGAACTAGGTTCTATCACATACACACTGAAAATCAATGTGACAGCGGACGATTTGGAGAATTCCCCAAGCGATGTACAAATCAAGATCAATTACCAACCATCAGTCGCTACCGAATCAAACAACTGGGTAGCATTGGTCGTGTTCTTGGTTGTTGCTGGAATCATTGGATTGTTCTGGAAGTTCAGTGGCCGACGCGGTGGACAGGCATTCTGATTGCCGACAAGTACCGCAATGGCGGTGCAACAAATTTCGCAAATACACTCAGCGATAGCCATGCAAGTTAGGGAAGGGGCCATGAACCTCCACTCGCCCCTACGGGGCGAGCCAGATGTCTACAGGACGCCTTCGCAACCTTGAGTATCTTCCTGAGCCGGAGGATCCGAGAATGCTCACAGCGATTGACCCTGAGGCTCCAGGGTACTCACCCGAGGCATACGGTGCTACACGCAATGAGGCTGAGGCTTGGAGAAATGCAACGGTTGAGACCTTACGTCAACCCAATCCAAGGCCATGGGGAGTGATGTTGGCCCTGTGTGTGACCTCATTGTTGATTCTAGCCTACCCACAAATGACTCTGTTTTTCGCTGATGCCCTCACTCCCGGTTCGAAGTGGGCTTACGAGGACACCAACATATACGCATTACAAGATGAGTTCGGCCTAACTGGTGTTGGTGTCAGAGTCTGCATCGTGGACACTGGATTCGAAACCGGTCACCCAGCTCTCAAGGAGGCAAATGTGGTTGGATATCGTGATTTTGTGGGCGGAGAGGATGCGTTGATTCAGGACCGCGGAAAGGATAGACACGGGACGATGATGGCCGGCATCCTCGTTGCGAACGAAAATTACCGAGGCGCTGCACCTGAAGTGGATTT
>DAVT01000102.1 GCA_002505685.1 Euryarchaeota archaeon UBA501 | reverse complement strand
GATGACCTCAGTCGCTTGAATTGACCCGATTACACCTGGGAGGACACCGAGAACACCACCTTCTTCACAAGAGGGCACCGCTTCTGGCGGAGGTGGGCTTGGGAACAAATCTCGGTAGGTCGGGCCGCCATTCAAATTGAATACAGAAACTTGACCTTCAAAGCGATAGATGCTTCCATAGACCCAAGGAATGCTGAGCAACTCACAAACGTCATTCACTAGATATCGAGTGGGAATGTTGTCGGTTCCATCGAGGACGATGTCATGTCCTTCGACTAGATTCATTGCGTTTTCAGCGGTCAATCTTTCAGCATGAACCTCGAGGGATATCGAGGGATTTAACTCACGTAAACGTAACATCGCAGATTCCGCTTTTGAGATCCCAACATCATCGTCGGCATGCAAAATTTGTCTCTGTAAATTGCTTCTTTCAATCGTATCATCATCGATGACAGTTAGGTGTCCTATTCCCGCTGCTGCGAGATAAAGAAGAGCTGGAGATCCAAGTCCCCCAGCCCCGACGCAAAAGACTCGGCCCTCCTTCAATTTGGCCTGTCCTTTCTCGCCAACTTGTGGCAATGTGAGGTGCCGCGCGTAGCGCGCCATGTCCTCAGGAGAGAGTCCAGCCATGCATGTGGCTCAATGGACGTTGTCTTCAAGCCAACGCTCGGCATCTATCGCTGCTTGACACCCTTGGCCCGCCGCAGTGATGGCCTGTCTGTAGCGTGTATCGACAACATCTCCAGCCGCGAATACACCGGGTACATTGGTCATCGTATGCTCTGAGTGAATCAAATATCCCTCCTCATCCGTTTGGAGTTGATCCCCCAAGAATTGCGTAATGGGTTTATGTCCAATCGCGATGAAGGCCCCAGTGCAGGCGATTTCGTATTCGGACCCGTCTCTAGGGTCTTCTAGTACTGCACCAGTAAGTCCCTTTTCATCCGAAAGCCACTTCTTGACCTGCCGGAATGTTTGGATTTCGATTTTTGGATGATTGGCGGCACGATCATACATGACTTTTGAGGCTCTGAACACATCTCGTCGATGAATGAGGGTGACTTTAGATGCAAATCGCGTTAGGAATGTGGCTTCTTCCATAGCCGAATCACCACCGCCTACGACGATGATTTCTTCGTCACGGAAAAACGCACCATCACAGGTTGCGCAGGTCGAAATTCCACGGCCTTTCTGTTCATCTTCGCCTTCGGCCCCCAGCCAGATGGCTTCAGCCCCAGTGCAGATGATTACCGCGTGGGCAAAGAACTCCTCCCCTTCGGTCTCTACCTTGAAAGGACGAGCGTTGAAATCGACACTCCCAACGTTTCGATCTTGCACCTCCAATCCAAACCTCTCGGCTTGGGCCCGTAGGTCCATCATCATCTCGGGGCCACCAATTCCTTTTGGATAACCTGGGAAATTTTCGATGTCGCTGGTCAACATAAGTTGGCCACCGGACATGTACCCCGCAAACATCAGTGGGTCGAGCATAGCACGTGCCGTGTAAAGTCCAGCAGTGTATCCTGCCGGCCCAGAACCAATGATGATGACGTTGCGCACATTATCGCCCATACGTCATCGGCGTTGACGACATCTCTTCAACATTCACAGTACACAAACAGAATCATTTGAGTGAAAATACACATTCATCCACACAATTGATATACGCTATTTCAGAATTTGATTTGAGTTGAATGGAGACGATGATTGACCCTTCCTCTATCGGGGATGATGGTTTACCAATTATGCCCGCCCCTCCCGCATGGTATTGGATGCTGCTCGGACGAATTGTGGTCCTATCCATCGTTGGTTTTTCACTCTGGTATTATCAGTTTGAATCTCTAATCACGACGATTATTCTATTCATTCTCGTAGTTCCTATGGAGAAAATCTTTCCTCGACATAAAGGCCAGAAGGTCCGCCGTCCGAAGTGGAGGCTGGATGTTGCTTACGCCCTATCAGCACCCTTTCTGAATGTGTTTGGCCTCATTTTCGCCGTCATCATCGGTTTCTTCTCCTTCACATGGGTTCTCGGTCTTATCATTGGTTACTTCGGCCTCGTGGACATGATTCCATCCAGTATGCAACCGCTGGTTGCTTTCGTCCTTTTCGATTTCGTTGGATATTGGGCGCATCGTTGGTACCACGAGGTTCCAGAGTTGTGGAAATTCCACGCGATTCATCATTCGCCAGAGCACATGGATTGGATCAGTGGGTTTAGGATTCATCCGATGGATTTCGCGTTGATAGCCCCGGGTTTCTTTTTCCTAGTGTTCGCAGGATTCAGTCCCGAAACCAGCGGCGTATTGGCGGTATTGCAAATCATCACAGGTCTGTTCTTACACGCAAATGTCAGTTGGCGATTTCGACCCCTACACCGCCTCATACAGACACCCGAATTCCACCATTGGCATCATGCAAATGAGAAGGAAGCACACTGTTCGAATTACTCAGGTTTCCTACCACTTTGGGACATCATTTTCGGAACTTACTACATGCCACACGACAAACGCCCCCAAGTCTATGGTGTCGACGAGGACGTGCCAAAAGAAATGATGGCCCAATTGACATATCCGATTCGCGATTGGGGCAATCCAATGACATGGCCTTGGAAGATTATCCGACATCCATTCCGCACCTTTGGGTCCTGCTGGAGATTCTACATGCAGGTTTTGAGGGGCGTGAAGCACTCAACGTTCCGCAGGCGCGGCCCCTACTATCCACCGTTCAGGGATTAGACATCGCGGCGATAGCTGCTATTGCCGCACGTGCGTGTGGTTCCAGTCTAGGCTCAATGTGATCCGGCTTTGCGCCGGGTCCAATGATGCCCAGTCCAATGGGCTTGTTCCAAGTCAGTTGCAAATCGATGATGCTCTTGATGACTGCCTGACCCATAGCAAGACCATGTTTGGTTTGTCCCTTTTCGATAATTCCCAAGCAAGCCGCCCCCCCAATATCCTCTCTGGAAAGGAGTCGGTCAAGGGCCAGAGGTACCTCCATGGCACCGGGTACCCAGACCACATCAGAAACAGTCAGTTCTAACTTACTCGCCTCATCATTCGACCATTCAAGCATCCGTTCAACTTCGGCGCGATGAAATGAACCACACACAATTGCAATCTTCACATTCATTCCTCCCGTTGTCGCATCAACCGTTTGGTGGTCTCCACAACCGCCTGTGTCATGGCGTCGATTTCAATGTTGACGTGGTCGCCTTCGGATTTGCTTCCCAATGTGGTCAATCGCAAAGTTTCCGGAATAATGTGAACTTCAAATCCGCCGTTGCCATCGGTTTCACCAACGGTTAGAGAAATCCCATCCACTGCGATATACCCCTTTTCTTGAATGTAATCCGCCATATCTGATGAGCATCTAATGGTGTAATCTTGAGCCTCGACATTGGTTATTTCTGCGGTTCCCATGATATGGCCACTGAGCAAGTGCCCACCCAATTCATCACCAAATTTGAGCGCCCGCTCAACATTAACTTGGTCCCCAGGGTTTAGCGAACCAAGTGTTGTTCTCTGAATGGTTTCAGGAATCACATCGAAGGTCACATGTTCTCCAATCGAGGTTGCGGTCAAACAAACTCCATCGATGGAGACCGAACCCCCGACTTCCAGCCCTTCAGTTGAAGGAATTTCGATTGAGAATGTCAGGGTTGAATCGCCCTCAACAGAATGCACAAAACCGGTGCCCTGCACAATGCCTGTGAACATCACTGGTCACCTTCCAGCTCATTCTGCCGTTTTTGTGCCCATTGTAAACTGAGAATCTTGTCGATGATTTTCCTTGTTCCATCCAAGTCTTCAGTCAAACCTCCGACTCTAACCAACTGTATGTCGTTGAAACCACGCTCATCCAATCCGGCTCTGATGGCCGATTCCGCATGCTCTTGATCATAACCAATCGCGATGATATCCGGTTCAACAATAGGCAGAATGTCGTACATGGGCACAGTAGGGGGATTGCCTACCATTGCATGGTCAACAGGTTTCAATGCCGCAACCATGCGCCGCCGTAGGTCTTGGCTTGTCACCGGTTCATGCTTTCGCATTCGAACGGTGTCGTCGTGTGCGATGATTACTGTGAGATGGTCGCCAAGTGCCTTTGCCTGTTCTAGGTAATGCAAGTGTCCAGCGTGAAGTAGGTCGAACACCCCAACTGCCATGACACGTACCATTTCCACGCCCCCTACAAGCCAAAGGCCTTCATGATATCTTCTCCGGTCAGCATCGGGATTTGATGCTTGGCTGCATAGGCTCTGGCATCTTCAACGCTCAGAGCGCGGTCCCCATCTGGTTGCAACATTTCTGCACCAATCGTGCATGGGACCAATCCAGCCAACCTCGCGATTGCAACCGCCAACTCGGTGTGCCCTTGGCGAGTTTCTAACCCTCCTGGTGCTTCTCTACACAATGGTATGTGGCCGGGTGTCCGGAACTCCTTTCCAAGTGCAGCCATGGCCTCTATAGCAGATTCTTCCTGCATTTCAGATGCCAACTCACCGAATCTTCTAGTGGTCAAAGCCCGATCATGATCTGTGATACCTGTGAACGTTTCACGATGGTTCAGTGACAATGTGAACGCACTTCGGGTATCATATTGCAAATCATCCGTAATCAGAGAATCTAGCACAGGATTCTCTTCGACCAATACTGGGTGTGTGTGTAAATCTTGCAACCAAGGAAGGCCAAATTTTTCACCGACATCATCGCCGATAGCCAAGAACAACAATCCTCCACAATCTTGTCGCAGTCTTCGCATCACCGCAGGAGTGGCTGCAGCTGCTGGCCAAAGCAAATCGGTTTCACATTCTCGAAAATCAGAATCAAAGACCATCACAGGTTTCCCTTGTGCAAAGGCATCAGCCGCCATTCGAATCAATTCCGATGATTCCATCCTGCTCAAACTCCGGAGGGGGCAAAGAACCCCGTTCTTTTCGGTTCCCCCCCTTCGCTTCTGTTTGAAAATGCGTCGATTACGCATCGTAGATGCGATTGACTCTTCAGCCTCCAATCTTATGTGTGACATCTCATCCCAGAGCATGCGCCCAGTGCTAGTCAGTCTCTTGGTCGCGTTGTTCCTTTCCTGTGGTCCAGCCAGTGCTGGATTTGAACCGGTAACTCAATCCGGACTCGATGAAATTGACTCTGGCCCTTTGACAAATTGGGCTTCTTATGGTCCCGGTGTTGCTTGGGGGGATTACGACCAAGATGGTGATTTGGATGTCTTCCTAACCGCTCGGTTCGATCATCTTGGGCAAGAGACTGCGCTCTCACTTGGGTTCTCAAGTATGGGACAGATTCCCGCCAATGATTCAGCCCATCTTCGTTTGGCTGAGAATGCTACCGGCCAGAGTCACTTGCTGAGGAATGATGGTGGCGGGCAATTTGTGGACGTCTCAAGCGAGTCAGGTGTAGGTTCATCTGGAGTGACGACATTGGGTGCGACGTGGGTAGACTTCGATGGAGACGGAGATGTCGACTTGTATTTGTCAAACTACGGCAGGGCTGACTTGGAAAACCCCGAGAGTTCAGGTGAACCCAATCAGATGTTCCAAAATGAAAACGGAATCTTTACCGATGTCACCGCCGAGACCAATTTAGGCAATCCTGGACATTCGTCGGGTTCAGTTTGGGCTGATTATGACCATGATGGAGATTTGGATTGTTATTCATTGAATTTTGGTATGGTAGATGAGTTGACTGGTTTGGCTCGCAGAGAGACAAATATACTCTATCGAAACGAGGGAGATTTGAACGGAGATGGTATTCCGGAATTTTCTGATCAAACAAAGGAATCCGGCACTTTCGGTCAAAAGGAAATTTCAGAAATCGACTTTGTTCCCTTGATTGGTCCAGCGCTTTCAATTTTCCCAACCAGTCCGAGCAACCCAAGTTCTCAAGCAGCGTTGCCCGAAGCCGAAAGTGAGGAACCAACTGGATCCGGAATGTCATGGGCAGCAGTATGGTTCGATGCCGATGGAGACGGTTGGGAGGACCTGTATGTCGCCAGTGACTTTGGGATTTCACCTCTGTATCGAAACAATCGAGATGGAACCTTTGATGTCATCACGACAGAGATGGGAATGTCAAAACCAGGTACTGGTATGGGGGCGCATGCGGCCGACATAGACCTAGATGGAGATATGGATGTTTGTCAATCAAACTTTGGCGACAAT
>DAVT01000143.1 GCA_002505685.1 Euryarchaeota archaeon UBA501 | reverse complement strand
GATTCAATCGGTGTTTGCATTGGGATGTAATCGTAAGCGTGCAACTCGACATCGTTGTCTTTGACGTATGTGTAGGAGCGCAAACTCTCATCGTTGTTGTTGAATGTGACACATGGTGAAATGACATCAATCAAAGCGAATCCTTTGTGACTCATCGCTGCCTTCATCAGTGCGGTCAATTGCTTCCTAGAACCGCTAAATGAGCGGGCGACAAAGGTGCATCCAAGATTGATTGCAAGTTTACACAAATCGATGGGTTGATGCTCATTGGCAGGCCCCTTCTTCTTCTTGCTTCCCTTGACTGCAGTCGCACTGTATTGACCCTTGGTCAATCCATAGACACCATTGTTTTCCAAAACGTAAACCATGTCCAAATTTCGTCGAACTGCATGGATAAATTGTCCAATTCCAATACTCGCGGAATCACCATCTCCTGATACCGCCAAGAAAGTCAAATCTCGATTGCCCATGGCGGCTCCAGTTGTCACTGCAGGCATTCGACCGTGGACGGTGTTGAATCCGTGTGATTTTCCAAGGAAATATGCTGGGGTTTTGCTGCTACATCCAATTCCACTCATCTTTGCCAACTTCTCTGGCCTGAGACCATTATCCCAAGCCGCATTGATGATTACATTGCTAATCTGGTCGTGGCCACAGCCGGGACAAAGGGTTGAACTGCCACCCTTGTAGTCGTCCTTTGGCAAATCGATTACATTCAACTTGATACTCATTGTTCAGCCTCCTTCAGAACTTCCTTGATGAGTTCGGCATAATGTCTTGCTCGAGGTGGCATTCCATCAGAATAAGCTGCACTGTGAACTCTAGGAATCAAATCATTGGGCAATTCTCTTCGTAGGATTCCGTAAAGTTGCCCATCTCGATTAATTTCTAGCACAATCACGGTTTCATGATCGCGAATGAATTGTTCTACAACCGGAGAAAGCGGTAGACTTCGAACCCTACATTGGCTAACCTTTCGACCGATTTCTTCTTCCAGAATGTCATCGATTTCTTGAATTGAATTTTCCATTGAACCGTAGTAGATGATTCCAACTTGCTTTTCATCTTCTTCTCGCAAAACAGGTTGTGGCAACCAAGTACGTGCATTGTCCATCTTTCGTTTGAGACGCATCATGAGCGCTTGGTAAACTTCGGGCTTTTCCGAATAGATTCCATCTTCATCGTGACCAGTACCTCGGTACAAGATGGGGTCTAGACCAGAACCGGGAAGTGTTCGATATGGAATTCCATCTCCATCCACGTCTCGGTATCGACCATAGTTCTCGATGGCATCCAACTCCTCTTGTGAGCGGATAACCTTGCCACGATCCATCGGTGAATCCGGATATTCAAAGCCTGAGCATGCCCAACGATTCATTCCCAAATCAAGGTCACTAAATCCGAAGACAAGCGTTTGCAGGCGCTCTGCAACATCAAAAGCCCTCCATCCAAATTCAAAACATTCTTCCATATTTCCAGGAATTAGTACTGGGTGGGTTGTATCACCATGGCTGGCTTCATACAACATGGTGAGGTCACCCTGCTGAGTTCGAGTCGGCAATCCCGTAGATGGTCCAGTTCGGTTGACATCCCAAATGACACCGGGCACCTCGGCGAAATACGCCAAACCAATGAATTCAGACATCAAGGAAATTCCCGGGCCACTGGTTGCAGTCATCGCGCGGATTCCAGCCCATCCACCGCCGACAACCATTCCAGCAGCCGCCAGTTCATCTTCTGCCTGTACAACAGCACAGTAGTGATCTCCATTTTCATCCGCTCTGAGTTCAGGAATATAGGCAATGATTCCTTCTGCTAAACTGCTACTTGGGGTGATTGGATACCACGATAGTAAACCAACGCCACCGTAGTGACTCCCCAATGCAACGGCTTCATTACCTTCAACCAAGAACAAATCTTCGTTGACATCTCGGCCTTCAATTCGAAATGGAATGTTGCCGACGTCGACATTTTCTCGTACATGCTCTCGACCAAGGTCTACGGCTGACAGATTCAATTCAATGGCTCGAGCTTTCCCCTTGAATTGCATTTCCAAGGCTGCATCCAAAGCTGCATCTTCAAGACCTAGGATTTCGGCTAAAATTCCCACGTAGACCATGTTTGCAATCATTTTGGCCAATTTTGGATTGAGTCCTCGGGCCAATTTTGTCATCGAAGCACCAATGACTGTGCAATCATCTCTTTCTACAGGCATTTTGACATCTTCATTGTAGATGATCAGTGTGCCCGGTAGACAGTTCGCAATGTCATCCTCCCAAGTTGCCTTGTTCATCACAACTTGAATGTGGGTGCGATCCCCAGGGGCTTGATATCCTTGATCACTCACTCGGAGGATATACCAAGTCGGTAAACCCGAGATATTACTCGGAAAGAGATTCTTACCACTGACCGGGACACCCATGTTGAACATGGTGTGCAAAATGATCAGATTCGCAGACTGCGAACCCGTACCATTTGCAGTTGCAATATTCAGTTGGAAGTCGTTGACAATGCGTTCCATTGATGGCGTTGTCTCCTAGTTCGGGCGGGCAAGCCCCCCCGCGCGCGTATAGGTGGCCCGAGTCGTGCCGATAATAGGCATTGCTCCCCAATCGGCTTCTTTCGAAACAACTTTGATTTGCTTACAGTCTAGCGAAAATCAACAGAAAATCACTCAAATTGCGATGTTTTTCGCATTTACCTGACATCCGTTGCGGTTTTCAATGAGACCCGTCTCGGCCGACGCATGGTGTCCAAGAAGATTGAGCAGGGATGGGAAAAGGCAGAGGCGCAAATCGACCTTGAAAATCCAACTGAAGCACTTGAGATTTTGAGAGAAATTGATGCGGATGCAACTCATTCGAAAACATGGCGTTTGGCGGCCGAAGCCAAGGTGATTCAAGCTAGGCAATCCAACAATAACAAGGGTTTGTTCAAGGAGGCCGTCAGGCATTACGAAAGCGCGCTGAAGTCGAACCCCAATGACAAAACTGCCCGTCGGAACTTGAACAGCCTTCGCTCAGAAATGGACGGGCTTGGAATCCGTGCCGGAGGAATGAATGTTCTTTGGGATGATGGTGCACCCACATTCATGGGAGTTATCGCCATTGTGGTCGCCATTGGATTGAGCCTTGTTTCCCTGAAAGTCATTCCAGAGTACTTTGCAGCCGAAGAGGTGCAATATGACTACGAAGCGACGATGACAATTTCATACACACCAAACAATGGACTCAATGCAATTACTGCAAATGTAGTGATTGGCCTGAACGCTGAAGAAGCCCCCATTCACGTTGACAATTTCGTCAAATTAGCTGAACGTGGTGAATACAACAATGTCATTTTCCACAGAGTTATTGATGATTTCATGATTCAAGGTGGAGATTTCCAAAACGAAGATGGTACCGGCGGTTATGCTGCTGAGTTCTACGGTTATTGTGATGGCAATGCAGAAGACAATCCATGTACGTACGAAACACAGTACACCATACCCGATGAAGCCGACAATGGACTATTACACGACTCATGTACAATGTCCATGGCCAAGACCAACAATCCAAACACGGGTGGTAGCCAGTTCTTCTTAATCCCAGAAGATAGCAATCCAAGCCATCTAGATGGGGTTCACACCGTATTTGGCCAAATCATCAGTGGTTGCAATCACGTCACCGCAATTAGTGAAGTCCCAACAGGTCAGCAAGGGCAAGACCGTCCAGACAATGATGTTACTCTCATATCCGTGGACATAATTCGCACAGTGTCTAACTCCGCTTGAGAATCATTCCAACGAAGTTGCAAAGAGTGACTTTCAAGGAGGGCCTTTAGGTCGCCATAACATGGCGAGCAGAGACCCCTTCTCCGCATTGGACACATTTGCGATGTCCAACGGCGAACAAGGGAAGTTTGCAAATCTGCATGCATTGGAGGCAGCAGGGCTTTGCAATCTAGCCGAATTGCCTTGCACGATTCGAGTTTTGCTTGAAGCCGCTTTGCGCAAGTGCGATGGATTTCTGGTCACCAAAGAAGATGTGGAGAGAATTGCGTCGTGGTCCCCCACACAAAGTCCCGCAGAGATTCCCTTCATGCCTTCACGTGTAATCTTGCAAGATTTCACCGGCGTTCCTGCAGTGGTCGATATCGCTGCCCTTCGTGATGCCATGGTAACACTGGGCGGTGACCCGAAAAAGGTTAATCCACAAGTCCCTGTGGATTTGGTCATCGATCATTCTGTACAAGTCGACGTTTCGGGACTCTTCTCCGATGCGAGGGAGCGAAATTTGGAGATTGAGTATCAGCGAAACATGGAGCGTTATCAATTCTTGAAATGGGGTCAACAAAGTCTCGACAATTTCCGTGCCGTCCCCCCTGGAAGAGGAATCGTTCACCAAGTCAATCTGGAATGGATTGCAAGTGTAGCGCGGGATGAAAATGGAGTTTGGATGCCCGATTCATTGGTCGGTACAGATAGCCATACGACCATGATCAACGGTTTGGGGGTCCTAGGCTGGGGAGTTGGTGGAATTGAAGCCGAGGCCGTGATGCTCGGCCAACCCATCTACATGCTTCTGCCTGAAGTGGTTGGATTTGAGCTCACAGGAACCCTGCGGCCCGGTGTTACGGCGACCGACATGACACTACGAATTGTGGAGATGCTACGCGCTCACGGTGTGGTTGGAAAATTCGTTGAATTCCATGGTGCGGGAATGTCCGCACTGACATTACCAGATCGAGCCACGATTGCCAACATGGCCCCCGAA
Organism: Euryarchaeota archaeon UBA501; assembly: GCA_002505685.1. GTDB lineage: Archaea > Thermoplasmatota > Poseidoniia > Poseidoniales > Thalassarchaeaceae > MGIIb-P. Next base: position 4,483 of record DAVT01000143.1, on the reverse strand, counting down.
TACGGAGCCACTTGCGGTTTCTTCCCCGTGGATGAAACCACCCTTGAATACATGCGCTTATCAGGTCGAGATTTAGGGCATGTAGAGAACGTGAAACGCTATCTCAGCGCCCAAGGAATGTTCCACACCACAGATTCAATCACACCACAATTCACCTCGAATTTATCCCTTGATTTGGGTGACGTGGAACCGGCCATGGCAGGTCCCAAGCGCCCTCAAGATCGCGTGGATTTATCGGCGATGAAATCACATTGGGCAGATACCCTCAATGCACCCATCGGACACTCAGGTCATGGCATAGATTCAACTGAAAATAGTCGAACTGTGGAAGTGGTTGGTTCAGATGGTTCATCCTACAATTTGAAACATGGAGACATCGTAATTTCTGCCATAACTTCATGCACGAATACATCCAACCCCTCGGTCATGCTGGGGGCAGGAATTTTGGCCAGAAATGCGGTGCAAAAAGGGCTGAAAGTCGCTCCATGGAACAAGCCTAGTTTGGCGCCCGGTAGCCGTGTTGTGACAGAATATTATGACGAAGCAGGGTTGACTCAATATCTGAATCAATTGGGCTTCCACAATGTCGGATATGGTTGTACGACTTGTATCGGAAATTCGGGCCCACTTGAACCAGAAATCGAAGCAGCTATCGATGAAGGGAATCTCATCGTTGGTTCTGTTATTTCAGGCAACAGAAATTTCGAAGGTCGGGTTCATCAAAAGGTCAAGGCAAATTACCTCGCCAGCCCTCCACTCGTGGTCGCTTACGCTATCGCCGGAACGCTGAACATTGATTTTGAATCCGATCCAATTGGTACAGATTTGGAAGGCAAACCAGTCATGCTCGCTGACATTTGGCCTACGGACGCAGAAATTCGAGAAGTCATGTCTCAAGCCATCACTCCTGAAATGTTCAATGAGCGATATGCAACCGTCATGAGTGAACCTCGATGGGATTCGATTCCAAGCACTCCCAGTGACCTCTACCCTTGGGCACCTGAGAGCACATATGTTCGCTTGCCTTCATTCTTTGAAGGAATTCAGCCTGAGCCTGAACCAATTTCTCCGATTAAGGGTGCACACGTGTTGCTAAAATTGGGAGATTCTGTTACAACAGATCACATCAGTCCGGCAGGAGCGTTCCCTCACACAGGCCCCGCAGGTCGATATTTAGTCGAAAATGGAGTCTCTGCACGGGATTTCAATTCCTTTGGAAGTCGGCGTGGAAACCACGAGGTGATGATGCGGGGTACCTTCGCAAATGTCCGAATCCGAAATCAGGTTGCCCCAGGGACGGAAGGCGGATTTACCACGCATTTCCCAACGGGAGTTGTCGAATCTGTATATGATGCCTCCATGAAATATCAAGCCGCAGGTATTCCACTGGTGGTTCTCGCCGGTGAGCAATATGGAACGGGTAGCAGTAGAGATTGGGCGGCCAAAGGCACCCTATTACTCGGAGTCAAGGCCGTGATTGCAACATCATTTGAGCGAATTCATCGGTCAAACTTGGTCGGTATGGGCGTTTTACCCCTGACATTCCCCGAAGGGGAAACTGCAGAAACTCTAGGGCTCGATGGAACCGAGACCTTTGATATTCCAGCATCTGCTGATCTTGTACCTTTGAGTACGATTCCAGTCAAAGCAACCCATCCCCAAGGAAAAGTGACCACCTTTGATGCAACGGTTCGTTTGGATACTCCGGTTGAAGTGGAATATTATCGACACGGTGGGATTTTACAAACAGTTTTGCGTAATTTGGCACGGTCTTGAATTCGGCACTGAGCATCTCATGGGGCCGTGTGGTTCAAAGACCGTTGAGAATCAAGTGACTGCAATGTCAACTCTGAAGGGACCTGTGCGATTCCGTTTCCGGCAGCCCGAATCGGATGTTGATGTATTGATTCAGGGAGATGCAGAATGGGTTCTAGCATTGCGAGAAGACCTTGGATTAGGCGATGTTGGTTGGGTCCAACCAATGGCCACAACAGGCCACAGTATTCAGGCCACGCAAGAAGAATCCGATGAGGGTTCAGAAATGTCCGACGATGAAACTCCTGTCCTGTTGCAGTCCGACGCCACAGTATCACTACCAGGCCCTCCTCCTGACCCCAGCCGCGTACCCGTTGTCCGCAGAGTCATTGGAGAGATGGATTTGGATGCAGAGATGGAGAAATTGGGGATTGAGAAACCCCGACCCCCTAGCGCAGAAGAATTGGCGGATTTGATTGCCGAAATGGACGAACCCGAACCGATTACCTCTCAAGTTTCAACCGACCCAATCGCTGAAGCTTGGCTTCAACGATTGATGCGAGTTGCGGTACGGAAATTTGGGGTGACTGCGCTTCCAATTTCAGTGATTGATAGCGCGGCATGCGAGCAACTTGAACGATCGGGTATGGAACTTGAACTCTGGCTGGAAGGCATGTGGAGACTTGGAAAATTGGTCAAGGTGCATGGTGGAGGACGATTCGGATATGGTCCTAGTCCTCGCTGGTTAGAAGCCGATTAGCCCAAAATTTGACACTATTTTGGCCATGTTTTCTTCAAGCGGTGATAATCTACCCTAAATGGTGTACTGAAAGGCATCTCAGGTGCGCATCTAGCGCGCACGCGAGGGCAACTATTGAATAGAGTCGTCATAACCGAAAGGCTGAGTGGTCAATATGTTAACTCATGACAAGAATTTGAACAGTGCCCGTGTTCGGGGAATTTCTCTGGTTGCTTTGATGCTGACATCGCTATTTGTGGCGATGATTCCTGCCGTCAGTGCAAGCCACGTTGAAACATACCCTGTACAACGTAACCCAGTCGATATTACGTCTGGAGATTTGGACTGTGATGGAGATGCCGACATCGTAACAGCAAGCGAAATGGGGATGTTAATTTCAGTCCTCTACAATGAGGATGGAGATTTCTCAGACCGAGAAGATATCTGGGTTTCTGCGAATACATCTCGCCGTGCTTTCTGGTTTGATTTGGCTGATGCAAACGATGTGGAAATTGGTGACATCGATGGAGATGGTGCCAACGACCTAATCTTCTTCCGACAGAATGTATGGGTTGCTGGAGCAACAACTCCTCCACTTGGAAACATGACCATTATGTGGGGAGATTGTAGCGAAAGAGTAGAACAATGGACACGTTCTGCTCCAATCTCAGTATCTCCAAGACTGTATGGTATGGAAGTTACCGACATCAATGATGACGGGTATGATGACATTGTGGGCCTATTCCTCGATGAAACAATCACCAACATGGAAGTCATGGTTATGCGTGGACCAAACCCAACCCAGCAGACCAGTCAATCGACCACTCAAATTCCATTGACAAATGATTACTACTACGATATGGCCATCGGTAACTGGGGAGAAACAGTCACTGGTGGAGGCATCCCTGGTGGTCAAGGAGACTGTGAAGATCAGGATATTTGGCTGATGACTGCTCCACCATACAATGGCCCTCAGACCGGATTTAGTGCAGGAAACTGGGACAACGTAACCGTTCTAGAATACAACTGTGTGACCAATCAATACGAAAACCCGACCGGTTCAAATCCAAACACTCACAAGTTCGCAATGAATGAAATCGAGGCAAATGGATTTGACATCGCAGACACCGACAATGACGGAGTCATCGATATGATTGCCATGGGGCAGGGTTGGGAGCAAAACGTATCCTATGCGACCAGCACAACTGTCGGTACATGGAATACCAACAATTACGCATACGTTGGTCAATACGTGGCTGCAGATGTTAGTATCGCCGACATCAATGACGATGGGAACATGGATTTCCTCATCCCAACCATGTTGACAGTATCTACAGTGAACAGTGCTGGAGCGGGTCAACAACGCTCGCTTACAACGGACAACCTACGGGATATCAACACGGTCAATATCGTTCTCAATGACGGAAGTGGAAACTATCTTTCACCACAAACCTTCGATGTGGGCCGCAGACCAACCATGGTGATTGCGGATCAATTCAGTGGCGGCTCAAGCAGCGCTCTCGATTTGGCCGTTGGTCAGCGAGATTATGCATTCAGTTACAGCAATGGGGCCATGTGGATTGATTCCAAAGGTTGGAGTGGAGCTTACGACACAATCTCAATCGTTGAATTGGATTCAGAAGACGTTGGTATTGGAGGCGTGAGCGTTTATCCTGCGGCTTATGACTTTGAAGATCGAGAAATGAAGATTGGAGAAGGACAACGAAGTGTGAACGTAACCGTTCGAAATACAGGCCTGCAGCCTATTTCCGGCAGCGTCGATGTTGACGTCTCTGTGAAAGAAGTCATCGGAGGTACCGACACCGTTGTGTATGCCAATGACTTCGACACAGCACCTACCGGCAGTTGTAGCAATTGTGGCATGGTCGCAGTCTCATACTCTGGAGAGGTATCAGGCTCGTACTGGCACGTTGAGGAAGGCAGCAATAACTCAGGTAATGGAGGAGAGTATGAATCAGATACAAACCC
>DAVT01000124.1:803-4238 GCA_002505685.1 Euryarchaeota archaeon UBA501 | reverse complement strand
GGGGGTTGGGTGTCCATCGGGGGTGTAGCAGGTGGCCCGAGCGGAACATCAAGTGAGGGGGGAGGCTGCAATAATGGATCCAAAGGTGCCGTTTCAGGAGCTGGAGCAACAGGGTCATTTGTTGCAATTTCAAAAGCATCTTCTATGGTTTCGGGCTCTTCGGGTGGTGCTGATTCTAACTCATCCATCGCCGCTTGAAGTCGCTCAAGTTCGGCGTTGAAGATATCCTCGATTGAGTCTTCGTCGCCGTCCGCCATGGATTCCGACTCTTCCTCCTCCCCTTCAAAGATGTGGCTAGAGTAGGTCCTGCCCTAAGGGCAGAATTGATGCCCCCCATGCCTCTAGCACTGCTATGGCCCGCCGGATTGGTATGCTCGTAAATCCCGATGCCGGCTTGGGAGGAAAGCTCGGATTCAAGGGCAGTGATGGACGCGCTCAGGAAGCCAGAATGGCGGGGGCTGAGGATCGCTCAGGGCCCCGGATGAGGCTCACTCTACAACGATGTGATGGGCGTCTGAACAACGTGGATATTCTCACTTGCTCAGGTAGAATGGGTTCAGTATGGTGCCCCTTTGAACATTCTATTGTCTTCGACACACCCGAAAAAACCTCGGCTGAAACAACGCAATCTGCAGTTAGGGCCCTATGTGATGCAGACATCGAATTGCTGCTATACGCTGGTGGAGATGGTACCACACGAGATATTGTTGAAGCACTTGAAAATCCGGAGTTGCCAGTAATTGGGGTCCCAGGTGGAGTCAAAATGCACAGTGGATGTTTTGCGGCATCTCCGAACGCTGCGGCTGAAGTCTTGCTGGCTTGGCTGGAAGGTGATTTGCTACTCGCCAGAACCGAAGTCATGGATTTGGATGAGGAGGTTTACCGCGAAGGGAGATGGTCGGTTCGCATGTATGGGGAAGCGATGATGCCAGCAAGTCCACGTTGGATGCAAGGCGCGAAAATGCGAGTTGAGGCGACCGAAGAAGACGATGTTTTGGAAGCTCTAGGCGACCACATACAAGAGGTTCTAGTTCAGGATGATAATCATCTATTGATTTGGGGTTCAGGCGGGACACTGCGTACCATTGCGGAGGGGCTTGGATTCAAGCCCACCCTTCTTGGAATTGATGCAACCTTGGGGTCTGAGCAGATCGGTACTGACCTCAATGAAAAATCACTGCTCAAAATTATCGAAGAGCACGATGGGGAGTGTACACTATTGGTTTCACCAATGGGGGGTCAAGGATTCCTACTTGGACGGGGGAATTTGCAACTATCACCAGATGTGTTGAGAGCAATCGGGATTGATGCAGTATTGGGTGTGGTCACACCCGCAAAGATGCTGACTGTGGCACAATTGAGAATAGACACAGGAGATGTGGAATTGGATGCGGAATTCCAGACCAAAAAATACCTCAAGGTATTGCAGGGCTATCGGACCACTCGTTTGTTGAGGGTTGCCACAGACTAAGGGTTCAAGTAAGTCGCCGAAATTGTTGTGCTCTATGCGCTACAATGTCATTTCTGCAAACCACATGGAGGACCAAACACTTGGAATCATCAATCACTCATCCTTGGCATCGAAGGGTTTGATTTCATTGGTGAACGAAAAACTCGCAGAAGGTTGGAGGCCCCAAGGTGGAGTCTTTCGAACTGAAGGCGAAAAAGGTGAAATTTTGCTATTGCAAGCAATTGTGTTGAAAACTTGCGAATGCGATCCGCTGCCTCGACCAGACCTAGATCAAGAATTGCATTGATCATTGTGCATCTAGTGCGGCTTCGATTAGACCCACGAACGGAGGGCTAGGTCGATTGGGTCGACTCTTGAATTCCGGATGATATTGAGTCGCGAAGAAGTATGGGTGCCCTGTGAGTTCAATGATTTCCATGCGCTCCCCTTCGGTATCTTTGCCAACAAATCGCATTCCAGCGGCTTCTAGTTCAGCGACCATCTCTGGATTGACTTCGTATCTGTGGCGATGCCGCTCATGAATTTCCATCTCTCCACCGTATAGGCGGAATGCGTCGCAATCTTCGGTTTGAAGATTGGTTTGTCGGCTGCCTAGTCTCATGGTTCCACCCATATGAGTACGGCTACCTTCAGGCATGAAAATGACGGCTGGGTGCGGGGTACCTTCATCGAATTCTGTACTATTTGCTCCGGCCTTACCCAAAACATCCCGCGCGAAGTCGATGACTGCAATCTGCAGGCCTAGACATATGCCAAGATAGGGCTTACCTGTCTCTCGACAATATCTCGCGGCACACATTTTTCCTTCCACACCCCGATTTCCAAATCCACCCGGAACTAGAATACCATCTGCCTTCTTGACCATGTCCCAATACTCAGCGTGTTTCTCAGGGTTCTCTTCGGCTTGATGAGGTTCTAGGTATTCAGCCTCAACCCAATCGATATTCATCTTGGCACCGGAATTGAACCCTGCGTGCTGTAGTGCCTTGATGACACTGAGGTATGAATCGGAAAGTCCTGTGTATTTACCGACCATTGCGATGGTCAATTCCTTGCTCAAATTATCGACACGCTCTGCCATGGCTCGCCAGTCATCAAGTAGAGGTCGTGAACTTGGTAGCGGCACACCCAATCGTTGTGACAACTTCTCCGATGCACCCTGTTCATTGAGCATCAACGCTACGTGGTAGATATTGGGGACATCGTGTGCACTGTATACGTTGGAAGGCTCTACATGACAGAAGGATGAGAGTTTTTCCTTGACTTCTGGATACAATGGTTCACTGCTTCGGCAGACGAGGAAGTCTGGAGCCAAACCCGCAGCTCGTAGCTCCTTGACCGTATGTTGTGTCGGCTTTGTTTTCTGCTCACCCACGACGCCGATAACAGGAACAAGGGATACGTGGAAGAAGCAGATGTTTTCGCGACCGACGCGGAACTGAAATTGGCGAAGTGCTTCTACGAATGGTGCACTTTCAATGTCTCCAACCGTTCCACCGAGTTCAATCACACAGACATCCGGTTCCTCACCCGAACCATCGCTACATTGTGAGGCAACACGCTCAATCCATTCCTGAATCTCATTGGTAATGTGTGGAACAACCTGCACGGTTTTGCCGAGGTAGTCACCCTTGCGTTCACGCTCGATAACCCCTGAGTAAATCTTGCCCGTGGTGAGATTGTTGTCGCGACCCAATCGTATGTCGAGGAAACGCTCGTAGTTGCCAAGATCCAGATCAACTTCGCCGCCATCATCGAGAACGAATACTTCGCCGTGCTCAAATGGACTCATGGTCCCAGCATCGCTATTGAGATAAGGGTCGATTTTGATTGCAGTCACACGCAAACCCATCGATTTCAGAAGCACTCCAATGCTTGACGCAGTTACGCCTTTTCCTATTCCACTCAGGACCCCGCCCGACACCACGACGTACTTCATCGTCATCAACGGGGTTTACATCAAG
>DAVT01000124.1:0-423 GCA_002505685.1 Euryarchaeota archaeon UBA501 | reverse complement strand
CTTACTTCATGTTCAAGTATCGTCCGCAGTTGAGACTGTCCCATGGGTCCACGTATTCTAGTCACGGGTGCGCTTGGACAAATCGGAACGGAATTGGTGGAGGCGCTTGAAGAGAAGTACGGGGCGGACAATGTCATCGCCACAGATGTGCGAGAATCTGCGAAATGTCGAATCCTCGATGTGATGGATTCAGATGGTATCAATTCCCTAGTTGAATCAGAAGGCGTTACTGAAATTTACCATCTTGCTGCCTTGTTGTCGGCGACGGGTGAGAGGAATCCCGAGCTTTGCTGGAAGATTAATGTCGATGGTTTGGAGAATGTAATCGCAGCCGCCAAGAAATTTGGTTGTCGTTTGTTTGCTCCTTCGTCAATCGCAGTATTCGGCCCTGATTGCCCATCGATTGCGCCGCAGGTTACACCG
>DAVT01000087.1:2245-12743 GCA_002505685.1 Euryarchaeota archaeon UBA501 | reverse complement strand
GCCATTGGATTGTTGTCAACAATCAGCACAAGTTGTGCTTCGGGGTCTTCTGTTTCGGTAACCCGCACCATGTCACTCACCCCTCCGAACCCCTATGCCATGATGAAAGGTATGGGTCGGATTTACTCCTCCTCATCGTTGATGAGGGTGTCTGAAGGAGCGGTTTCGGGCGAGGTGAATGTTTCCTTCAATTTCGCCTGCCTCTCCATTTCGGCCTCGATTTCTTTCTGGCGTTCGGGTGCGCGAACAAAGTTCATTCGAAGTTCAGAAATCAGTCCACGAAGGATGGTTTCTTCGATATCTTCGAGGTTGCCTTTGGTGCGCTTTTCTAGTGTACCGAGTAAATCGATGGCGGCTTTGGCTTCACCGAGATTGAAGTGAATCATTCCTTCGTCGTCAGGTATCATGCCAAGGTGCATCATCGCACTGCGTTGTAGCATGTGGATGAGAGAGAAAAATTGCTGGCTTTCTTCGGATTGTAGTATCTCGTCCATTGAATCACCTACTCAAACATCATCTGTAACAACCAATCTGGATCAAATTGTTTCAAGTCACCATATTCTTGCCCGACGCCGGCCAACACAATCGGGCGACCTGTTGCGTGTGCAATCGAAAGTGCTGCGCCTCCTTTGGCATCGGTATCCAATTTGCAAAGTACGGCTCCGTCGAACTTCAGCATCCTCTGGAATTCTATGGCCTGCTCAACAGCATCATTTCCAGCCAATGCGTCACCCACAAAGAGTACCAAGTGGGGTTGTGCAACTCGGTGAACCTTTTGCAATTCATTCATGAGATTGATTTTGTTTGTCATTCGGCCGGCGGTGTCGACGATGACAACGTCTGCCCCTCGCGCTTTCGCGCTCTCGACCGCGTCTCTGGCGATGGCGGCTGAATCGCCGCCTCGTTGACTAGAAACACAACGGACTCCTATTTTCTCAGCGTGAGATTCGAGTTGGTCGATGGCCCCGGCGCGGAACGTATCGGCGGCTGCCAAGACCACTGTTCTGCCTTCGTTCTTGAGTCGGTGAGCGATTTTTGCAGTTGTTGTGGTTTTACCGGTGCCGTTGACGCCGACCATCATTACGATTACAGGGGTGTCGCCTGCTTCGATCATGCCGTCAACAGTCGCGTTGAAGTCCCAATATCCAGCTGCCAAAAGACTGCGAAGGGCGCGCTTTAGACTGGCTTCAATGACCTTGGTTAGATCTGCTCCTTTTCGCAAACGGCTACCAATCAACTCTTGTCGAAGGGCATTGATTACTGCCTCAAGTGCCCGGCTTCCCATGTCTGCTTCCAATAGAACGAGTTCTAGTTCCTCAAGCAATTCATCAAAAACAGGTCCTTGTTTGATGATTCTACCACCTTTCTCTACGACGCCGCCACCGAGATCGATTTCGAATTCTGTCCCTCGCTCTGTCTCTACGGTTTTCTTACCGCCTGACATTCGTGGGGCTTGTTGCACTTCGACCAGTTTCCGACCGGTGGTTGAGCGCATCATATGAAGGTCGACTCGTGAGCCGTCGGGGCGTGTCACTTGATCAACGTCGAATCCTTTCTTTGCGAGTTGCTTCTTTTCTTTTTCCTTGCGCTTTTTCTCGCGCTCGAGTTGTTTTCGCTCTTTCTTGGAAAGGGTCGATGTTGGTAGTGGTTCTGGTTCATCGTCCCAGTCATCCCAATCATCGTCATCCTCTTCGGACTCGGTTGGGGGTGTTGGAAGTTCAATTTCTTCAGGCTCGTCCCAATCATCTTCTGGTGTTTCCTGGGGAATTGTTGCCAATGTTTCCAGTGCTTCTTCACTATCTTCTTCGGCGGTCAACTCTTCCATGTCGGTGTCATCTGCGACTTCTTGCACCCGTTTCCTGAATCGGTCGAAGAATCCCATGTAATCACCTAATCATCAAGTGTTAATTCTGTTCCGTGCTTTTTCCGACGTCGTTTCGGGGTGTGAGTTTCCGGTGTTTTCTCCGGTTCTTCAGTGGATTGTTGTTGAATTTGTTTGGCGGCGTTTGTGAATGTCGTGGCTAGTTCTGAGACTATTTTCTCCGTCTCCTCAAACTCGTTTTGTAGAGTGGTGACAACCGCATCGACTTCAGATAGTCGCGCTTCAAGAATTTCGATGGCTTCAGAACGGGGTTTCTCCGCTTGTATTCCTGAACCAATATCGATGATTACGGTCTCACTTGTCGGAGTCGCTGGCAATTGGACCCCTCCTCCCAATGGAATCATTGTGGGTTGTTCAGTGCTCAGGATTTTGAGAGAGGCTATGACGCCCAATTGCTCGATTCTGATTTCAGATAGTCGGGTGATCTGCTCTTCAATACGGGCCATCTTTTGCCGGTTCATCTCGACAAGTTGCGCAATTCTTTGCAATTCTTGTTGGTCCATACTCGGCCCTCCGGGCCGTTCGAACCGTTTGGGTGTCATCAAGCCGTCGATGGTAGTGTCGCGCCATACTGAAGGACTTGGGGGCGTTCCGGGTACCATGGTCGCCCTCGCTGCAGTGCTATTGTGTGGTGGAAAGGGTAGTCGTATGCTGCAAGGGGGTGTGACGACCCATAAACCCCTTCTTGAGGTTGGAGGTATGCCAGCAACTCGCTTTGTTGTCGAAGGTTTGTTGGGTGGGGGTTTGGAGTTCTCCCAAATTCTGATTGTCGTCCCCCCCGGTAGAGAAGATGAATATGCACGCGCGTTGGATGGGTTGGGTTGTCGCATCATCACTCAAACTCATGCGCTGGGTACAGGAAATGCCGTCCACGGTTCATTGGAGCATTTATTGGCTCCTGTTGAACACGTCTATGTGTCGTTTGGAACTCAACCACTTGTGAGGAATGAAACAGTGGAGGGGGTATTGAATGTGCATTTGCAAAATAGATTGGGTTTTACGTTGGCCACCGTCATCATGGACAATCCATATGCTCCTTTGATTCGAGATTCTGCTGGAAAGGTTACTGGCTCAGTCGAGACACATCTAGAAGGTGCAGAAATGCCGATTCGGGGAGAGACAAATATTGGTGCATATTGGGCGAGTCGTCGTGCCTTAGATGGGGTGCTTTCTACTCTTCATGAGGATTTGTATGTTGAGAATGAAAATCGGTATAGCACGAATTCTGGAGAATTAGGTTACCCGAATGAAATGGTACGGGGCTGTCTAGCTGCAGGGCTTGGAGTGGATGGGGTGCCAATCGCTGATGAAATCGAAATGATGGGGATAAAAACGCCCGAGACGTTGGCTGCCATTCGCGAGATTGTAGGCGAATGATTTCTGATTACTCTTCTTCTGCCGCTTCTACAGTTGAGAAATCGTGGGTGTCTCTGAATGCAGAGATGACTGCGGGTTCAGTTGATGCGGTTGGCTCGATCTTGTCGACAGTGTCGATGTTTACGAAGCGGCGGTTAACGCCGTGACGGCTGCCGAAGAAGGAGTAGACTCGATGGCGGGCGTCGACTTCATCCGCTGCGACGATGTCTTTGGTGAACGGTTGAATGGTTCGCCCATTCGGGAAAGTTCCGGTTGCTCTGAATGCCTGCATCGAGGCGGGCGACCCGCCTTTCTCGTTTAAGCGCACCGTCTAGGGTGACGGGGAAGGATTCATAGTCAGAACGACATCCAAGGGGGCTGTTAGATAACGAATTGCGTTGTACATTGGAGTGGAGAATGGTGAAAGAAAAAGTACGGTTTTGGTTGGTGATTTTGGTATTGTTTGGACTGGTTGGTGCCAGCAATACGGGCCTCATTGATTCTGTTGAGAATGCCGAATTGCATCAAGAAGAGGTTGTGTTGTACAATCAAGAGGTGAATGAGTGGGATGTGGATATCCAAATTGATGAGATGTGTTATTACTACTGTTACATTGAGATTGATTCGATTCAGATTTTGGTTGATGGAGCAGTCGTGGTAGATCAAGATGGGGGGCCGGTACCGTTCACCAACCTAAACTCAATGTCAGGTGGGGGAATCCAGGGGTGGCGTTATTCCCTCGAGAGTAGTGATTTTAGCACGGTTGAATTGAAACTAGAAATGGGGTTCCTAGGATACTATGGTTATTCGAGTTCTAGCAGTTTCTGGAATCTGCACATTGGATTGGTGAATGACGCCCTCGGAATTTCGAGGGTCGTAGAAATGGATGTTCGTGGCCCTGTGTCGTGGAGTTTTAACAACCAGGACAATGAACATACAATATTATGGTCTGGTGGGGCGCAAGAAATTGACTCTGATCAAGATGGGTTTACCGACTCTGGCGCTTCCTACACAGGCATCTGCTCGGTTGTTGTGCCCACGCAAGCATTGGACCCTTGTGATGTGAATCTACTTGGTGATGATAAATTCCCTGACGAACCCACACAACAAACCGACAGAGACGGGGATGGGTATGGTGACAATCCCAACGGATCGATGGCAGATGCATTTCCAGATAATCCCCTGCAGTGGAATGATCTAGATGGTGATGGGTATGGTGACAATTGGGAATACGAGGGTGGTGATTGGTGTCCAAATACTTGGGGGAATTCCACGCGCAATCGTCCCGGATGTTTGGATTCAGATGGGGATGGATATTCTGAAGTCGTGGATGATTGTCCAGATGTTTGGGGTAATTCCTCCTTTGACCGGTGGGGGTGTCTCGACAGTGATGGCGACCAATATTCGGATGAGGTGGATGAGTTCCCGAATGATAATACTCAATGGAGTGATATTGACGGGGATGGGTATGGTGACAATAGGGATATGTTTCCATATGATGAAATGGAATGGAATGATACTGATGGGGATGGGGTTGGAGACAATTCTGACTGGGACGTCTACGATCGTTTTGAATGGGAAGATTCGGATGGGGATGGGGTTGGAGACAATGCCGACGTGTATCCGGATGATTTGAGGAGAAGTGCGGAAGGAGATATGTTGGAGCCAGGTAAGCAATTCTTCTTGGTTGTCGTTGTGTTATTGTCAGTGATAGTGATTCTTTATCCGGTGCGGGTTGAAGAACACGATGATGTGGATGTGTATTGAGCAAGTGCGGGAATCATTGATGTTCAATGGTGGCCTGAGGGTGGTATGCGTGGCACTTTGCTGGTACTTTCGTTACTGGTGATGGTGCCTGTGACTGGGGCTTGGCAGCACCCAGATTTACCAGTGATTGAATCGGAATGGGTAATCGTCGACGAAGATGGTTGGGACCATTCAGAATGGGTACAGCTTCGAAATGACGGTTTGGAGCCTTTGCGCCAGATTTCCGCAACAGAGGTGCTCGTTTGGGGGAGTGGTGGAACCTACCAATTGGATGTTGATTCGTTGTTGCGTGGCCCCTATGCTGATGGGTATCTTGTTGTGCTTGAGCCACGACTTCCATCCTACGTACAACATACTATACTCTCTGCGTTTGAAATTGAAAATCTGAAATTGGCAGGGGCTCAAAGTGCGCTACCAACCTCGTTTGAGGTGTATGGAATCAACCCGAGTGTGTTTGACGGTATTCCTGGAGTTTGGTGGGTCGAGCCGTTGTTGGAGACCAAGGCGAGGAATGCGGTTTCTTCGAGTATTATGGAGCACGGTTCCATGGAAGCCCATCCCCTGTGGGATTTGGGATTGAATGGTTCAGGAGTCATTGTCGGTGTGGCTGATTCTGGGATCGAATTGGATCATGGGTGCTTCCGAGAGAATGTGACATCAATTGGTGAGGTAGGTGAGGATCATCGAAAAGTCGTTCTTGTGAATACGACGATTGATGATGGGGATCACCCCGGTCACTCGGATTACAGGCACGGGACTCATATTGCGGGCTCCTTGGGTTGTGATTTGTGGCACGGGAATATTACCAATGGAACGAGTCCTTCGCATGGCGCCCGGATTTTATTCCAAGATGTTGTCAATGAATCCGGATGGTCTGAACCTTCTGTTGATTGGTTACTCGCTGAAGCGGTAGCGAATGGTGCGGTCATTCATTCTGATAGTTGGGGGGATGATACCGAAGCCTATACTCTGAGGAGTGCTGAGTTTGATCTGTGGCACCGGGAGATGCCGTGGTCTCTCGCTTTTATCGCACCGGGTAACAATCCTTCCAAATTCTATGAGCCAGCCAATGCTCGAAATGTTGTATCTGTTGGGGGCAGTTGGACTGAGAACAATTCCAACTTGTACTCTTCTTCATCGCATGGGCCTACTGAAGAAGGGTTGCGTGGAAATTTCATTGTCGCTCCTGCGATGGGGATAACCTCTGCAGCTGCGGATGGAAATATCACTTCAATGAACGATGATATGCGGACCAGTTCCGGGACCAGTATGTCGACTCCTTTGGGGGCTTCAATCACCGCTGTAATCCAACAAATGGTGCAGGATGGTTGGTTTGGTGATGAAGGGTTTGTGCCATCGGGGCCTCTACTACGCGCTTTACTTGCAATGTCAGCGGAATCTATGGAAGGTGGGCAACAAGGTTCTGAAACTGTGGGCCCTGCCCCCGATCCTCTGCAGGGGTGGGGGCGACCGAATCTCAGTAATTTGCTCGATGATAATATATGGATTCATGATACGTTCATGATGAACGAAACCAATCGGACGGTGTTGATCGAACAATGGTTGAATACCAATGGTTCGCGGCCGCTTGAACAAGTGATGGGGTCCGGTTGGGATGGGATTGGTGCGCAGGGACCTTTTCTCAAGCAAGGAGATGTTGTGAGTTGGAATTTGACCTTGGATTCGGGTTCAGATGTTGATGTGTTTCTTTCATTTAATCAACGCCCATTTGGCTCTGTATCTGATGACCTCGATGTGTTTGTTGTGCTTCCAGATGGGACTGAATTCAATGCAAATGAGAGTCTGGAAGGGACAGAGTGGATTTCGATTCCTACTGAAAATCTCAGTGGGCATGAGTATGTGACGGTTGAAGTGCGGGCTACGACGGTAGGGCTAGGTAACCTCACTGGCGTACTTGGAAGTGATGGTGATATGTTGGGTTTCGCACTCTCCGTACGAGGTGTGAGTGGGTTGGTGGTTGAGGTGGATAATCCTGAGCCTGTGTCCGGCCCTACGCTCTCTGAGCAATGTTTGGATAGTCATTCAGGTCTTGCAATGCACATTCATCCGGTTCTAGAAATTGTGATGCGGGGTGAGCAGGTCTTGATTCCGGCAAACATGGGCATCGATACGTCGGCATGCCCGGGAATGATGCACTTATTGCACACCCACGATGAGACTGGAAAGCTCCACATTGAAACCTATGAGCCAATGGTTGTGAATCTAACTCTTTTCTTCGGGGTATGGAATATCTCTGAGGTTGGAAATCAAGGATTGGTGCCTTTGTTCTTGGATCCCGAAAATGTCACCGTATCTGTAAATGGTGTTGTGCAAAATGGACCTTGGAATTTAATCGAGTTGCATGACCAAGATCGGGTCATCATCAACTTCGATGATGTAATCTCTAGTGATGGTGGGGGCGGCGGGGATGTTTCAACTGAGTGTGATGACATCGATGGAGATGATGTGTGTGATGAAAGTGATAATTGCCATGCAACCCCCAACACGAATCAAACCGACTTTGATGGGGACGGGGTTGGGGATGTCTGTGATGATGATCGTGATGGAGATGGTGTCGATAACTTGTTTGATAGTGCGCCCGATGACCCGGCGTTATCTAGTTGGGGCCACCAAACACCAGAGGTTGAAGAAGAGGGTGGTTCTTTTGTGTTGTGTTTCTCTTCTGGATTGGTGTTGGTTGGATTGTGGATCCATAATCTGAATAGGGTTATGGGGACGCGTAAAAAAAATCAGTTGTGATGTAAATTTATGCCTTTTTTTACTCGAAATCTGGATGTTTTCGTGAGTCGAAGCAAGGTGAACCTTCAAACCTAGGACTCGCGTGCGCGTGAGTGGCGCAAAGTGCGTTAGGTGACAAAAATGGCAGACAGACTATACCTCGGAATCGATTTGGGGACATACCAATCTACGATTTCAGCAAGCAATGGACAAGGCGGAACAGTCGAAACGATCGTGGGTAAGCCCAAGGATCCAATCGCACGGAATTTCCTCAAGAGAGACACACTATTTGGGGCAGATGCGTTGAAGAATAAACTCGCTTGCAATCTCTATCGCCCGCTCGCCGCTGGTGTCGCACAAGATGATGAGAACAATCTGGCTGCAGCCAAGGCTTTCGTCACCCACTTGGTCGAGAGTGTAGACCCTGAAGAATTCGATGAGGTCTACGGTGTCATCTGCTCACCAAGTCACATTTCATTCGTCGATAAGAGCAACCTTGTCTCGATTTTGCGAGGTCAGGTCAACGCGATTATGGTCGTCTCCGAACCATTCGCTGTCGCTTACGGTCTTGGGGAAATTGGTGGAAGCATTGTTGTTGATATTGGTGCAGGTACTACTGATGTTTGTCGAATGTATGGAACATTCCCCAATGACGACGACGAGTGCACGCTTGAAGAAGCTGGTGACTGGATTGATGAGGAACTAAAGACACTCATCGAGAAGAAGTACACTGGTGCACAGTTGACCAAAGATATGGTTCGCCAGTGGAAAGAAGCTGGTTCCTATGTTGGTGACGATCGTGAAATGATGGTTGAACTCAGTGTAGATGGTAAGAAGCAAGTCGTCGATGTTGGTGATTTAGTTGGAATCGCCTGCACGGGCCTTGTTACTCCTGTCGTGAATGCGGTTAAGGGAATTGTTGCGGGTGCTGATCCTGAGTATCAACAGACCATGCGAAACAACATCATTCTCGCTGGCGGCGGCTCACTAATCGAAGGATTGGCTGACGCTGTGGCTGAAGGATTGGCCGACATTGGTGATGTCAGTGTGTGGTGTGCAGAAGACCCTGTGACAAAGGTTGCAGAAGGTGCTCTTGTATTGGCTGGCGACATGCCTGATGACCAATTTACTGCCATCAACTGAGATTAAGGCTCGGTGGACCCCATAGGGGTCCCAGAAGTGGGTTTTGACTCCCTCTTCAATGTGAAGGTTCAAGAATGGAACAGTGACGATACGGTCCGATTGACCATGTCGGCCTCTTCTATGGATGGGACAGAGAGTGTAGACCGTGCGGCCTTAGCAGGGATGCTCAAAGGCTACAATGCGGACCAGTTGGTAGAGGAAGTCCTCGCTGCTTGGGATGAACTTTCTACAAAAAACGGTGAGATTGCTTCAGTAAAACAACGAAATCGGGTGTTAGAGCTCGATTTGGCTGAAAGAGAAGATATTGGTGCGCCTGAAAAGGCGCGTTTGAGTCGTCTTGATGAAGAGGTTCGAGATAAAGATGCACGGATCATCCACCTTGAGAGGATGTTGGAAGATTCGAGGGGGGAAAATGAGGCGCTTGCAACTTCTGTTGATATGAATCGAATGGAAAGTATGGAAAGTGAGAATGCTCGTCTTTCTGCGGTTTGTGAAGATCAGGGGAATGTCATCGCCGAAATGGAAGGGAAAATGGACCAATTGGTTGATGCTTTGGAAAAGGCGGCCGAAGCGGGCCTAACCAGTATTACTGCTGATGAGGTAAGAATGCTCAACAAAGAGTTGGAAGATACACATCGCCGAATCGAATCTGGAGATGCTGAGAGGGAAGCACTCGAGAGTGAACGTGAACGATTGCGAGAAATGGTTGAGCAAGTTCGGGGTCTGCTCGAACAACGCGATTTGAGAATCAAAGAGATGGAGGCGCAAATGCAGCGTGTCATGGAAGGTCCCCGTTCAATCAGTGCAGAACATGATTACCTCGTAGAACAAATCGAAGAATTGAAACGGCGTTTGCTTGAGCGTAATCGCGAATATGAGGCGTTGCGCCGACGTGAACGCCGACTACACCGTGATGTGTTTGAGCGTGATGAGCGGATTTCACAGATGCAGCTCACCATGCAGGACATTGAGGGTGGTCTTTCAGACCGCTCTGCAGAACTAAAGGCGCTCGAGGAACTCCATGAGAGAACTCTGGCTGAAGTTGACACGCTCAAGAAGAGTGAGCGAACCCGCGAAGTGGTCGGTGCTGCATTCCAAGATTCATTAGGGGTGCTAAGAGCACATGAACAAGTTCAAGCTCGTAAGGAAGCGTTGGGAATTGAGGATGATATGTCGATTCCTGAGCCATCGCCCGTCCAAGAGCCTGGTGGCACTGCACCTGCAACCATGGTCGACATCGATGATGATCCTGAGTGATTACACTCGTGTTTTGAAACCCATCGCTCTAACAACACACCAACCCATTCGAGCTTCCCACATTGAAAACAGGCCACCTGCGATTGAACCACCGGCCCCGACATATCCTAATGTTGTGGGCAATATTCCAAGAAATGTAGTGGTGCCTAACAAAGCACCACCTAATATTGCTATGATTCCGAGGCGAAGTCGGGCGGCTTTACCTCGTGCATCGATGTTGCATTCAAACGCCATGATCCGTTGGATGAGGTTTGCTATAAAAATCAATGTTTAGTCATCTTTTGTTGGTCGTACAAAAATCGTGTAAATGATGACACCCACCGGCATCAACATTACTCCAAAGAATATGATTGG
>DAVT01000087.1:1012-1857 GCA_002505685.1 Euryarchaeota archaeon UBA501 | reverse complement strand
ACAAAAATATCTCCAGCAACCATGTGTGCCCAGGCGGCCGCAGCACCTGGCTTGGAACCTAGAATAATTGCAAGGTTGTCGAGAATTGTTGTCGGATCTGTAGTATCTTTCATGAGGTCGATCAGTCCCTGAGGGTCTGCGAGAGTAACCACCCACCACATGAGAATGGGGCCGAGGAAAAACCACGGCCCTTGCATGGCTTTCTGAGTCAGATCATGTTCGGGGTAAACTAGCATTCCAAACCAGAAGGGTCCGACCCACATCGTTGAAAAGAAAAATGAAATAGTGTATAGATCCATGCTATCCCTCAAAAATTATGCTTTCATTTCTGAAATAAACGTCTCCAACGTTGTTTGTAATTCGTGCGCGTCAGCAAAGTCTTCGCAGAGATTTCCTGTCACAATCCAATCCGCGCCTGCGTCGATTGCGATTTTGGCTGTGGTTCCATCCCGAATGCCGCCGCCGACAATTAACACGAGTTTGTCGCTGGCTACGCGAGCCGCGCGGATAAGTTCTGGATTGACGGGTGTGTGGGCACCACTACCTGCTTCGAGATACAAAATCGAAAACCCGTATGCTTCTGCGCACATTGCGTAGGCAGCAATGAGTTCAGTTTCATTGGCTTCAATCAATTTCGCTTGGCCGACCTCGCCGGCTTTTCCACCGGGTGCACAGATGACATAACCCATCCCCATCGGTTCAACACCGGCTTTGCGGATATAGGGGGCGCCGCGAACTTGCTCACCAACCAGGAATTCTGGATTGGTGCTGTTCATGAGCATCATGAAAGTGATTGCATCTGCTGATGGGGAAAGTGCTGAAGCCCCTTGAGGAAACAAAACTAC
>DAVT01000087.1:0-611 GCA_002505685.1 Euryarchaeota archaeon UBA501 | reverse complement strand
TTCTTGGATGGCGACTACGGTCGGGTGAACATTATCTTCATCTGTACCGGAGGACCCCCCAACGAAAATCATCCTAGTGCCTGCAGAAACTGCTGCTACACATCGTTGAGCTGCAACGTCTGGACTAGCATCATCTGGATCTATCAAAATGATATGAGAAGGGCCCGATTGTGCCCGAACATAAGAAATTGTATCGGGGGTTGATGATGGGCGCATAAAGGGGTGCAGGTGAACTACGCCTTTTGCTCTGACGCCAATTCAATACCACGAAGTATCGAAGAATCCACACTTGCTGATTCCTCATCGAAGTTTCCATTGAAGCGTTCCAACCAACCTCCTTCAACCTCAGGTAGTGGGCCTTTTGTCCAACATTCTACCGTGCCATCAGAACGTTGTGCAATGATCTCTGTCTGTGGTTCTCGGCCTTGAATCGTAACGCCGCCAGACCATTGTTGGCCGGTCGAATCGAAAGAACGTGTATCTATGCTCAAATCGTATTGATCTTCAATAGTAGATGGGTCGGTACGTAAGATGAATTGGATTGGGAGCCTTTGAGCCATTGATTTCTCCAACCAAGGTCGGCGGCAGCCTGTATCTGTAAGATGAATTTG
>DAVT01000046.1 GCA_002505685.1 Euryarchaeota archaeon UBA501 | reverse complement strand
TGGGGTTCGTTCCGCTACCAACGAAGTTTGGAGCCGAGGTATGCTGAGGTTCGACGGGCCGCGGGTGCAATGAATGCCTTACTTGAGAACGATTTGTCTGGAATGTCTACCATTCAATCCTTCACTGCGGAAGAGCGGGAATATCAAAGAGTGGAATCATTGAGTTCTGTTTACAGAGAGGCGAATCGGGATGCTATTCGGTTATCTGCCGCATTTACGCCATTGATTCGTATGGCAATCTTGTGTGGGTTCACTGCGACGTTGTTGCTAGGGGGTTGGATCACATTGGAAGGTGGGTTGGCGGTTGGAGCTTATTCCGTTCTAGTGTTCATGACACAGCGGTTGTTGTGGCCGTTGACTAGGTTGGGTGAAACTTTTGATTTGTATCAGCGGGCAATGGCTTCTTCGACCCGGGTGCTTGATGTGTTGAATACTCCTCACACTTTGCGTGAAGGGGATTTCATCCCTGAGAATGGTGAGATGGTGGAATCAAATCTTGTGTTTGATTCGGTTACATTTGGTTATCCGGGTCGTGAAGATGTCTTTACAAATTTGAATTTGACAATTGGAGGGGGGCAGGTTACGGGTGTGGTTGGTTCCACTGGTTCGGGTAAGACAACTTTGGTTCGGATGTTGTTGCGATTTGTTGAGCCCGATGAAGGTGGAATTGAGTGGGTTGATACAGATATTTCCGATTGGAAATTGAAGTCTTTGCGAGAATCTATCTCATTGGTTGATCAGCATATCACTTTGTTCCCAACCAGTATTCTAGAAAACATCCGGTATGGGAAGGCTACTGCTGATGATGATTCTGTCAGAAATGCTGCGAGAATTGCGGAAGCGACTGAATTTATCGAACGTTTACCACAACAGTGGGAGACAATGGTGGGTGAAGGTGGACATCGATTATCTGGGGGGCAGCGGCAGCGGATTGCAATTGCAAGAGCTGTATTGAAAGATGCGCCATTATTACTCTTGGATGAAGCAACGTCTGCTGTTGACAATGAAACTGAGGCTGCATTACAACGTTCCATTGAGCAAGTAACTCGGGGGCGGACTGCCATCATAATCGCACATCGTCTCTCAACAATTCGAAACGTTGATCGAATCATTGTATTGGAAAATGGTGCTATTGTTGAGGATGGGAAGCATGAAGATTTGTTGAATATGAATGGTGTCTATGCTCGGTTATGGGCTGTACAAACTGGGGAAAGGATCAATTGATTTGGATGCTTTCGCCATTATTTGGGCAATAGACAATCATTCCTTTTTCTTCGAGTGTTGTAGCCAAAAGTGGTCTTGTTTCTGGGTCGCCGTGGAAGAGGATGACATGTTTTGGATTGCAGGCTTCGGCGAAGTTTACCAACTCTGAATGGCCCGCGTGATTGGAAAGTTGGAATCTATCAATTTCACAGTGTATCTCAACGTTATGGCCGTAGATTGGAAGTGTACCTTTCTCGATCAGTTGGCGGCCTCCACTTCCTTCAGCTTGGTATCCTGTGAAAAGTACCGCACTACGGCTATCATTCCTCAATCGATTGAGGTACCAAAGAACCGGTCCTCCATCCAACATTCCACTTGTTGTGACGATTACATCTGCTTCAAGGGCTCGTTTTCGGTCGGATTTTGAACGTACTCTTCGGGTCCATTTGAATGCCTGCTCAAATGATATTGGATCTTGGAGGTGTTCTGGATTCTCGAGCCAAATTTGAGATACTGCTTTACCCATTCCATCATAATGGACGTTCAAATCAAATCCTGAATTGTGCAAAATTCGTATGATGTCTTGGCCTCGACCGCTAGCGAAAGCGGGGATAATGGCTACACCGCCTCGTTCAACGACTTCGACTACCTTTGCGACGAAGCGGGCCTCTTCCTCGATTCGATTTGGGTGTTCTTTACCAGAATATGTGGATTCTAAGAGGAGGATGTCACAATCTACTGGTGTTGCGCCGTTTGTGTTTGGGCTACTTCGAGTATCCATGTCACCCGTGTGTAATATCTTGTAAGATGGTGTTTGTATTTCGATCATTGCTGCACCAGGGATATGTCCTGCAGGATGGAGTTGCCATTCCCACGATTCATGTTTCGTTAATTGGTGGAAGGGGTGGTGTTCCCATGATTGATTTGCTTCATCTTCATCTCTCCGGTCCCATGGTAGTGGATATCCTTCAATTGAGCTGACTTTGTACGTATCTTTCCACATGATACGAGAAAGTGCTGCAGTCAACGAAGTTCCGTGTAATTTTGTTTGGTGATTTCCAACGAGCCAGGGTGCCATTCCAATATGATCGATATGTGCGTGGGTGAATATAGCATCTGAGATAGGTGGTGACTCTGAAGGATATCTAGGTGGAGAAGTGGGTGCAAGTCCATAATCGATCAACAAACGGGTTTGTGTATTGTCTTCGAGTACAACGCCAACGTTACCAACTTC
Organism: Euryarchaeota archaeon UBA501; assembly: GCA_002505685.1. Lineage (GTDB taxonomy): Archaea > Thermoplasmatota > Poseidoniia > Poseidoniales > Thalassarchaeaceae > MGIIb-P. Next base: position 612 of record DAVT01000046.1, on the reverse strand, counting down.
ATTGCCCCCTCCGAGAAAGTGGATTCGAATTCCAGATTTTATGGGTTCGTCAGGATATGTACTGGTCCGGCCTGGAGTATAGAGGACCATGTTTGTACCAATCATAAGTGGGTCAAGAAGGTTCGGTAAGAGGGGGGGCGCATTTCCAGTGGAAGATGAGGAATCTAATTTTTTGAATAATAAATTTAGGAAATGTTCACTCAATGACTATACACTACAATGACCCCTTACTTGAACAAGCATATCAACTTGAATAAAAGATAGCATTCATGATATCTTTTACGACTTTCAAAACCGTTCCACTGGAAATCAAGGGGTGGGTTGGTTTCATGTGTGGTAGTTTGTTCGAGAACATCATGGCACGCATCCCCAACCATGTTTTTGTGGTTGATGATGGATCGTGTTTCGGTTGTGGAGCTTGTATTGCCTTATGTCCCGTAGACGCACTTTCATTAGATTCTCTTTTGGCTGTGGTCGACGAGCCAAATTGTGTACACTGTGAACATTGTATCCCCGCATGTCCAGTTTTTGCTCTTGAAATCAAACCGGGGGATTAAATTTGCAAATTCTGGTGATTGGTGCTAGTTTAGTAGGTTTGAGTTGTGCAAAGAA
>DAVT01000126.1 GCA_002505685.1 Euryarchaeota archaeon UBA501 | reverse complement strand
TGCGGAATGTAGAATATTGAAATTCGCTATTGTTCCTTCACAGATTACTCCATGTGTGCTAGATTGTGTCATTGTAGTGGCAGGGTTTCGAGTTGAGGCTGCAAGTGCGGCAATTGGATCGACTCCCATTCTATGCGCAGCCAAGGAGCCAGCCATCGGCATCGAAAGGGATTGGCAGTTTGGATTGTAATCTGAGGCTAGGCTCCAAGCCCATCCGTTCTGTATACATTCATTGGCAGGTGGCCAATGTTCGGTTCCCAAAATATAGGGTGTCCCGGGTAAGAAGCCCTGCACTGTTCCTGCCTTTGCAGCTAATGAGCGAGACTCTGTACCAGAATGGATTGCATGATCGGCTGTTGTGGCACCGAGTTCTGCTGCGAGTCCCAACCCACCACCGTCGACAAACTCGTCGACGTGAAGTCTAATCGAAAGTCCAGATTTTGAAGCGGCTTTACAGATTGATTCAGTATCTTCTATTGTGAACCAACCAGGTTCACAAAATACGTCAACTGAATCTGCTATTCCTTGCTCTACAACCGCAGGAAGTTGTTCTGACAGTATTTGTTCGACATATTGGTGTTTATCCATTACATTTGGGATGTCATGTGCTCCCATCCAAGTGATATGCATGGATAACTCTGGAAACTTATCCTTCATCCTTCCATATGACTCTAACATTTTGAGTTCGGTGACGGTATCTAGTCCATATCCTGATTTAACTTCAATCGATGTTGTTCCAAGGGACATAGCCCACTGTAAACGCTGCTCTGCGATTACATCGAAATCCCTGCATTCCCTCGTTTTCGCGACTGTGTACCGGATGCCGCCCCCTGCGTTCGCAATGTCGGCATAGGACATACCTTGTTGCCGCATTCTCATTTCTGCTGAGCGGTCGCCAGCCCACAACAAGTGAGTGTGTGCATCCACAAGTCCTGGTATGATGGCTCGCCCTTGCAAATTTACGGAATTTTCGTGGCCATATTCATCTTCGATCTCCTCGCTATGTGCGATTTTTACAAAGTGTCCATTTTCAACCACAAATCCAAATCCACAATCGTGAATTTGTTGTTCAGATGTCATTTCTTCGCCTACGAGAGGCTGACTAGTGTCGCCACAGGAGAAATGCGCGATACGACCCGCATTAACGAAAATGGACCTCTGGACATCCTGTGCCATCATATTCCGTAATCCATCAGGCTTGAAAGGGTGTGCCTAGTGCGGCCAACGTGGTTCTTGACGCTAGGGCACCCTCGTGCGAGAAAAATCGCAGTCGCGATGTGGGTGGAATTGTGCTTGGAATTGAATCTACGGCCCATACATTCTCAATTGGTTGGGTCGATGGTTTAGGCGTCCCAGGTAAGTCCATTTCTGCCTTTGTTCGGCCGGTAAAAGGAGGGATACACCCTCGTGAGGCAGCAGACCACCATGCTGAGCGTGCCGGGGGAATTTTGAGGAAATTACTCGATGAAGAAGTGAAGGTCGATGAAATCAAGGCAGTATCATACTCACAAGGTCCAGGATTGGGGCCTTGTTTGAGAATTGGTGCTTCAGTTGCGCGTTCTTTGGCCACCCAGCTCGATGTACCCCTTGTTGGTGTGAACCATTGCGTTGCACATATCGAGGTGGGGCGAGAGCGATGTGGATGCGACGATCCTGTACTTCTATATGCAAGCGGTGGAAACACGCAAGTTATTGCTCGCTTGGATGGACGCTATCGTGTGCTTGGTGAAACACTGGATATTGGAATAGGAAATATGCTAGATAAGTTCGCCAGAGAACAGGGCATACCCTTCCCAGGGGGTCCAAAAATAGAGCAATTAGCCAATGAGTGGTTGGCTGAAAATCCAAATCCTACCCTTGAAGGTCTTGAATTACCATATGCCGTTCAGGGTATGGATTTGGCATTCTCAGGAATTCTGAACGCAGCACTCAATCTTATCGAAAGGGGCAAGCCACTCGAGGCAGTATGCTGGTCACTGCAAGAACATGCATTCGCTGCCTGTGTCGAAGTTGCAGAGAGAGCGATGGCTCACGCCGGAAAATCAGAGTTATTGCTTGGCGGGGGTGTGGCTTGTAATGAACGCTTGAGGGGGATGTGTGACCATATGTCAAAAGATCGGGGAGCATCATCTCACGTCCCCATTAAACCACTCTGTATCGATAATGGAAGCATGATTGCTACGCTTGGACGGCTGCAACTATTGTGGGGTGAACCCACTCGTCTTGAAGACTCAGGCGTTAGGCAGGATTTGCGAACCGATGAAACTCCTATTCTTTGGAATTAGGATGTCAGGAAGCCAACCCTTATGGCGGGTGGGTTTGAGGTCCGGATGGAGGCAAGTAGACTTGGGTGCCAATGACGAACCGTCAAATCCGTTCAAGAACCCTAGAAAGTCTACATCTGATACACGTAAGCCACGTCCGAAAGGTGGTCGGAAAGGCGGACGAGGCGGAGCCCCACCAACACCTCCTGGGAGCAAGAAGACTGCTCCTCCAGCAGCACCCACTGGGTCCAAATCTAGGCAACCAGATACACCCGCAAATCAGGTGAAAACACCTGCCAAAGCTGGAAAAAGCGTTGGGTTGAGGAAAGTTACTGATACTGCGCGAACTGAATCTCAAAAGAGAACAGATGAACGGGCAAAACAGTTGATTGAAGCGACGAGGCTCAAAGCGAACCAGCCAATTGCAAAGAAGGATGATGCACCTGCGAAATCTGCTGAGCCGTCAAACCCATTCAAAAAGAAAAGTGGTGCGAAATCAACACCCCGAAAAGGTGGACGACAGGGTAAACGTAATCGTCCTCAGGGGCCAACAAAGAGAGTTCAAAAGTTAAATCGTGGCAAATACATGGAATTCAAGTATGATGTTCGACGCATCCTCGATGAAGAAAATGTTGAGGATGAGCACAGGTCAAATGTCTTGGGGCAAACTTGGGCAAAAGGAGAACGACAAGGAGTTTCTGAAGCCAAAGAATTCCTTGCTGAAAAAGTAGCTGCAGGCATCATCAGTGATTCATGCTCAGATAAAATTGGTAAATTGATCGATTCATTAACAACAAGAAGGTGAAATTATGACAGAAATAGAAAACGATACAGTAGCAAGTGTGCATTATACAGGAACATTCCCAGATAGTGGTGAAATGTTTGATACAAGTAAAGGCGGAGATCCTCTGACATTTTTGGTTGGACACAAAGGAATGATCCCTGGATTTGAGCGAGAGTTAATGGGTGCAAAGGCTGGTGATTCTCGTTCATTCACACTTGAACCTGAAGATGCATATGGGCACCCATCAGATGCCCTTGTTCAAGAGGTCCCGCGAGAAATGTTTCCTGAAGAAATGCCTCTTGATTTAGGTATGATGTTAATGTCAGATGCTGGGCCATTTCGAATTGTAGCCATTACAGATTCACAAATCAAGTGTGATTTTAACCCACCAATGGCGGGAAAAACACTCCACTTTGAGGTTGACGTGGTCGAGGTGAGAGTAGCAACAGAAGATGAGATTAGCCATGGCCATGTACACGGCCCTAATGGTCATGAACACAAGCAGAACGACTGCTGCGGCGATGATTCTTGCTGCTAATGTTTTTCACGAACGATTGAAGGGCCTGACCCCTTCGTGTGTCACGAGGTGTTGCGGTGCGTTTACGTAAGGAGCGGTTCGAAACCCTCGGTGGACTGCCAATTTCCCCCATGCCCTCGCAAGAAGATGTGAGTGTCGCTGCTGAGTCTCCCGGGCAACCACCTTTTACTCGTGGTGTGCACGAAACAATGTATCGAAGCCGATTATGGACGATGAGGCAATATGCTGGGTTTAGTACCGCGGAAGAAACAAATCTGAGATTTCTTTCGCTACTCAATCACGGACAAAGCGGCCTTTCAGTAGCGTTCGACCTACCCACTCAATTGGGGATGGACAGTGATGACCCACTGAGCTTGGGGGAAGTTGGTAGAGTCGGGGTTGCGATTGATTCGATTTTGGATATGCGAGCCTTGTTTGACCAAATACAACTCGACCAAGTATCCACATCAATGACAATTAACAGTCCTGCAATTATCCTACTCGCTTTGTATGTTGCAGTTTGTGAAGAGCAAGGAGGGGATGTTAGCAAAATCCGAGGTACTGTTCAAAATGACATTCTCAAGGAATATATTGCACGAGGCACTCATGTATTCCCTCCAGAACAAAGTATGCGCTTGATTACCGATTTGATGGCTTACTGTGCTAATCATCACCCCATGTGGAATACCATCAGTATTTCGGGATACCACATCCGAGAAGCGGGTGCGACCGCTGTGGAGGAGCTGGCCTTCACATTGTCCAATGCATTGGCTTACGTCGATGCTGCAATTGAGGCGGGTATGGATGTAGATGACTTTGCTCCAAGGTTGTCATTTTTCTTTGGTTGCCATAATGATTTCTTTGAAGAGGCTGCGAAATTCCGAGCTGCTAGAAAACTGTGGCATCGACTTATGACAGAGCGTTACTCTCCGAAAAATGTGAAATCTACCATGCTACGATTCCATACTCAAACTGCCGGAGTTACTCTCACCGCCCAACAACCGCTCAACAATATCACTCGCGTTTCTTATCAGGCACTTTCCGCAGTTTTGGGGGGCACACAGTCACTACACACGAATTCGTATGATGAGGCTATTGGATTGCCGACGGAACAAAGCTCAACCATTGCATTGCGAACTCAACAAATTTTGGCGGAGGAAACTGGCGTGGCAGACGTAGTTGACCCGCTTGCGGGTTCTTACCACGTTGAAGCCCTTACAGATACTATATGTCAACAAGCATACCAATTGATTCAAGAAATCGATTCAATGGGGGGTGCACTTTCTGCGTTGAAAAATGGTTATCAACAGCGTCGCATACACGAATCTGCTTGGAAACAAACCAAAGATATCGAAAGTAAATCGAGAAAAGTAATCGGGGTCAATCATGCAACTGTTGAAGAAGTATCTGAGATTGAGGGGCAAAAGATTGATCAAAGTATAGCGCAAATGCAACAACTGAAGTTGCAGCAACTTCGGGAGCTGCGTGATGAATCAGTTGTGTCTACTGCACTTGCAGAAATCAGACGAGCATCAGCAACTGATGAGAATTTATTCCCACATATTTTGAAAGCAGTTCAGGTCTATTGTAGTGTTGGAGAAATCATGAATTCGATGAAGGATGTGTTTGGTACTTGGTCTGCACCCAGTGGGTTTTGAGGTGATACAGTGGGCATAAGAATTGATCACATTGGTATCGCAACCAACAATTTGGAAGATGCGACGAAATTTTGGAAAATTCTGGGTTTGGTGCAGGGTGATGATGAAACAAATCAGGAACAGGGAGTCAATATCCGATTTTTCGATACAGAGGGGGAAAAATCGCCTAGAATTGAATTACTCGAACCGACAGGTACAGACACACCGATAGGAAAATTCATTGAAAAAAGGGGTCCAGGTATACAACAAATTGCTTTTGAGGTCAGTGAATTGCAGGCTCTGATTAACCGTTTAATGGAATCTGGAATACGTATGATTAACGAATCACCCGTTGCGGGCGCGCATGGAAGCAGTATAGCATTCGTACATCCCTCAAGTACTGGTGGTGTACTCGTTGAATTGGTAGAGTACGCCGAATAGTTGGTGTGAAAATGTCTGAGTTGCTACTCAATGTTTGTGATGTCACCAAGACATTTAGTGAAGTGACTGCATTACAGAATGTCGATGTGGCTTTCCATTCAGGTGAAGTTGTCGGGCTTGTAGGTGGTAACGGTGCTGGGAAGACGACTTTGCTACGATTATTATGCGGCTTATACAGACCCACTACGGGTAAAGTTCAGGGTACAATAGGTGGCGATGCTGTAGACATTCATACCATGCGAGAAAATGTGGGGGTAGTTCCTGAAGCAACGGGTTTGTATGCACGACTTACTGCTTGGGAAAATATCCGCTACCACAGTCGACTCAATGGGGTCGATGATGAAATGGCGTGGACAAGAACTGAGAGATTTGCGAAATTGTTGAATTTCGAGCAGGACTTGCATCGCTCCACGCGGGGTTTTTCCCGTGGAATGCGGCAAAAAACTGCGTTATTGCGAGCATTATCACACGGCCCGAAGATTCTACTATTGGACGAACCAACTGGAGGGTTAGATGTCACCAGTGCTCGAATGGTGCGCAAGTTGGTGCGTAAATTGGGAGATGAAGGAGGAACTGTCATTTACAGTACGCACAATCTTGCCGAGGCGGAGCAGGTTTGCGATCGAATTGTCATCATACACAATGGTACTATTCGTGCTAATGGTACCCCAAAATCCCTTTTGGAAAATTCAAATACGAATAATTTGGAAGAGGCTTACGTTGCACTAACCGAAGATGAGGCAAGAATTCAGCCACCTGATGAGGAAGGGAAAATCGCAGGAGCGTGGAGACGGTTACTGACAAGGAGGAGTTCTTGATGGGACGCATTCATCTTTCTCGAGTGTTCATTGTTGCGCGAAAGGAATTGATTGACTTTGTACGAGATTGGCGCACTGTATTGGCAATGGTATTGGTTCCATTGATGATTTTCCCGGCCATATTCATTGCCCTACCATTGTTTCTCCAGGGCGAAGCTGCTGAATTGTCTGAATATGAACTGCACATTGAGGTCCAAGGTGATCTTAGCGAGAACTTGAGTTCCTATCTTGAGATGGAAAATCTCAATGTTATGCAGGTAAATCTCAGTCAACATGAGAGTTTGTCTGAACCTGGAGATGATGTCTACAGGTTAAATTCAGATTCGACACCAGAAGTTATCCATGCTATATTGAGATTGGAACGCGTGGATTCTAATGCCTCGGAATCATGGAATTATGCGATATTGTCTGATTCGACCGACCAGTTATCTTGGGAAGCCCGTACACGTACCCTCAACGCGGTATTAACTTGGGAAGCAGATGTCATCAATGCCACACTTGCTGATAATAATCTCACAAGAGAAGAGGTATTTGACCCGATCCACTGGGACGGTGATCAGGGCAAGGCAGATGTAGCAAGTGGTGGAGAAGTAGCCGCTATGGGTTTGGCAATGTTCATCCCGATCTTAGTGGCCATGTGGACTGCTACGGCAGCCATACAACCTTCGATTGACCTCACAGCAGGAGAACGTGAACGGGGGACGATGGAGGCGCTATTGTGTACTCCAACCGCACGTTCTGAATTGTTATTTGGCAAATGGTTGGC
>DAVT01000007.1 GCA_002505685.1 Euryarchaeota archaeon UBA501 | reverse complement strand
TTGTATACCACGTCACTCGTAGGGCACCATCCTCTAGGACTTCTACGGCGAGGTTCAGTACCTCTGGTGGCGTGGTGTCCGTTTCTGTGGATGTGTTGAAGGAAATCGCCATGGGGGATGCGTCCACAACTGAAATCGTACAATTGTAGGATGTTCCCGCAACCAGTTGGCTCACCTGTATTGCGTGAGTAAGGGCAGGTTCTGTTGTCTCAAACGAGTTGTTTGCACATGTAACCTTACCATTGTCCGCCTTGGTTGTCGACCAAGAGACAATCGCAGAATTGGCAGTGATGCTTGAGATGCTGACACCAAACACTTGCTGGGCTACATCTGGAAGCTCAATTCCAGTGAGTGTGGCATAGGTTTGAGTGGATACATCGTAGGAGCCGAGCATTGCGGCTTGATCCGTTTCGTTATCGAGGAACATGTCAATGATGTTGGGGTCGTAATCCAATCCATCCAAGGTACTGGGATCAGCCCCGCCGCCCAATCGCCAAGTCTTTGCTTCTGCATCGACATCACGCCACTTGCCTGTACCAAATCCATCTTGAGAACCTGCAACGATAACAAATCGATAGTCGGGAACATCATCCCCAATGATGTTCTTTGACACTGTGATGAACACAGTCTTTGCATCCTTGTCAGAACTTACCTCAATACCCTTTGCAGATGTTTCGCCTGTGTTGGCAATGACGGTCTTCACTGCGCCTGGATCACCCGTGGCGGAGATGGCAACTTCCCAAGCCCAATCTGAGTGAATTTGTGCAAATGCTCCATCGAGCATCTCCGTTTCGCCATAGGAAGTTTCACCTTGATCGACATAAATCTGCACGATTTGATGACTGAACCCATTTGAGAGCCCCCAATAATCGGTCATCTCGGCAAACGTGATTTCGAAGCGAGCATTCCATGCGCTTTGGCTGATTTTGAGATGTGTAATGTCGAACAAACCTGAGCCTGGGGCAAAGTCTCCGGCCAATGGATAGGTGTAATCACCATCTCCATTTTCATCACCCAAAGCATCAGCATCATCAAACAATGTCACCCATTCTTCCAAATCAGGCATGACCATTTCCGCAGGTGCGGCGGGTGCAATTTCTACATCAGTGCCGTCTCCATAGGAAAGAGATTCAGCCCAACTCGTGACAACTTTCACCCGAGTGGAGTACCTGGGTGCCAATCCAATGTCAGACCATGGAATTTGGAATTCGAAGACATCTTTGGCCGCACAGGCACCAAGAACCGATTGCTCCTCAAAGTCCCAGCGCTCATTATCTCCAACCATTCCCTTGGCGGTGAATCTGTCGTATTTTGCACGACCATCTTCCCACATTTCCCCTAAGTTGAACGAAACCATGCTCTTGGCGGGGAAGCCGAGAATCTTGTTTCCATAATAGGTCCGATAATTGGTTTCAACCTCATTGAAATTTATCGCATTCGGCTGCATGAAGTAAATGGAAAGGTCTGGTGAGGATTCCAAGTCCATTGTGTTCCAGTCATCGGGCATACTACCCAAGTCGACTCGTACATAGACGTTGGAAGCATCGTATCCCAAATGGAAGGACTCGATATCCAACAACTCGTCATCCATGCCCGCGTCATACATTGCAGCCCCGTCCCATTCGCCGGGCAATGCAATTCCGTCAATCATTGGCTCAATCACCCCTCCATAGGGTGTTTCTGGTAAAGCGGGATTCGTCCACAGGTCTTGCAAATACGGCGGCAAATCGATGTCTATTGCCTGATAAATGTTCGACAAGTGTACCTTGAACAATACATCCCACATCTCATCATAACCACTATCTTGGTCTAGGCCATACCACCAAAACCAGTCACTACCTTCGGCAATGTACAGGCTTTCCCAAGCATCTGCAAGACCTGGGTCATTCGGGTTTTCTGCCTCAAACGCGACCAGTGCTTTTCGGGCTTCGACCAATCTTTGCCAAGCTAGGCTCTCTTCAGCCTCACCAGCCCAAGTTGAAAGGGTGCCATCAATCCATGAGCCTGTCCCGATAACATCGATTTCAGGTAATGTCAAGTTCTTCTCAAGGAATTCTCCTGGAGTAGTGGTAACAATGGTTGGATGTGTAGTCAGTCGACCAAACCATTCTTCGGTGAAGGGGCGACCATTGTCCTGATGCTGGAATTCCGACATGAACATCCAATTTTCCCCATCTAGGGCGACTGTCAGCAGATGGTCACTAGGGTCCTTGCCTTCGTCCAGCAGTTGCTGTCGGATATTGTCGCAATACGCGAGGAAATCCGACACTGCAGCTTCCGGTGTCATCGAACCGTATTGGAAAGCGATACGATCGCTAATGACTCGATCACGGAATACGACCGCGACATCATCAACGACCCAAGGTGTGGCCAAATTCGAAGCGATGGATACATCAATCGTATCTCCATTGAGGTCTGTAGATTCTTCGAGATTCAACTCGTCAGTCACCATCCATTCGATGCCAACATCGGCGACGGGTTGGACCATTGGAGGAGATACGGATTGCTCACTGGGCCACATCCCTGTTGGACGGAATCCCAATTCCTGTTCAAACAGATCCATGCCAGTCTGCAGATGATTGGTGACATCCTCAGGCCAAGACTCCTTGCTAACACGAATTCCATCTTCAAACGTCCAGCCATCCATCATCAGTAGTGGCATGATGGGGTGATAATACGGAGTAGTCGTCAACTCGACTTGGCCGCTTGCAGCCAACTCAGAGTACATGGGTAGAATGTTCGACATATGCGCTTCTTGCGCATCCAAAACATAGGTCAAATCTTCCAAAGTGTATTGGCCATTTTGCATGAACAAATCGATGAGGCCTTGGTCGCGATGGCTAGAGTTGTATTGCCCTTCAACATAGGATGGACTGAACTGGTATAGATACCACAATACTTGCAGGTCGAGGAAATCTTGTGGTCCCAATAGCTCATCATCCATGATTGTCGCAGGTTTGAGGTTGTGTCGGGTCATGTCATACAATTCTGAATAGCGCTCACTGGAGGGTTGTAACCAGCCCACACGTGGATCTTCGGCAGTTACATTGTAGATCCAGCCAGAATTCCAAAATGACTGGAATTGCATCGTGTGCAACTCCAACAGCGTAGCGTTGGGGTATCCCCCTGAATTCCAAGAACGGCGTGCGATGTCAGTATGAACATCCAATACTCCGTTTTCCGAATAATCGAGTAACTGCTCTATGAACGAGGGGACCAAGTTGTACGTCACCTTGGTGTCGGTACCAGATAAAATACCAGGGCTATCAACATACTCGGTCATGCCATGTACGCGTACCCATGGCATCTCCACCATGCCGGTGAGTTTGTTCTTGTAATACGGTTGATGTTGGTGGAAAATGATGGCGAGGTTCAGTGCATCATCGACCTTTTCAACGGGAGAGTTTGAGGTCTGAATTGCCACATCAGCACTGAATTGCGGTGTGGTTCGATTCTCGATTTGATACCAATGAGTAAACGTTTCAGCACCGTTGCTGGTGGCTGGATTTTCGAGTGGGAAGGAGGTCCACACTTCGCCTCCATCTTCCACTTGTGCCCACACAACAACTCCGACGTCATCCGGGCTTCCAATGGCATCCCATGGAATCCCAACTTCGGTATTCTGATTCTCCGAGTACCCAATCCAAGTTACTGCTGAAGCTGGGTTGTCAATCCATGCACTCCCATCATACATCTGCAATGATGAGTACGTTGAATCTTCCAGAACAAAAGCATGATCTGCAGAAAATGGAAGAGTTTGTGCCAAATCCCATTCCTTGGAAAGTGGTGTACCACCTTCTGAAGTATTGAGGTAAATGAAGAGGTCAGCGCCCATGCTTTCGTCGGCCCAATCCGTACCTGACCAACCGAAGAAAAGGTGACTTTCATTCCAAGTCATACGGAATGTTACCGCATTCGAATCGGTAGTTTGCAGCGAGTTTGCGGGCCAATCGCTCATGTCCCCATCAATCGCAATCTCATCGGGCGTTTCTGCGACAACACTCAGCAAAGTAGGTGTCAAAAATAGTATGACGAGGGTTACTGCAGTACGACGCATTGTTACTGGCGGACGCGCATGGCATCAAAGGTTTTCCACCCTCTCGACCACGATAGGATTCATGCGCGATGCAGGGGTGTTGTGCCACATCACATCTTTGCCTTCTGGAAAACTAGGCCCAGATGCATTCTCCTTCATCGATCTAATTGCAGATGCAGGCATTTCAGTTTGGCAAGTTCTGCCCATCACACCTCCTGATGAGAACCAGAGCCCATATGCTTCGACCAGTGCGTTTGCAGGTTGGGTCAAGTTGTGTGATCCCTCATTTGAAGCGGACCCAGATGCCGAATTGATTCGTGAATGGCTGAGCGTGAATGCCCATTGGGCATGGGATTGGGGCCTGTACGATGTTCTCAAACAAATGCATAATGAAAAGCCGTGGTACGAATGGCCCGAGCCACTTCGAGATCGCCATCCGGAAGCGATTGAAGAGGCCATGCAGAAGTACATGCCAAACATCAGAGGGCGGATTGTAAATCAGGTCAGGTTTCAGCGAGATTGGATGATTCTAAGGCACTATGCGAAACAAAAAGGCGTGAAGTTGTTTGGTGACTTACCAATTTTTGTCGCTCGGGATTCAGTAGATGTTTGGGTGAGACCTCACCTGTTCCACCATGATGTGGTTGCGGGTGTGCCTCCAGATTATTTCTCCGAGGAAGGACAACGTTGGGGGACGATGCTGTACAATTGGGATGTACACCGAGAGGAGGATTGGACTTGGTGGAGGATGCGAATGACACGAACATGCACGCTATTTGACATCGTTCGAATCGATCACTTTCGAGGTTTTGATTCTGCTTGGTCAATTCCTAAAGATGACCAAAATGCAATCAATGGAACATGGATGGAGGGGCCAAAGGATGAGATTCTACAAGCCATTGTCGATGTTGCAGGTGACACACTGATTGTCGCAGAAGATTTGGGCATCATTCCAAAAAGTGTCACTGAACTACGAAAAAGACACAATTTACCCGGAATGTCGGTTCTGCATTTCGGTTTTGATGATGAAAACCCCGACAATCCTCACAGGCCACAAAATCTGAGTAAATCGAATCTTGTTTACACGGGCACCCACGACAATGACACGACCATGGGCTGGTGGAAAAAAGCCGATGAGAAACGGAAGAAACGGGTCCATGAGGTCGGTTTAGCTGGGGAAGATGCTTGTGAAACACTGATTCGCATCGCCATGTCTTCGCCTGCACCACTCGCAGTCGTACCGCTGCAAGACATTCTAAAATTAGATTCGGACGCTAGGATGAATGTTCCCGGAAAGGTGGATGGGAACTGGTGTTGGAAATTTGATTGGCCTGAACTAATCGATGGAAAATGGGATTTGATGCGCCGCTAGAATTCTGAATTGATTAGGGTCAAATTCATAGGACTGTGGAAGCGGACCGAGATGTTACCAATGAGCATCGCCTACCTCTCGGCCGAAGTCGGCTTTGAAAGCCGGTTGCATACTTACTCAGGTGGATTGGGCGTCCTAGCCGGGGATCACATCAAATCGGCTGCTGATGCCGGTCTTGATTTAGTCGGCTGCACCTTGCTATACAGAGAAGGTTATGGGAGACAACACTTGGATGAAATGGGGAACCAATCAGAGACTTATGGGGAAATTGACCCAGAAGAATTCCTTTGTGACACAGGTGTAGAAATTGCACTTCCTCTCGATGGTACAGTTCTGCATTCCAAAGTTTGGTTGTATCGAATCAAAGGATTACCCACCTACTTCCTTGACACTCGCCATCCAAATAATTCGCCTGAACATGCCGGTCTGGGTAATCGATTGTATGGAGGTGATGATTCGATGCGCATTCGTCAAGAGTATTTACTCGGAGTCGGGGGGATTCGCGCACTACAGGCGTTGGGACACGAAATCACTGGCTTACATCTCAATGAAGGGCATTGCACATTTGCCATGCTGGAGATGTTGTACCAAGGATGGGGTCGGGAAGAATTACGCCAGCGTTGCTTGTTTACCACTCACACACCTGTCCCTGCAGGTCACGACCGGTTTGGATGGGATGAAGTGGAAATCGTGCTCGGGGACCTGTTGCCTGCGGACGCAAAGGAATGGGTTGAGGATGAGAATACATGTTCCATGAGTCACCTCGGGATTGCTTTGGCCGGCCAAGTTAACGCAGTCTCTAACCTCAATGCCTATGTCGCCAGTGGGATGTTTCCAGGAACTCATATTCACCCCATTACCAATGGTGTTCACCACGAAACTTGGACATCTCCCGCTCTTGCCAACCTGTTCGATGAACATCTCTCAGGGTGGCGAGAAGACCCCACAACCCTAGCACATGCTGGCAGAATTCCTGACACTCCGTTGGAAATGGCTAGGCGAGAGAGTCGTGCTGTCTTGCGAGATTTGGTCAGAGCTGCGACAGGGGTTGAATTGGAAGAAGAACGCTTGACCATCGGTTTTGCACGACGCTTTGCGACATACAAACGTGCGAATCTCGTGTTCAGTGATTTAGAACGTCTTCGTGCATTGGGGACAGGGAAAATTCAGTTTGTCTTTGCAGGAAAGGCACATCCCCGAGATGAAGGTGGTAAGCAACTGATTCGAGACATCTTCCAAGGGGCCTCACAGGTTGAGCAAGACATCCCGGTCGCCTTCCTTGAAGACTATTCAATGGATACCGGACTGGCGATGACCAGTGGCGTGGATATCTGGCTAAACAATCCCATTCGTCCAATGGAAGCCAGTGGAACCAGTGGCATGAAAGCGGCGATGAATGGGGTCCCCAATTGCAGTATTCTCGATGGTTGGTGGCCTGAGGCGTGCGAACATGGGGTCAATGGTTGGGCGGTTGGAGAAGGTGAAGATGAGCGCGATGACGTTCGAGACGCGAAGGCGTTGTATGATACACTCGAGTTTGAAGTCCTGCGTGCATGGGCAAACGGACCTGAACATTGGAACGATATGATGCGTGCATCGATTGCCACAAGTGCACGATTTACGGGAGCGCGGATGATTAGTGATTATCTGCGGTTCTACTCAAATTTCCCTTCGTCTTCTTGATCACGGACACGAATCAATAGCGTGATGAGGAAAACACCCGCAATAAGGCTCAATACTCCAAGCACGACTCTCACCATTTGAGATGTTGTCATTCCTCCTGAACTGGAACTGGATGAATCGTTATCAGCAGGGGGGCAAGCCATCTCGGTGCAAGCCCATTCCCCTCCTCCGCACACGCAATCATTGCAGTCATCATCTGCGGGTCGAGTCTCGCCGTCAGCACATGTGGGTACTGCCTCAGGCTCTGGTTCAGGCACAGGTTCGGGTTCGGGTTCTGGCTCGGGTTCTGGCTCGGG
>DAVT01000034.1:16079-17845 GCA_002505685.1 Euryarchaeota archaeon UBA501 | reverse complement strand
GCGTTACGGTAACCGTGTTCTTCTCCCATTGCAAGTGCATGATCCCAAACCGCCCTAGCCGCTTCTAGAATATCCTTTGGACATTTCTTGGAGTCGATACCCATGGGTGGTATGGACAAACCTTCGTATTCACTGTCATCTACATTGTATGCCGCCCTTCGGTGGTTTCGCATGACTCGCAGCATGTGGTCTGCATTTTCCTCGTACTTCGGGAATGGACCGAGGAAGCTGGCCAGATCTGCACTGGTGGCATAGGATTCACCAGTCATGATTGCCGAGATGGCACCACAGATTGCGTACCCACGAGGATCATTGTATGGGATACCCATGTGCATCAGCATCGAGCCAATGTTACAGAATCCTAAACCGAGGGTTCGGTAATCATAGGATTTTCTTGAAATCGCTTGACTCGGGAATTGTGCCATGAGCACACTAATTTCGAGTGTAGTGGTCCAAAGTCTGCACGAGTGCCTGAACCCTTCGACATCAAATGTCTGAGAGTCCATGTCGTAATAGTGAAGCAGGTTGATACTGGCTAGGTTGCAAGCGGTATCGTCGAGGAACATGTATTCACTGCAAGGGTTAGAACCGTTGATTCGGCCACCTTCCGGACAGGTATGCCATTCGTTAATGGTCGTGTCAAACTGAATACCAGGGTCTGCACACGCCCAAGCAGTATATGCGATATCGTTCCACAATTGTGTTGCATCGAGAGAGCGATGAGGAACAGGGTCACGACCCTCTTTGGCCGCCTTTTCCTTTTCAGTTCTGAAGAACAAATCCCATTCTCCACCAGACTTGACAGCCTCCATGAATTCTTCAGGTACCCGAACAGAGTTGTTTGAGTTCTGACCGGATACAGTTCCATATGCATCGCCTTGCCAATCGGTATCCATCGCAGCAAATTCTACACTCTTCCAACCGTGCTTTGCGAGGTCCAACATTCGTTGGAGATGCGGTTGTGGCACACTCGCTTGGATGGCCTTAACCATGGCACTCTTGAGGGCAGGGTTATTGTTGGGGTCGAGACTCAACTCTTCCCCATCCCAGCACGCGCCGAGTACGGCGTTGCAGTGTTTCTGAAGTGCAGCCGAACCCGCAACCAATGCACTAACCTTCTCTTCTTCGGATAGTTTCCAGCCAATGTATTCCTCAATGTCGGGATGATCCAAATCTAAGGTCACCATCTTGGCGGCTCTACGTGTGGTTCCACCACTCTTGATGGCACCAGCAGCCCGATCTCCAATCTTGAGGAAAGATAGCAATCCACTCGATGTGCCGCCACCAGAGAGCGGTTCACCTGCACCACGAATGTTAGAGAAGTTTGAACCGGTTCCAGAACCGAACTTGAACAGAAGCGCTTCTCGATTCCATAGGCCCATGATTGAGCTTGAGTCACCCACCAGACTATCGGAGACACTCTGGATG
Source organism: Euryarchaeota archaeon UBA501 (assembly GCA_002505685.1). Taxonomy (GTDB): domain Archaea; phylum Thermoplasmatota; class Poseidoniia; order Poseidoniales; family Thalassarchaeaceae; genus MGIIb-P. Next base: position 16,417 of record DAVT01000034.1, on the reverse strand, counting down.
AAGCAGGCGTGCGGTTGTGGGTGCTCATACGCATTCACTGAGCGCATATCTTCCTCAGTAACTGGATCAACATACCAGTGTCCCTGTGCTGGCCCTTCAATTCCGTATGCCCAATGCAATCCGGTATTGAACCATTGGGGACTATTTGGAGCTGAGCGCTGACTAGCGATTAGGTAACACATTTCGTCGAAGTATGCTCGCGCATCGCCCTCACTCGCAAAATAACCGTGCTTCCAACCCCAGTATGTCCACGTCCCTGCTAGGCGTCGGAACAACTGGCGACCATCAGATTCGGAACCAAATCGATCATCAGCATCCATCTTCTGCAATTTTTCTTC
>DAVT01000034.1:0-15684 GCA_002505685.1 Euryarchaeota archaeon UBA501 | reverse complement strand
GGGACGCCAGCTTTCCGCATGTACTTCTGAGCACAAACTTTCCCTGGAACGCCTTCAAAACCAACGGGCAAGGACACATCCTTGATTTCGAATGCAATGGAACCATCAGGGTTGTTGATCACAAAATCAGTGGTCGACCAATCAAATTGGTCAAATGGATCTTTGTCAACCTGAGTAAACCGACGTTCGATGACCATCCCGCTTTCTTTGCTCCCAGTAGTTGCATTCTCCTTCATTTTGGACTGTGTCATATTTTCATCTCCTTCAGTCGGTGTGGAATGTAAAGTGATATTCATTCATTGGGCCGGTGCTACCGGTGGTCTGGCACACAGGGAGTTCGCTTCCGATTTAGAGGGTCTTTGAAGATATCGCAGCGCGCGCGTGTGAGCGCCCGCGAAGAGCAAGCAAAATCAACCACTCACAATGTCGCCATTCAACCCCTAGAAGCCGCATAAAACACCAGAATATATCTAAGTCAATAGAGATATGTTTTGACGCATATATCCTTGGCCAAGTACAGGCAATGCATTTGAGTAGAAGCCACCCCCCCATGCATACGGAGTGATTGGATGCCGGTACCAGATCCCGAAAATGAGACAGAACCGTCCGATGCTGAAGTTGATCCATTTGAGGAGCTAGGCGTTGAATCAACCCCATCTAATGCAAATGTCAGTGATGGCCTTGAAGCATTCATGGAAGAGGAGGATGGTGATCCAGCAATGGAACCAACACCGGTTGTTGAAGAGGGTCATGAAGAGGACGATGACGATTTATTTGCGACCCTCGGTGTTGCAGGCCCCTCTGTTGCTCTCGCATCTGCAGGAGAAAACGACATTCTCTCCGCGTTCATGGATGAGGAGGATGAAGAATCTGACGAGCCTGAAGAAGAACCCGAACCTTCGGAATCCACACCCGCTCAACCCGATGCAAAGGACGCTTACAGAATGGTTCTTGAAACCGTGTGGGTGGACGGTGTTCTTGATCCAGGTGAAGTGAGCCTCTTGGCCCGAAAGCGAGAAGATTTGGGCATATCCTTTGAGGAACATTTGGCCTTGGTCCGCGAAATGCTCTGGTGATTTACATGCATGCTCTTGGGCCCAATCCATTCTACCACGCCCTCGCTTTGGCTTGGGCGGATGGAATCATGACCGCGACCGAGTTTGCCCAACTGGACGCTCTGCAAGCAGCCCTAGGCCTCTCTGATTCTGCACGTGCAGAAATCGAGTCAAAATACGAAGATGCATTGGTTGCAGGTACCGCACCCAAAGGTGAGAGTGCGAAGTCTCTAGTCGAGTGGATTGATGCCGTACGTGCCCTGAAGTCTGTTCACCCAGACATCTCAAGCGGACTCGCTCGCCGCTTGGGTGCTACCGCTCTTCGCGCAGGCATACACCCCTGTGGATACATCATTGCTTACGATTGGATGACACATCTGGGTTTAGACCGACCATTCGCAGAAGGTGCATGGATGGTTGGCGGAGTCGCCCCCGCCCTCAACGCTGTACCATTGGCCCTCGCGCCGGTCGCCCACACACTCAACTTGCTCGATTAGAAATAACTTCGAGTTCCCATTCAAGGGTTGCGCCTGAACCTGTGACCATCGCTCCCACAGAGCAATTCTTCTCGTGACTCTTCTCGATAATCCGCTCGACCAATTGCCGTGGCACATCCCCTTCAATGACATACTTCATTCGAACCGCAGTGAACATTCGGGGCGGGTCTTCACGACGATCCGCATCAAGTTCAATCCACATATCGCGTACATTTTCCATCCGATGCTTGAGCCCGGTGATGACATCGAGTAGAGTGCATCCACCATGTGCCAGTAACACCAGTTGAACCGGGTTGGGTGTATCGCTGGTGTGCATTGGAATCGAGGCCCCATGCTCGTTTTCGCCAATCAAATCTTCATCGCCCGTCCATCGAACAATTCCCCTCATGTACGCGCGCATACGTGAGGAGTGAATGAGGGTTAGCATCATCAAGGGCCTCCATCTCGGCGAGCGTGATAGCATGACAGGCACCTCAATCACCATGGAAGACGGCACCCTCAACGTTCCCAACGACCCCATCGTTCACTACATCGAAGGTGATGGAATTGGAATCGACATTTCCCCCGTCATGATTGACGTTGTCGATGCCAGTGTCGCCAAAGCGTATGGCGGAGAGAAACAGATTCATTGGAACGAAGTTTTAGCCGGAGAGAAAGCATTCAATGAGACAGGAGAATGGTTGCCTGAAGCCACATTGGATGCCATGCGTACAGGTTTGGTTTCCATTAAGGGACCATTGACCACACCGGTTGGCGGTGGAATCCGAAGCCTCAACGTTGCCCTTCGACAGAAGTTGGACTTGTTCGCCTGTGTTCGGCCTGTACGCTGGTATGCTGGTACCCCTAGTCCGGTTCGAGACCCTGGTGCGGTGGACATGATCATCTTCCGCGAAAATAGTGAGGATGTTTATGCAGGAATCGAATGGGAAGCAGGTTCAGAAGAGGTTGCTAAGGTAATCGATTTCTTCCAAAACGAAATGGGGGTCGACAAAATCCGTTTCCCCAATACCAGTGGAATTGGAATCAAGCCAATCTCAAGTGAAGGGACATCTCGCATCGTTCGTGCTGCAATTCAGTATGCGATTGACAATGATAATGACAGCGTGACGCTGGTACACAAGGGGAATATCATGAAATTTACAGAAGGTGGTTTCCGTGATTGGGGTTATGAACTAGCCCAGAATGAGTTTGGTGCAGAATTACTCGATGGTGGACCTTGGTGCACCCTCAAGAACCCGAACACAGGTAAGACGATTACGATCAAAGACGTCATTGCAGATGCTATGCTACAACAGGTTCTGACCCGCCCTCGAGAATACGGTGTATTGGCAACCATGAATCTGAATGGCGATTACATCTCTGATGCACTTGCAGCACAAGTGGGAGGAATTGGAATCGCACCCGGTGCCAACATCAACTATGATACCGGTATCTCCATTTTCGAGGCCACACACGGGACTGCCCCCAAGTATACGGGACAAGACAAGGTGAATCCCGGCAGTTTGATCCTCAGTGCCGAGATGATGCTACGACATATGGGATGGGGCGAGGCTGCAGACCTAATTGTCAAGGGTATGGAAGGTGCAATTAGTGCCAAGACAGTCACCTATGATTTTGAGCGATTGATGGATGATGCAACACTCCTAAAGTGCTCTGAATTCGGTCAAGCCATTGTTGACAATATGTGAGTGAGAACGATGGACGATATGTTCGGCAATCCGTTGCCTGACGAGTTCCGAGAGCGTCTACTGAAACTCTCAGAGGCCGCAGAAGCCGATGGTGAACCGCTTCGCTGGTTTGAGGAATTGTATGCGGGAGCAAATCGAAACTCTAACGAAATCCCATGGGCACGCATGGAACCCCATCCCAAGATGGTCGAATGGATTGCCAGCCAACCGGATGTGCAGGGCAAGGCGCTAGTCATCGGTTGTGGGTTGGGGGATGATGCAGAATGGCTGTCAGCGATCGGTTTCGAAGTGATTGCCTTCGACATCTCAGAATCCTCAATACAATGGTGCAAAGAGCGCTTCCCATCAACCGATGTGGATTACATCGTCGCCGATTTGTTAAGTCCACCTGAGACTTGGTTGAACTCATTTGATTTGGTTGTGGAAATCCATATTTTGCAAGCGATTCCCGAAGAGGTACGCGACCCCGCGGCGACACAAATACCAGGTCTGTTGAATTCTGGTGGCTCACTATTGTGTATCGGGCGATTGGCAGGTTTCCAAACACCCAATGAATCACCTCCTCCGTGGCCATTGTCAAGAACTTGGCTCGAGGGTCGATTCGCTTCCCTCAATCCAACTTCGTTCCAGCATTTTACTTACGAAGAATCACCGAGTATAGATCGATATCTTGCTTCGTGGGTTTCAGATTAGGCCCACTGACTAAGTTCTCTAGCGGTACGAACCACACCGAATCCGAACTCCTCTTCCAGTGAGCGACGAACAATCCAGAAATCAGAATCTCTGGATGCAATCAATGTTGCACCAATGCCCTTGTAGGTTGATTCAGCTAACATCGCAGCAACTCTCATGATATCACGGTCTCCCCTTTCAGGGTAAATTCCCTCACCATTGATTTCAGTTCGCTTCTCAAGTGAATGAGCATTATGTGCAATTTTTCCATCGACGACCGCCATGTATGTATCACGGTGTTCAACCATGAAATCGATTGTTCGTTCTTCAAACTCTTCGGCACCTTTCAAATCCTCAGCACTAGGTTTCCAAGTCGAATAATCCTTGAGAACTTCTGCACAAACAGCCTTGACTTTTTCTTTAGTCACACATTCTTTCCACTGGGACTCGTCAATCCATACGTCATCAAATAGAGAGCGAACCCGCTCAAGGTTGCTCATTGCATTCTTGAATTCAAATTCAGCAGCTTCAGGAATCATCAATTCAACCATTCCAGCCTCCGCTTTGTAGCGAACAGTTCTGTGGAATGAACCGTGGGCATTGACCTCTATACCACCCTCATCACTCAACAACCACCCCACTCTTTCTCTAGCCGAGTCGATGAGGAGATTTGTGTCAACCAATATCAGTGGTTTCAAGGTCAAATGGCGTAATTTTCTTCTGATCCGTATTGGCAACAAATTCTCATTCAGGCGGAAAATACCATTTTGACTCCGTAAAAGAGCCTTCATTTCATTGTTTGAAAACAGACCGGAATTCATGGCACGTTCAAACATCAATAACCCTTGAGTTGGGTTGATTGAGGCGGCCTCTCCGGCCACACTTTCAACTTCCTGAACGCTTGGCTTATCACGCAATAAGTCTCTGAATTGTGATTCCAATTGACTTCGTTGACTGCGACGACTGTTGCGAGAACCATGTTTGATTGCCGAACGTATACGACCTTGCCAGGGTTCCTTAGGGAGATTACGAGAGTTGGGATAAGTAAACAACAAATCCAATTCCTCGGAAGGATATGTTTTCCTTTGTTTTTCAACAATTTCACCTTCCTTATTTTCAACTTCAAAGGTCTCAATTTGCACAATCCAATCCAGCAATTTTCGTCGGGCCGCTTCAGGCTGCTGACGTTGAGCATCATCACAAACTCTGAGATAAAGTTGGAACAACCCCGTCATTGCCGAGGATAGTGCTTGTTGGGATTCCAGCATTTCAACCGCTTCTGAAAACCGTCCTGCATGCGCGTATGCGATTAGGGCTCGACGGGCCAAACGCACCCTGTTCTCAAAACTGAAATCGACGTCCTTGCTTGCTTTATGCAATGAGCGCGCTGCGTTGAGATAATTTCCGCGTTTTTCTTCGATAGAAGCCAAGATAATTTGGTACCATGAAGAAGATGCAGCATTCATTCTGTGCCACTCTGCAAAGGTTGGTATTGCAATACTATCGTGTTCCAAAACAACTTGGCGAACACCATCGACGATCCGTTTGCGTGGATTTTTCCCGACCAATTTGTCCAAAATATCGATGGCCAAATTTGTGTGCTCAATTTGATGATCTTCCAACAATCGAATGGCCCGATTGAACCTCAATCGATCTAAAACCGCGTGGAAGAGGCGTAACTCAACTCCTTTCAGCGATGAATTTTCTATTGAGGCCTCCAATTTATCCAATCTGTCGGCGGGGACCAAACCATCCCCTCCCTTTAGCAAGGCTTGGCGACATTGATTGAAGGCCCGAATCGCATCTCGGTTTGCAGCCACTCTACGTTGGATTCCATCCAAATCCGCAGGCGCCCCTTCCAAGAGTTTGATGAGCCCAATCGAAGTTTCTGACAACAATCCACACGATTCTTTTGACAAGGCATCAATCGCATTAGGTCGAGCAGCATCGACCCAATCACAGAGATCTTGATTTGCATTCCCGGGAAGGAGATGATATACGAGGATGGTACGATGAGGATATGTAGCAGATCCATTTTCTAGATTCATCAATATTGAACCAATTTTCATGGCGTTTCCCGCTTGTGTGAATACATCCAGCACCAAAGTTTCTAGGGTTTGATCATTGAAACTATCTCTCATTTGAACTTGATTTCCAGCCAGAGCTCGCAGATGGACGGGCAATCCCTCCGATTCTAGAATCAACTGAATATCGGAATCACCGAACCGCTCGATTTCAGTTTCAATTCGAATTGCTAAGTCGTTCAAACCAACATCTGCATCGGCCCCTAACATCAACTCAATGATGAGATCCATTCTATTCGGTTCGGCAATATTCAATCCCGAAACAAGTTCAATTGCATTTTCAAATTTCTCTTCTCGAATATGAGCAGATAGCAACGCCCAAGAAAGCGCCCTCCGAGCATCCGAATCCTCAATCACATCTAGCCCTTGACTCAATTCATTGGACGACAACTCAATTTCCGGAGGGATTTCAACCCAAGCTTGATTTCGCATAGCAAGAGATAGCGCATTATCATCCGCTGCGTTGTAACATGATTCCCAAAACGATAGATCCCCTCGTCGGAGGTTGAACAAAGCGAGTTGGTTGCTTGCAACGCTAGCAATTTCGCCTTTTACTTGGACCAATTCTTGCAAATCTTCAGCACAACGATGGTCGCCGACAGCGATTCTACAGAGTGCACGAATCATTACCGCATCTCCAGAAAGAGAACTCATGGAATCGGACACTGCGGGCATTTTTCCTTTCGAATTTAAGCCCCGCATGAAGCCTTGAATTGCGACCTCAACCTCAGCCGTGAGTGCAAACGGAAATGATTGTTCTAGCCAACCAGCCAAATCAGAACGATTCTCAGGATCAATCTTTGCTGAATTTATCCAAGACCCATCATCCTTTACAATTGGAGATACTTCGATTTTCTTTGGATACATCGACATCTCAGCCAGCAACGGTGACTCCTTCGCCATTTTCTGCCAAACGGGATGGACGCCATCGAGGCAATCATTTCGCAACCCCTCCAACTTTTCATCCCAGGAAGCATTCCATTTAGCACCCAATCTTGCCCGATGTACAAGCATGGCAGATAGACGATAACCGGGGGGTGAATTGGAATTCAACAACCCCTCGACACCTTCGATCCAATCCTCAGTGCCAGTACTTCGGGCTCTCCTCCCTCTATTCCGCATTCGTCGGCTATTCGGGCGACTCCCCGCCTCATCCGCCTTGACTTCTTCTTTGTCAAGGGCTACTAGGAGCAAACCTTTCCACGGTTTTTCTAGTAATTTCCAAGCGGCAGTATCCATCGCTTTTCGACGCCTCTTTTCAGGAATATCTCCTGCTTTGACCGCCACATCTAGGCATTCAAGCAAGTGATCTTCGCTGACTGCCATTCACTCGCCCCCCGCCTACGGCGGGGTTCTAGCGATAACCGGACTATTATGAACGCATCGCTGAAGAGTGACCCTCTTCTCCGGGAGGCGTGGACCCGCTGGATTTGGTCATCATTCTCCTGCATCCAATTGCAGCAATCTTCGTGATTGTATGGATGATTAGACAACATAGATGGCGTCAGCGAGGCAAACTTCTCAAGGGAGATGAGCGGAAAAATGCAGTGCATTCGCATGAAAAAGACGGTCAGAGAATTTACATCTTAGCTTGGGTTTTAGTCATTGGAGGATTTGCATCTAACGCCACATATCGAATGCGCACAGAAGGCGTTACGATCCCGCATGCGTTTTTGCCAACTGGAGCGGGGGGCCTACACGCCGGCGGTGGAGTCTTAGGTCTCATTCTATTGACATACCTTTGGCGAAAAGGTCGCGAAGTCAAACAGTTGAGGGATTCTGGACAATCATGGTCGACGCAAAAAAGTCAGCACGGCCGGGCATCTGACATCATTATGTTGCTAATTTTCATCCATGCTTTCTTGGGTTTTCTTTGGTTATTACAGATCCTAATTTAACGAGATTTCCAAGTATCCATCCATGCTTGGATATTCTTTTGCACGTCTTCCAAATTGACCTCTCTTTCTTCAACAACTCCCGAATCTGATAGAGGTTGAATACGGCAGCCACAAGCATTTGCATGCCCCCCTCCGTCCACATCAAAAGCCGTTGCCATTCTTGTCAAATCAAACAACCCTCCTTCCTTGTGTAGAAATGAATTACTGTAAAATGAAGCTGAAAGAGGCCAACTATTTTCATCTGAATGCTCATTGCCATGGATGATAATACACGCATCACATTCGGCTCCAAAATGGGCTGTAATTAGGTACCCATTCGTTCGTACGCCTTTCCCATCAAGGCGCACAATAGCCATACGATCATCAATCTTTGAACACGAATCAATCATTGCTTGCAACCGTGAAAACTCATCCTTTGCAAGTTCAATTTTTTCAGAAACTCCTCCAACTTTTACCAGTTCTTCAGGAGAGGCCCCCATCGTGATTTGTTCTAAGAGCAAATTGCAAAGTTCAACATCCGATGCATCCATTGTTCTTCCAATCCAAACAATTGGGTCATCTGAAAGAAATTCTTCACTGGAGATTTTCCCCCCATCTAATTTGTCGACCATCCCCATCCATTGTTCAAGGTCCGATAGATTGGCAATATCTTGAAACGTATCAAAACAAACTCTAGCAGCACTGAGAGCGGCATCCCAGATAATCTTGCAACCCCGTTTTTCTGCATCCATCAACTGAGAATCAGTCGGCTTGTTCGTCAAATGGTGATCAATGTGCAATCCACAGTGTGGATGAAATGGTAAATCCACAACCGCCGTATTTTCATTGATTATATCATCCAAATCACCGCGACGAATTTCAGCAGGATGGCTGAATTGAACTTCAGCATCGCACCAAACCCGTCTCAAGATTGCAGCAGATAACAATCCATCTAGGTCCCCGTCCGCAACGATTTGATCAATCCGTATTGTGTCCACATCGACCACACCAACACCCCCCGAGCATTGCAGGTCGTCTAATCTGGCTCTTAGCATTGGCGACATCGGATGCTGTGATTGAGAAACGAATTTGTAGGTACCATTCATTCCGGAGGTATGGAGACCTCATGTGGCGTGGTTCTCGTGAATTTCGGTAGTGTCCTGTTGCTACAATATCCGCAAGGTCACTGGGGTTTTCCAAAAGGTCATTATGAGCCAGAGGACGGTGTATATCAACGCACAGCCCTGCGAGAGTTGGAAGAAGAAACAGGAATCAGCGATGTTCAGATGCTAGACAACTGGCGAATGAGGACATCATACACATTTTCACGCAAGGGGCGCACTGTTGAGAAAGAGGTATTCTGGTTTATCGGCGAAACCGATCAATACGACATCACCCTGAGCCATGAACATCGGAATTTTATGTGGCTTGAATGGGATGATGCAGAAAGCCAACTTGATTTCGATCAAAGCAAAGAGGTTTTGCGGGGCGCCCGGGCACAGTTACGTGCATTAGGTCGCGAACTCTAGTCTTGCATTCTTTTGCCCAATGGAACCCAGAGGGTTTCACTTTCCCCCAATGTCATTCCAACCCATCGGGCCAAGACAAAAAACCAATCAGAGAGCCGATTGAGGTAGGCAATCACAACATCCCGAACCGCATCATTTCCATCTACATCCCTTAGACTGACTGCATTTCTTTCAGCTCTCCGTGTAATTGACCTTGCCAAATGAATCGTGGAAACCAATGGTGAGCCAGCCGGCAAAATGAAGGAATCCAGTGGCTCCAATTGTTCAGTCCACACATCCATCTCTTCGCAAAGCCGATCCGCTTGTTCTTGTGAGATTACAGTCATCATTTCAGGAACTTGACCAGGCATGAATGAACATTCACCCCCAATGTCGAATAATTCTTGTTGGACGACACCTAATTTTGGAATTGCAGCATTTTGTACAGTTCTCACGGTTGCTCGCGCCCCTCCATCCGAGTGGTGACTATCCATCCTGTCAAACTCAGACAAAACCATTCCAATGACAGAATTGAGTTCATCGATGGTTCCGTAGAACTCCACACGCGAGTGAGATTTTGGGACCCGCTCACCTGATGCCAACGATGTTTCGCCGCGATCCCCCCCTCCGGTGTGAACCTTGGTGATGCGTACCATGATGGGACGGAGAGGCATAGGAACAAGGGTCTTTCGCTCATTCAAGCACTGTCTACAAATCGCTTCTCAGCCACATCAATCCTGAATTTTTGCACGATTAAAGATCCAAATGTTAACCAAATTATGAGTTCAAGCACAATGCAAACCCAATACCACGCACCCAAACTCATCAAAATTTGATTTGCATCATACGGCTCCCCGTTGAATCCTAGATACAGAGCCTGAGATAGAAGATTTGCACCAAACCAGATGAATATAATCGCCCAACTCAACCTTGCACCTATACCGCCGAAAATGCTCTTTCCCATCACATCACTAGTGAATAATTGTCATTCAGGATATTTAACTCACACTAGAGCAACCCCGTATGCCCCGCACTTTTCTTCACTCTTCTTCAGAATCGCGTTTTCCCAACCGGGTCAAGCAAGCATCAATTTTTGACAACCAAGCACCTTCAACAATATTTTCTCCACCCAGACGTTCTAGCTGATTTCGATGTTTTTGGGCAGCACTTTGATTTCCATTGTACTCATGAATTCGAATCAAGGCCGAGTGACTCATTGCATCCAACCAAGATTCATCGACACTCCATGACTTCTCAAACATTGAGATTGCTCCGCGCTCCCCATCGATAAGGCCCCGATCCAATTGTCTCAAAGCGGCTTGAGACCAAGATCGACCTTGTACCCCGATAACCAAACCCTTCCAAAACAGGAATAATTCGAGCAAAACCACCGTAGTGGCAACAAAGAAACCGAACCACTGCTCAGTAGTAGAGTAGCCACTCCATCCTTCAGTGAGTATCGAAACGGTTGCTGCGACAAACCACATACCTGCAAATGGAGCCAGAATCACATCCTGGTTACGCCGATCATGTATCGCCCCAATCATTACTCCAAGTGCCCCCATACAACCTGCAAATACAACTGGAGTTTCCTCTGATGTGATTCGTGGTGAATTTGTGGACATGGCCAATACACCTGCAAAGCATAGCATAACCCAGGCCCACCGGCTCCCAATTTCTGGGAATGGTTGGGCCCGACTCATCCACAAAAGTAGAGCAGAAGTTCCTCCGAGGAAAGCAATCCAGCCCCACATCGTTCCAAGGGCACTGGTTAAGGTATTCAATCCATTCCTGCATCGCCGCTCGGTTCACCATCATCTCCGCGCCAACCGGGTCGCCAAAAATCTTCATTGTCCAACCAAGCCAACCAATCCTCAGCGCTTGCTTTCAACAATCGATAGGCCCGACGCTCTAATCCTTGCAAGAGTTCACCATCCAATTCGTGTTCTGAATGTGCATCCTTCCATTCGATTTGCATCTGAGCGATTCTTCTTTGCCCCTCTGCGTGATTGTCAAAGTGTTGTTCACAAACCTCGCGCAATTCGGTGAGCCAAACCCTTGTACCTTTGATGTGGAGGGCATCGTTGAACACCTTTTCTCGACGCTTGAATGGCCACCATCCCATGCATAGTCTGTATACGCCGACCTCCATGAGCCTTCGCCCCAACCCTGATGGTGTAAATACGACAGCGATTGGCATGGCCCGAATCGTCATCCATACTCATGGCAAGGCTCGCGAGAAGGGTTATTCACACTTGATACAGAAGTATGCTGAACGCCTTGAGGGGCGAGGGGTGTCTTTGACAATTCATCCCGATCGATTGAACCATGATGCGTATGTTTCCAAAATACGGGACGCCGCCACCAATGGAAACCTCATCCTACTCGATGAAAACGGAGAGTGCGGTTCCACTGAATGGATGCTTGAGAATTGGAAGAAGTGGAAGCTTTCGAACAAATCAACACACTTGGCTATCGGGCCGGTTGATGGGTTCCGTGAAGATACAACATCGATGCATCCAACCATATCATTAGGGCCCTTGACGATGACATATGAGATGGCTGCCGTTGTATTACTGGAGCAATTGTATCGAGCCAGCGAGATAGAACGAGGGTCCGCATATCATCGTGAATGATTAGCATTCAACGTATTCAACGGCATCTAGATTGTGGCCGATTTCAACAATTTCATTTCTTGCATTGACATGAACAATTGTCGGTGAATGATTCTTGATATCGCCATCGACAATGCCTTCAAACGTCAGTAGAATTACCAAATCTCCAGGATGAACCAAATGCGCAGCGGCCCCGTTGATACAAATTTTCTTTGAGCCCGCCGGCGCTCTGATGGCATATGTTTCCAAACGGGAACCATTGGTCACATCGAGCACATGCACCTTTTCCCATTCTTCGATTCCAGCAGCATCCATTATCTCAGAATCAATCGAAATTGAGCCCACATAGTCAACATCAGCATGGGTCACCGTTGCCCGGTGAATTTTGGATCGCATGACGAAGCGCATGATACCCCTCAGTCCCGGTGGTCACGCATCCCCATATCAATCTCTCTAACCAGTCGATTAGAGACGCTGACGGGTTTGACGCTGGGCATCCAATGCACAAATGGCAGCCATATGTACTACATCTCGAACTCCATCTTCTCGTTGTAACACGTGAACAGGTTTCGCCATTCCTTCCAAGATCGGCCCCGTCATTTCTGCATCCCCAAGCCGTTGGAGTAGTTTGTAAGAGATGTTTGCCGAAGCCAAATTTGGACAGATCAATACATTCGCAGGCCCACCCAATGTCATGAATGGATATTGTTCTTGAATCGTCGGAACAAGTGCGGTGTCGGCTTGCATAGGTCCATCAATAATTAGCGATGGATCAAGTTCTCTTGCCATTTCGAGAGAATCTTCGATTCGCTCACTTCTGTATTGGCCGGATGAACCAAAGTTGGAGAATGATAGCAACGCAACTCGTGGTTCAATTCCAAACCTGCGTGCAACTCTTGCGGTCTGTACGGCAATTTCAGCTAGAGTTCTAGCATCGGGATAGATGTTGATTGTAGCATCTCCAATGAACATCAATTGACCCTTGATTGTCATCATGTAGGTGCCAACGACTCGGTGTGCATCTTCAGACATCCCAATCGTCGCAAGACACGGTTTCAAAAATTCTGGGTAGTCTCGGGATATTCCACCAATAATCCCGTCAGCGTCCCCCATTTCGACCATCATTGAACCAAACCAAACCCGCGATTTGAGCAATCGTTTTGCATCGGTTAAGGTGACTCCCTTTCGGCCGCGTTTTTTCTGCAATTCTTCCATGTATACACCACGCCTTCGCGGGTCTTCACGGGGATCAATTTCTTCACACACGAAATCAAGCCCAAGTGCTTCTTTTGCCGCAGCAATTTCATGCGATCTACCAAGCAATATCGGGAAACAGATTCTTTCTTGGATACACTGTGCAGCAGCCTTTAGCATGGTGGGATGATCACCTTCTGTGAATACGATGCGTTGCCGTAAGCGACCGGCTTTCTCAATGACTCCTCTCATGATCGAACGTGTTAGACCCAATCGACCTTCCAATTGATGGCGATAAGTTTCAACATCGAATGACTTCGCAATTTCCGGAGAAACCACCCCTTCCTCAACGGCTGCTTGGGCCACCGCACTCGCCTCCCAAATCAAGACTCGCGCATCGAAGGGTTTCGGAATCAGATAGTCTGGCCCAAATTGAATTTGAGCCCCACCGTAGGCTGCCGCAACATCATCAGGCACAGGCATCTTCGCAAGTTCAGCTAATGCCGTTGTAGCAGCCATCTTCATTCCTTCAGTAATTTCATCTGCTTGAACATCCAATGCCCCTCTGAAAATGTATGGGAACCCGAGAACATTGTTGATTTGATTTGGATAGTCAGATCTTCCTGTGGCCATGATGGCATCATCCCGTACAGCCGCGACCTCTTCTGGCATAATTTCAGGGGTCGGATTGGCCAGAGCAAAAATCAGGGGGCGTGCAGCCATTTTCGCAACCATTTGGCCTGACACAACACCTGCTTTTGACAAACCGAGGAAAACATCGGCACCCACCAATGCATCCCCTACACCGCCATCAGGAATATCTCTAACAAATTTCGATTTGTATTTGTTCAGTTCACCAGCATCTTTTCTCTTCTTTGTCAAAATGCCACCAGAGTCACAAATGATCATATTCTCTTTACGGACACCGAGACGGATGTAATGTTCAGCGCAGGACAATGCTGACGCACCAGCACCTGAAATTACGACTTTGATTTGCCCGATTTTCTTCTCGGCCACTTCCAATCCATTTAGCAGCGCGGCTCCAGAAATAATCGCCGTGCCATGTTGATCATCGTGCATGACGGGTATGTCGAGTTCCTTGACTAGTCGTTTTTCGATTTCAAAGCACTCAGGCGCTTTGATATCCTCCAAATTGATGCCACCAAACGTCGGAGCAATCCGTTTAACAGTCTCTACGAATTCATCGATATCTTCGGTATCTACTTCGATGTCAAAAACATCAATGTCAGCGAAGGCCTTGAACAAAAGACCCTTGCCTTCCATCACTGGTTTCCCGGCTAATGGACCAATATTTCCTAGGCCTAAAACTGCAGTCCCGTTAGAAATAACAGCCACCAAATTTCCTCGAGAGGTATACTCCATGGCTTTCTTGGGATCCTTTTCGATTTCCAGACAGGGATAGGCAACTCCCGGGGAATATGCCAAAGACAACTCGCGTTGTGTTGAGTGCGGCTTGGTAGGGAGAACCGTAATCTTCCCAGGGGGGCTTGAAGCGTGATACTCCAACGCATCTTTTCGGAACTGTTCCTCCGACATACTCTCCCCTCCGAATTCTCCGGCTTACCGTCCCCTCTATTCCCTTTCCCCTCGTTTTGTTTGGCATACGCCGATTATCAGCAAATCAAATGTTTTTCACCGTTCGGGAGACTGAGTGCCAATATCATGTAAGTCGAGATAAATAATGTCTCCAAAATACGCTTCAGTGTGGTAGTGGTATACTAGTATACCATCCGGCACAACCAGCCACACCCTTCAAATGGCTCGCGAAAGCCAGCCCACCCCATGAGCACTCTCGCTAGTCGCCGGGCCCTGACATTGGTTTGCTTGATGATTCTCGCGTCATGGACTCCCTTAGCGACTCTTCCAACCGCCAGCGCACATGCAGGAATTATGGCTGAGTGGGGCAGTGAAGGCAGCAACGATACCGGTTGGATGCGCATGGATGCAACCGGAGCAAATGCGGCCACATCTCAAATGGCGATGAGCAATTTGATGTTCGATTTCGCCCCGGGGGCCGAGATTTCGAATTTGACGTTTGAAGTCAGAGTCAACGGTTCAAATGGTACTTGGATTCAGGAACCCCAATTGCTTCTTCCTGATGCACCAGCCAGCATACTAGATTGGCGCGGTCTCGGAAGTTTTGGACAGCAGAATGATTTCATCAATGGTGACCCACATACTGGGCGCCTTTCCCCAAATAGTGATTCGAATGCAGGGTGGGTTCTCCCCGGAGGGTCAACGGTCACAGATGTCGTGATTGAAGCCCTCAGGCCTGCCGACAATTTAGTCACATCATTCCGGTTTGATTTGGAGGTACAAGATACCGCAATTCATCCAGAAGATGGACGGTTGTACGTCGCATTAGAAGATGCTGTGTTGCAAGTAGATGCAAATAACAATCCGCAGATGATTCATTGGTTCGATGAAGAAATGGAGCCACTGGATATGGCAATTGATGCTGCAGAAGGCGTCC
>DAVT01000103.1 GCA_002505685.1 Euryarchaeota archaeon UBA501 | reverse complement strand
AAGGGTTACGCCATAGGCTACGCCTACGAAAAACCGTACCAAGCGTCACGGGGAACCGACGCCCAACATGAATCGCTCGGTGGAATTCGACATAAAGGTTTGGCGAATGTACTTCAGATTAATGCGCTACGGATGGTTGCTAGACGAGGGAGTGCGCGGCAGTTGACAATTGAACGTGAAGTTGAATACACCAAGGGCCCAGGCCATGCCGTATGCTGGAAGGCCTACGGCCTTGAAGAAATTCAATTGACGGTTGCCCCTACTGTGTACCCTCCGAGAGAGGATACGGTACTGCTTGATCGGGTGCTCGCCGAGCAGGGTTTTGGGCGAGGCCGGAGGCTGCTCGAAATCGGATGTGGTAGTGGAGCAATTGCACTTTCATCCTCCACTCGGGGTTGGGAAGTTTTGGCCTGCGACATCAACCCACTTGCAGTGGCTACGACCATTGGAAATGCATCCGCCAACGACTGCAAAATAACGCAGGTCAGTGAAGGTGGACCAGGGGATGGAGTCGCATGGTTTCCGGAGAAAGGAGTCGATGTTATCGCTTGGAATCTGCCATATCTTGATCCGGCGCCCGGAGAAAAACTGGGACCGCTTGAAGAATCGGCACTTGTAGAACAACAAGGTGAGTTGGAACTTTTGCGTGTATTGGACGATGAGCCGTGGTTGCTGAACCGAGGTGGCGTTGTGTATCTTATCCACAGTTCGAATCAGCTTGGCGCTCGAATACCCCAATTGTGGCGGAAGTCCGGATGGGCAACGAGGAATCTATCCTCCGTTCGTGTTGGAGATGAACTATTGACGGCCATTGCGTGCTGGAGGCCGTTTGAAGATGCAGAGATTATTCGATTAGAATCCTGTGAATCAACCAATGATGAAATCCTTGAGGGAGAGGGTGTATCTCAAGGGACTCTAGTTGTCAGTGCTAACCAAATCTCCGGCAGAGGGTACAGAGGCAGGGAATGGATCGGCCAAAAAGGGAGCTTAATGGGCAGTTGGAAATTACCCGATGATTCTATAAATAGGTCGCCTTCGGACTTGCAATTTGCTGCTTGCCTATCTGTTATGGATACTCTTTCAGTATTCCTAAATCTTGGCTTGCCTAGTCACTCATGGGTACATTGCTCAGCCCTAGAATCTGCTGGAATTCGCGTAAAGTGGCCTAACGACATTTGGTTGAGGACCAAAGAAACGGTTGGGAAAATGTGTGGCATCTTGGTTCAAGGTCGAACCAAGGGTCGGCAAAGTACGGTTGCGCTGGGAATAGGTTTGAATCGCGAACCGATTACAGGAATTGATAAGACGATGGGTTGGAATGAATTGGTTGACATCGATGTCGAGGAGTTGATTCCTGTAATTCATGCATCGATTGCATCAACACTTGAAGTCCACCCGATGGTGAATGAACTACCCACTCATGAAATTTTGAGTTCATTTTTTGCAGGTATGCGGATGACGCTTTGTGAAGGGGAGCCCGAGTCATTTGGCATCGCAAGTGACGGTCGTTTGCTCGGTATAAATGGAACCACAGAACTGAATGAGGAGTGGAGATGGGTTTGGAACTAGTTGCTATCGTCTTCCTGCTGCTTTCTCCATATACCCCAAACAAGTAGCAGTGATCCAATTATTGCGGGCACAAATTCGTGAGGGATGGTTCGGTTGACCGTTGCTTCAAACGTGTATTGGCCCTCTCCCTCCAGAATTAACCTATATTCTCCAGTATCCAATTTATTGTTTGTATCAACATTGCTTTCAGAATCACCCTGATTGAGCAAGATGATTTCTTCAGCATCATCCAAACTACCATCCCAGCTTTCCTCACCATCATGTGGGATGATCCAAATCGACAAAGTGTCACATGACTCAGATGTGTCATCTACCTGAGAATCTGCAGTTAATGCACCAACGCAAGCGGATTCGAATGTGAGTCCTGCTTGAGAAATTCCAGTATGTATCGATAGGACCTCCTCCTTGCCGTCCAAAGCATAGGTTTCAGGCTGTGTCCAAGGGGAGACGATGACCAATGTCGAAATGAACAATGTTGCTCCAGCCAATACGGCCATATCCCAGATAGGTACGCTTGGTGCGTCGCCTCCTGCTCCCATGGTTGGGCGAAAACACTTCAGCACATCAATATGGCTATGCAGGGAACTGAAAAACAAATGATTTTAATTCTATAGAGTGGTTATATTAGACCCATCCTTTCCTTAACCAAGCGGATTTTACCCGATGTTGTGACGGAATGCATTTCGGAATCCGATCTGTCGAGAATTGTTCGCCAATCATCCAAATCTGAAATAGGAACTTTCATGATTGCTTTTTCACCCTCAAATACCACCAACTTCCATTCATCTGAGGGTGCGAAATCTCCGAGGATTTTTTCCAATTCGCCCCGCGAATTACAGTTTGGAACGATCAGGCCAATCCAACGACGCTTGCCCCGTAATGCCTTCGTCAATCGCTTCGCCATGGTGCTCCGACAGGCGTCGGACTTAACAGGCCTCGTACCGTCGCAGTGCCCGATGGACGAAAGTGAAGAGCAGGCTGAGGCACCCACTGTCACGGATGTTGTACTCAACTTGCTGAACCCATCGACATTGCCACATGTAATCTTGATTGGTGTGGCTGGATTTTTCCTGTATCTGGTGTCTGCCTCCGATTCAGATACGTTCTTTGCCATTGGAATTGCGGGCTACATCGGCCTTTCGCTTGGTTATGCACTCACTGCATGGATGCAGGAAATGAGTGTGATTCACAAATTCAGCCATTTCCAGCCCTTGCCGGAAAATACATCGCTGGTGGAGAAAATTCTGCTATATTTCATTCGTATTGTATCTGCCTGGATTTCTCCTTTGATGCTAGGTTTGCTACCGTTCGCATTGATTGCAATGTTTTTGACGAGTGAATCCGGGAAGGATCAAGCGGTTTACTGGGGAATTGCAATCGCTGGAATGTTTGTAATTTGGTCATTCGCACAAGGTCGTGCTTTGTCGACCAGTTTGCGTATTTTTGTTGAAGGGAGAGCAGTCAAAATCGCATCGATAGAGAAGAATTCCAAGCGCTTTACATCGACGTCTTTGCACATGATCATCATCGCCATATTCGCATTGGTAACTTACTGGTTACTTGTCTCAGGAGCCAAGAATTCCGAGGATATGTCGTTCTTTGAAAAACTGGGTCCTGTGACATTCGCATTGGTGGCGGTCGCACTACAAGTGATCTTGTTTTGGAGAACCACAGAGGGCCGGATAGCTGATTCAAAGCGAAAGGATACTGCAGCATTTGGATTCGCATGGGGGCTGTTCATGCAACTGTTTGTGACATGGCATTTGCTGAGTGCAGCAAGGAGATTCATGTTTGATGAATGGGGTCTTTTCCTCATACTGGAAGAATTTATCTTGATGATTATCACAGTCATTGCCGCCATTTGGAGCCTGGCCAAAGGAAGTCATCAGAGGGGTTTCAAAATGTTCAACCGGAAAAATGCCATTTTCTGGGGACTTTCGTTTGGCATGGCATATTCAGGATCAATCGCAATGATTTCAGTCCTCGGTTCAAGGTTAAGTGAAGGTGCAATTGGCACATTGGGTGTGTCGACAACCATTGGCATTGGTCACCTGATTACAGCCACTACCATGATTGCAATCCATGGTTGGAGAATCGGTCACCTTGACAAGTGGTTGGATTCCGCCAGAGAAGAACTAGCAGTTGAAATTGATGAGGTTGAAAAAGCGAAACCTGAGGGGGTATTTTCCGAGGATTCTGAGGTAGAAGTTGGAGAAGATGCGGAAGATGATGAGGAGGATTTTGAGATTGAGTTGGTCGATATCCCTGACCCTGTTCTTGAGGATGATGACTTCGATTGATTGAACTTCAATCGCCTTTGGGCAATCCACTCACTACAGCGACAACCCGCATCCGATCTCCCAACTCCGGGCTGACTCTAGCGCCGATGATTACCTGAGCATCTGATGACAATCCCTTGGTAAATGCATCGGCGACTGCTTCGACTTGTTTCAATGTCATATGGGGACCACCTTCAACTTGTAGTAAGCATCCTCTTGCACCCTCTATGGGCAAGGCAGCGAGCGGTGATGAGCGAGCCCGTTTGTATAGGGCCTCGGCTTCGTCACAGTGACCCTCAGCCACCAACAAAGTTGAGCCACCTGTTTTCGAAACGATTGCTTTCAGGTCCATTAAATCAAGATTGATTAGGCCAACTTTTGCCAGTGTCCGCATCAGACCCTCACAGAGTTCTTCGAGCCATGCTGAACCTTGCTGCCAATCCACACCTCTTTCACGGGCTTGCCAAGCCAACCGATCAAGACTTAGTTCCACACAAACGTCACTAACTTTGCTCAGTTTTGAAAGTGCGTCTTCAGCGATTTTTTGACGCTGGCTTTGGGCCTCAAATGGCATGGCCGCTACAGAGATGACCATGCAGCCGGATTGTGTGGCCTGTCTTGCAAATTCAATTGCAGCACCTGAGCCTGATCCTCCGCCAAGTCCGGTCAACAATAATACCAATTCAGCCTGCTCAAGGAAGTGGGATGTAATCGGTTGAAGGGAACGCATGCGTGCTTCTGCCAATTGGGGCATCCCAGCGCAACCGACTTCTGAGGGTGTCTCGCCCAAAAGTAGGCAGTTGGCGTGTCTTGCCCCTTCCATCGAACGATTGTCAGCATCGATTAAAGCCAGATCTACCCATGCAGAAACATGCGATTGAGCTGCTTTTGCCCAAGTGCAACCGAGTGAGCCGACCCCGGCGATGAGCAACTCACCCTCCTGCATACTACTCGGTAATCGAGAGAGGCCATGAGGATTGTTGATTATTCGCGGCCGATATATCTGGAATATCTTCTTCGTGCATCTCTCGCCCATGCATTATCTGGTTCAATTTCAAGAACCATGTCATAATATTTTACAGCGGTCTCGAATTCTGACAAGTGCTTGCCATATAGGTGCCCCAAATTGGAGAGTACGGGTACACAATCTGGATTCTCCTCTAACATGGATAGAAGAAGGTGCTCGGCGCCATTCAAATCCATTCGCTCCATCATGGCCTCAGCGTCCTCTAAATCTGAGAATTGTTTGTCAGTGAGGTTGTATGTATTCTCCCAAGTTGGCCCCGACATGGCTCTGGGAGGGGTTTTAGGCTCTTCAGGACATCGGCGGAGTGTCCCCATTTGAATCTGGGAAATTCGCCTTACTGCGTCTGTTTGGCATGTATTCATTAGGCAACGTTTATGGTGGACATTCAAAGCGACTCTCACCGTAGGTGAGTAATACCTACCGAGGCTTGCTCACTTGACATCAGCACACAGAACCCGACGAGTCCTTATCGGACTGCTGATTCTACTGTTCGTTGCTGGTTCGTCTCAAGCGGTTCCATCTGGTATTGTTGGTGATGAAGCGGAGGGCGATACAGACGTTGCCAAAACTGGGTGCACCTGCCATTCGGGGAATGCAATAGCACCGGATGATTCCGTGACAGTAATGATTGCAGACGTGCCTTACCAATATGCCGCAGATACAGTCTATACCATGAAAATCCAAATTATTGGAGGTCCTGAAATGGGTGGATCCGCATCAGCAGGATTCTCTTTGCGAGTATCGAACGGTAACCTAGGTGCTGGACAAGGGTATGAAGACATGGTGCAAAATGGAGATGATGATACAAGCACCCTTACACACACTGAAGCGGGAAATAATCCCAGTGACAGATCTTGGTTATTCACTTGGACCGCACCAACAACAGGTAGCGGAGACATCACATTTTGGTTGGCAGGAAATAGCGTCAACGGTGATGGGGCACCAACAGGAGATGCATGGAATCGCTTGTCCTTCTCGGTAGGAGAAGGTGAGGATGATGGTTCGACAAGGACCATCTTCGCCGGCAATGGTGATGTTGCACCGCCTGAGGCAGACCATGGTCATGTCGATTTGCACCACATGGGGGCACCCTTCAGAGCACATTGGCTTGGCCTCCTTGGATTTGGTGCAGTAGTTGCTGTAATCATCTTCTGTGGATTCTTCCTACGGTATGGATTCAGTCGTCACTATGAAGGCCGTTCAAACCTTGTTCGATTGAGGATGAAACATTTGCGTCGAGGTGATCAACTTTGAGTGAAGATATCGTCGTGCGTTTGCTTCGCCAAGTCAAATCTGGGGAAGTCAGCATTGAGGATGCTAGGTTTGCACTAGAGGGAGTTAACCTCACGGAAGAAGAATACGTGACCGCAGTCGACCATGGTGTTTTCAATACACCAGAGCCGGGGACCATTGTTCGTTCAAGCACATCCCCAAGCGCCTCATCTTGGTTGGTAACGATTGTCTTTGTTTGGGGCCTCTTCTGGACCATCTATTGGTCTGGGGGATTGGCCTACGGCCTGTTTAACCACTGGGACCAACAGATGCTTTCGTTCTTCATGGCAATGATGTTGACCACCCTCATTATCATGGGTATTGTATACCTGAAGTGGGTCATGCCTGATACGCTGATTGTGAAGCAACGACGTAACAAGTACATCGGACCGAAGGACCCAGAAAGCTGGAAGAACTACGAGGTGTGAATATGGCAAGGCAATTCCGTCTCAGACCCGCACCTGGTTCACACAATCCAGAAGAGGGAAAAGATTCTTCCATTCTCGACCGCCGTCGCTTTATGAAGTATACTTTCAACGCTGCCGGTGGCGCCATCGCAATGGCTAGCCTAGGGACAGTGGGCTTTGCTTCATTCTTGATGGGACAGGCCGATACCGGTGGCGAAGATACTGGAGTAAAGTATTGGGTGCCAAAGGGACAAGAAGATGTGGTCTGGTATGGGTCTATGCACGAGCAAGAGATGCAGAAATCTCATCTCGTGGCTGAGGCTGCAAAATCAAACACTGGTATGGCCGGTGCCCAGGGTGTTTGGAGTGGGATGCCAGTAAACATCGTCTACGTACCCCATGAAGAAAATGAGTCCAAGCCACCAGCCGAGGGTGTCCCACGTATACAATATGGAGAAGGATACGACGCCGCTGGAACCTTCATCGGCCATGGCCGGGAAATTTTCGATGTTACACTCGAAGATGGTAGTCCCGACACTTCATTGCAACCACATGACAATATTCTGCTAATGTTCAGTCGATGTCCGCACTTGTGCTGCATCCCTGGGTGGCAACTCGTAGCCAACGATTTCACTGCTGACACGTGGCTACCCGGTGGTGTGGATGCGGGAGGAAACAAACTATTCTGCATTTGCCACTCATCAAGATACGACCCCACCATGCTTGAAAAGAATAGGAACAGAAACAGAAGCAATGGTTCTACTTTCGATTATTTTGGTGTCCGTCTTACTGGAGGTCCTGCTCCTGTTGGCTTGCCACTGATACCGTTCAATGTAGAGGACGATGTGATCAAGGGACTTTCAACATACCAGGAATGGTATACATTCTGTGATTGAGGTGAAATGAGATGCTGCAAGTTTGGTTATTGGGTTTGTTTATCGCCGTCATTACTGTGATTGTTGCATTTACTCTTCGCAAGGAAAACGAAGAGATGCCTCGGAAAGAAATTCTCCGAGCTGTCGAGTCAACTGGTAAGTTGGGACTTGTTGAGAAATCATTCCTTTGGGCGTTTTCTTGGCTTGATACTCGATTTAGAGTTCAAGATTACTGGGCAATGTCCCGTGACGCCTACCATAGCATGCATAGGCAAATGCCACTCACGCATGCTGAAAAATACAAGTTGAGGATTATTTGGTATTGGTATCCATTGTACTGTTTGGGTGGAATATCATTCCTCGCATTCATCATTCTAGTTATCACAGGTACTATCCTTGGCATATATTATGTCCCAGGGGGCGAAGGTGACCCCACTCCTGCCTATTCTAGTATGGAATTCATCATGACCCAATTGCCATTTGGATACATTATTCGTTCAATCCACCACTGGACGACGCATTTCATGGTGGCTGCTGTATTCTTGCACATGTGTAGAGTCTATTTCACTGGAGCATACCGCAACCCTCGTGAACTCAACTGGCTTATCGGAGTTGGATTGATGTTCTTCACGATCTTCTTTGGTTACTCAGGTTATCTCCTGCCTTGGGATAGTTTGGCATTCGGTGCTGCAACCATTGGAATCAACATGGCAAACAGTACACCTCTAATCGGCCCTTGGGTCGCCAGTGCAATGTTTGGAGGCACCAGTTTGAGTTACCAAACCGTGACTCGAATGTACTTCCTTCACGTTTTCATCTTACCTGTAATCGTCACAACATTGATTTTGATTCACTTGTTTATTGTGTGGGTACAAGGAATTGCGGAGCCACATTGATCGGAGTTGAAATATATGGGACTAATTGAGAATCTCGGCCGGATCGCGGACACATATGTTCGTGAGAAGGACAGTCTCCAATCCGCAGACAATGAGCGGAGACGTGTCTTTGTCGGGCATGCATTTTGGCCCCATGAAGTCCTGCGAGATGGGATTATTCTCGCAGCGATGGTTGCAGTATTGGGATTTTATTCTTGGTTGATTCCACCTCCACTACACGGCGCTGCTGACCCCTATGCACAGGCAGGATTCGTATTCCCTGACTGGTATGTTCTATTCAGTTATGGGTATCTTAGATGGGGTGAATATCTACCTCAATTTGATATCCCTGCCGGGCCGATTGGAGCGTTCTTTGGGCAACCGGTAATCGCTTGGAATGCTGCTTGGTGGGGTGCGGCGATCACAGGTCTACCTGTGATGATTTTGACACTCCCCCCATTCTTGGGTGGGCGGGCAAAGCGCGGTGTGGAAGATCCTTGGTTTGCGACATGGGGGGCCGTTTACCTCGCTCACGTTTGGTTCATCAGTGTATTTTCAATCAATATTTTCCTAGAATTATATGGGAAAAACAGAACCGATTTCTGTCAATTGAATTCGCATGCGGGCCTCAATTGTGGTACTCGGGCGCCGTGGTTAGCGGAAGTGTTCAACGCAGTACCGTGGATATTGACCGGGATTTTCTTATGGATTGCCATGTATATGGGAATAAGATGGTTCATGGTCAAATCCATTGGGGCCAGAACGACCCCTAAATTGGGCAAACAAATTTCACTCGGAACTCTGATTGTGACCGTGATTCTTTGTTCGGTCACATGGCCAGTATACAACAATGGGTTTTGGGACCAAGGTGGACTAGGTGCAATGGAAGAGGTATCCGCATTGGAGGAATTGAGAGGGCAACCTGTAGACACTCTTGTCGACATCAATGAAGGACACCACTGGGAAGTCATCGAGGAAGATTGTCTAACGTACGAAGATAGTATTGCAAACCCCGTATGGCAGAAGTCAAAGTTTGAGGGTGAAGATGCGTATAGCCGTTCAGATTTCTGTTTGGTAACTGCTGAACATTTCTTGAATTGGGGCATCTATCAGCCGACTCAGGAAAATTTGATCGATTTCAGTGGTGTCAACCACCACACTGACACTTCAGTCGGTCGAAATGGTATAGCGCAAGACTGGGCCGAAGTTGGAAATGATGAAACCGGTGAAGTCCCCATTTCAGATACATGGGGTCTCCAAATCGAAGATTTCGGTCTCGAGACCGTTTATGTGGATTTTTCATGCAATGAGCGATCCAGTGAGTGGGGCATCGGAGAAGGTGCAGGGTCCTTGTCTGTCTCACACAAAAATTCTGGAGAGATAATCAAAGATGGTGTGTGTGAAAATTCAATGCTGAAACTTGAACCGGGCGACTATGAGATTTCCTTCTCTACCGTTTGGTCCGGAGTCAACTCATCCTACACTGTTTTCGCAGGAGTGAATGTTGTCGCCTATCAGCCATTGCTAATTGGAGAAAACGGTCAAGCATTGAACCGTGACGACCCTACCAATCTGACTCGAGCCGACATCGGCCTAGACATCGCATCTCTATCGGAACACATGGTGGAAAATCCCACCTATCACAAGAATCCAAAGAGTTTGGATGCCAAACTGATTTACTCCCTCTTCATCCCATGTTTCGGTGTGGGGGCAGTTGTATTCATGCTCATGCGCAGCATGGCTCGCGGATATGAGTATGAGATGAACAAATGCTATGGATGCGACCTTTGTGATGATGCTTGCCCTGTGCGATTGTTCAATGCGGGTGACAAACTGAATATCATCTACAATTCTTGGAACAATGAAGACGATGGAGTTCCAATGTATTCCTGTCTTACTTGCTCTGCTTGTACCAATGCCTGCCCACAATTGGTGGATTATGACTCCTATGTCGACATGCGAAGAGCTTTGATTGTCGGAGGGCCACCAGCATCGAATATCCCTCACACTGTTTTGCAAGCCGTCCTCGCGGCTGAGGCGGAAGAGGAGCGAGATTCAGACTTCATCTCGGTTGAGGACTACCCAATTGACTCAAGCATTGGGTATTATCCCGGTTGCGTGGATTATTTGGATCAAGAGATGATTTTCAGCCATGTTAACGAAGGCGATATGAATCTTGGAGATGCAACCACTTCTGCATTTACCTTGTTCGAAGAAATGGAAAAAGAAGTGTCCTACCTCGGAAGAGATTTCCTGAAGTGTTGTGGGCATGACCAAAAATGGCAAGGCATGGATGAAGTCTTTGAAAAATTGAAGGCCTACAACCAGAAGAAAATTCAGGCCAGTGGAATCGACACACTAGTCTCAAGTTGTGCCGAGTGTTTCCGCACTTTTGCCAAGGATTACCAACTGGATGGAATCAAAGTTATGCATACGACTGAATTCCTTATCGAGAACGGTTTTGACATGAATCTCAAGGCCGAGGAAGATGTTACGGTAACTTACCATGACCCTTGCAGATTGGGTCGGCAAATGGAAATCTATGATGAGCCAAGGAATCTAGTCAATGCCGTAGAGGGTGTTGATTTGGTCGAGATGGAACACCATGGGGAAGATGCCCTCTGTTGTGGTGTCTCCAGCATGATGTCTTGCAACGAAGACAGTCGGGCGCTACGTGTTCAGCGATTTGATGAAGTTCGTGCAACAGGAGCAGACATCATGCTCACCTCCTGTCCGAAGTGTGTCTCTCACTTTGAATGTCTGAAGTTTGAAGGTGACCCAAAGCACGATTTCGAAATCCTCGACGTAGTGTCTTTCCTCGCACGTCAGGTTGAAGCAAAGAAACAGGCGTGAGCGGGTTGACTACGGTTGACAGCGATTGGATTTCTGGATTCATGATTGGGCCCGTTGCGACTCTGACCGTTGCCATTAGCCTGTCTTGGAAAGCAGCTTGGATTGGCATGGTTTGTGATTTAATCATCGGATTTTTTCTGATCCTAATCGCGCTTGGATATGATAGACCCAATATGGCGAAGGGGACTTTGGCTGGATTCTTTGTAGCACTCCTCATTTCGATACATCCACTTTGGTTGACGTTTTTCGCTTAGGAAGTTTTGTGAAGTTCAGCCCTCCCCGTAGCACCATGACCACTCGCGAGGAGTTGGATTTGAGGCGGCTCAACGAAGCTGCAAGAATTCGACTAGCACTCAATTCGATGCGCACGGAGGCGCGTGAAAAGGTGAAGGGGGGACCTGGCACTGTGGCCTTTGTCAAGGAGGAATTGTGCATTGGTTGTGATCAATGTACGCTTGTGTGTGATGATGATGCCATTGAATTGTATGATACTCCTTTGGCGAGCCCAATTCTCAACATTGATGTGAATCGAAAGGCCAAGATACTGAGGGACCCTTGTACGGGTTGCCGACTATGTGTTTTGGCCTGCCCGACGGATGCAATCATCATGATTGACCGGTGACAAGAATTGATTACTGGGGACTAGAGGGGGTACCATGGCAGACCAAAAACCAGTCAGATTTGGAGCAGAATTTGGTCCAGAATCTATGTCTGGAACGACAAAGGGGGTTGGCTTGGCCACATTCAAGCGCTTGGTATGGATTTCCAATCTTGGGGGCCTCCTTTTAGTTGCAATCGCACTAGAAATGGCCATTGCCTACAAAATGTTCTGGCCCGCATTGGCAGTTGGGATTGCAGGAGTATTGGTTGCATTGTTCCCTTCAAATTACGAAATTATGGGCATGGACACACCACCTGAAATGGAAACTGAAGAATCAGAATGATTGAGCCTCTATTGCAATCCCAAGCATGGCAATTTCAGCAACCAACATGTGCCAATTTTTTCGCCTTGAAGCAATGGCTTCATCCTCGATTTCGCTGGGGTGAACAAAAATCGATGATGGGCTGTTTAGATTCGACATCTCTCCTTTTTTGGCATTGGCCCGATAAAACCAGCCACCTACTTGGCCATTGGCACAATATGCAACTGGCTCTATGACCATATCATTCCACGCTAGTGCACTTGGCACACCTTCCTGCAAGAGGAAATCTTCAGCCTCATTGCCCCCTTTCCCATAGGTTAGTTTGCGCAACTTGCGATTGGATAAACTCAGCAATTCCTCACCCGATGTTATTTCGATAATGCCCAAACCAAACGTACCAGAGTCGTTTTTCACAAAAATTGTAGGTGTCCCAGAGATACCATATTGATCATATTTTGATTGTAATTGGTTCAAGAATTCATCGGCTTCAGCCGCTAACAATGTGCGACATGTATCCTTGTCTAGGCACTTACCCTCTGAAAAAAACCACTTTGTGGATAAAAGCCAGGGGTCAATACCAAGCAGTTCAGAAATTTCCTCAACAAGTGATTCGACCGCCCTAAAGTGTGCCGACTTTCTTCGTTGATACCAACCCATTTCTGGAGGAGGTAAGATTGGCACTCCTAAATCGGGAAGGGGGCCATCCGTGAGGTCGTTGTTGAGAAGAATCAAGTCAGGAACAGCACCATTGACGTTCACTGGTTGACCGCCGGTGTACTCAAGGATACCGACGGTGACTGCATATCCCTCTGCTTCCAATATATTGGATAAGGATTTCAAATGCGCTTCATATGCAGGATTGCGCGTGTGGGATTCCGGCCAAATATGGACGTGTCTTACACCTCCGATGGCATCCCGGAAGTGTTGTCCTATGTCTCCATCTTGCAAATTATTGAAACCTGCTGGATATTGATTCGCATCTACCACGGCAACTTTCCAATTGGCATCACGGATATCGACTGAACCATAAATTGGCATTTCAAGTTGAGTTCTTTTTTCAGCAAACCATTCTTTGATTT
>DAVT01000161.1:28408-38147 GCA_002505685.1 Euryarchaeota archaeon UBA501 | reverse complement strand
TCCGAAGAATCAGGTCGACCATCATCGTCGTCATCGGTGTCTTCAGAGATGTCATAGCAACCGTCACCATCAATGTCATTGTTAGTATTCGATTCGAAAGAAACGCTACTCTCTGGACATCGATCAAATTCATCGGGGATGCCATCGCCATCTAAGTCGGGATTTTCTTCAGAAAAAATGTAAACATAGACTGAAGCGGTGGCCGTGGAGATTTCTGTGGTCCCACAAGAAATGGTGAAAGTGCCGTTGAATGAGGATACAACTTCGTCTAGCTGAACTACCCCGTATTCTCCCACGATATTCGCTTCCTGCCTTCGTTCCAATTCATCCTCCCACTCACCGAAACAAGTGTTGGGAGCAGCATGCACAATTTTCACACGGGCGATTGAACTTTCACCCGATTCAGCATACACCACAGGTGGGAATGCAGAGATTGAAACAGGGTCTTCTGGAGGGGAACCAACCGTGACAATTGCGTATACAGAATGATGGGTACCGCCTTCACTAGTCATCGAAACCTGCACATTGTATGTGCCAGATGGGAGAATTCCGAAATCCACTGTAAATTCGCCCGTTTCTTTCAGAGTGACTGCCCCTTGAACCAATCCATTGGCAATCGTTGCCTCAACAACTCCCCCCACATCTTGGCAATTACATTGGCCTGTGAACACAATTCGTTGATCGAATGCAAAGTCGGGGATTTCAGAAAGCGATAGTTCCAGCGATTCTTCCTTGACCTCATTCGAATCATCATCTTCGCCATCCAGTAGGCCCAAACAACCCGAAGAGAGAAGCAGAATTACCAGCAAAAGGGCATGCAAAATCCTCCGCATGACCCCGCCAGAAGGTTTCAGGACATCAACTGTCCGCCAACTCACTGCGTCCCGATTGCGTGGGCATATCGTCGATGATGCAATCGCTGCCATCGTGCTTCATCAATAGTGGTTTAACGAAAAGAAGGGGGCCATCATGATCGCGCTTGATGCGAATAATGACCTCCCAGTGGACCGCAATCAAGGGGTGATATTCACTCCCTGGCCAATTTCCGTCTGGCATCGGCAGACTAACCTTGCCCCCTTCAAGTGGGACTTCTGTGACGTCCCCCCTTGCCTGAACTGAATGAGGAGATAGGAACAACCGCTTGGTATCTGGCCCTTCTAAGGGGGTAGATTCTCCAAAACCGGTGCCAAGTTCAGAATGCGCATATTGACGGATGGATAGCGGGGTGGAAATCCCTGGAGGGTTTTGTTGGCCTTCCTTTCGCCCCAATGCGTGTAGCAACATGGGCCGTCTTGGATTGAGCAAACCCACTTGGATATATGCGCTAGCCGCATTCCAACCTTCACGAAATTCGGGGAATTCAACTGAAATCTCCGCTGTTGATTCTAAACAACTCTGATTACCAATCGAAATCTTTGGGTCTTGAGGCGAATCGGTTCGGAATTTTCGTGTCCTTCGAAAATCCCAGATACTTGCGCTAAGCCTCATCATGATGGGAATGAAGAAAATAGGCAAAAACAAGAGCAACAGAATTGGATAATCCAACAAACCCAAGCGTACACTCCCTGCAAAGGATTGGTCGACTATACCCCAATTGACCAAAGCAGGTTCAAACGAATGAATCGCGAGTGAGGCGATGATTCCAACGACTGCAAATGGTATGAGGCGGCGGGATTGGCGATGCAACTTGCTAGGGAGTAAGAACCAACCACTCCTCTCTCTTTCAACACGCCTAGGTATGCGTTCGGTCAACGTTTTCCATTCTCTAACATCCGATAAATCAATCTTGGATTGTGTCAACTTTCGATGTATGTGGAATCCCGACTCATTTCCAATACTGATGTTGCAAGGCAATTCTGAATCGCCCACGATTTGGAATTTTTCACGTGCAATAGGCAACTCAGAGGCGCGAACTGTATTGGGGTCAAAAGGCGGCCATCGTAGTGAAACTTCCACGATACGATTGGAATTTGATTCTCCCATTCAAGCACCTAACCCGTAAGTAGAGCCCAAGTTGCTCGAGCCGCCATGCGGCGGAATTCGGGTACATCCTTGAGTAGGCGAATCCCCAATGGGACTGGCTTTTCGATATCTCCAACCTCATTGATGAGTGAAATAACATCTGTGCGCGCAAATATCTGGAACGTTTGTTCAAGTTCCTCGTCATTGCACGAAGAAACGAACAAATCACGCAGGATTCGTGCCCTCTCTTGCTCCTTTCTCATCTTCTCCATCGGTTTACAAATACGCTTCAAATTAGACTCACTGAGTTTATTCGCTTCAACCGCCTTGGTCAATTTATCCGCTAGAAGATGAACTTGATCGAACCCAGGACCAATGCCTCCACCTGTGGTTGGCTTGCATAAGCCAGCCGCATCGCCAAACAAAAGAACGCGATTCTTGTAGATTCGACGAAGCAAACCACTTGCCAAAGGACCGCAGAATCTAGCGGTTTCATGTGTATTTTCAAACCGATGTTTCCACAGTGGATGGTTGCGTAGTGCATCGTAGAGCATTTCACAAGAGCGGCCTTCCAAACGTTCGGGATGAGCCCAAACTCCAATTCTATGGGTTTCGCCATTGGGAATAGCCCATGCAAACAACCCCGGTGCAACTTCTTCGCCTGAGAACATCTCAAGGCGACCCGGGGGGCCCTCAAAACCCGAGAGTTCAGCTTGGAAGCCAATCATGAATTCCTTGGGTCGGCCGAATCGGAAATGGCGGCGCGTCCAAGAGTGGACCCCATCCGCGCCACAAAGCAGTTTGGCCCGTAGTGTACAGTCTACACCTTCACGCAGAATCGAAACCGTGACGCCCTCTTCATCCACTTCGGCATCGGTTGGCTTACTATCAAGCCAAAGTGTTGCACCTGCTTCAATGGCCTGTCGGACACATCCTTCATCGAAGAGTTTCCGACATACAACGTGAGTTCGAAGAATTGACGGTTCGCCGATTTCAACTCTTGTTCCCATCGGACTGTGGATACGTGCCCCCCATACGTCAGATAGAATCGTATCGTGCAAATCTACCCGGTTCATCGCTGAGGGTGTGACAAGGCCAGCACATTGGAAGGGTTTGCCGATTTCTTGGTGTTCCTCCAGCATCAAAACCTCTAGGCCACGTTCAGACAAAATTCGGCCCAAGTGCCCCCCGACGGGACCGGCGCCGACGATGATGACGTCGTAGTCATGACCGGTCATGGCATTCGACCATCGTGTTTGACCTATCAGGATTCGCCTTCCACAATCAAGATTTGTCGGATTTACCCTTGCTCTTCTTACCGCGTGTGCGCTTCCTGAGGATGGTGATCAGTTTGCTTGCAGAACCCCCAGAGCCACCTTGTAGTTGTGAATAATTTTCCACTTCTACCAATTGGCAAGCTTCTGATTCATTCAACTCCGCCTTTTCGACCATGCTCTTAATCCAGTTGAGTTGCTTTTCACTCGCCTCTCTAGGTGTTGAACTGGCCAACTCACGGAGGGATTCGATCAACTTACTCGCAGTCCCGTTTCTTCCACCGGTCAATTCTGCGAAATTTGCGGCCTCAACCCGAGCACATGCCTCTGACTCGCTCAAATTCGCTCCTTCTGCCAAGGAAGCAATCCAACTGAGTTGTTTTTCGCTAGCAGGTTGGCTTTCTGCGGGATGTGCTTGGTTAATCTGATCAATAATTTCTCGAATCTCAGTACCCGTCATGTCATTCGCAGATTTTCCACCAGTGAAATTGTTGACTTCTTCATCTGGTAGGTGGCTTGTGATTCGAATGAAATAATCCAATTGTTTAGGGGTGGGTTTTTGCTTTTTCATTTCAAGTGCTGAAAGATGTAGTCCTTGGAAATGTTCAGCGAAGGTGTGCCAAACTTGTGGTGCCTGTGAGTTTCCGAGTTCTATTTCATCGAGGCTAGATTCCATCTCCGATGTGAATTCTGTTCCAAACAGATGGCCCTCAATCCCGTGGCTGCTGCGATCATAAAATGGTGCCACTTCAAGCCACAGTGTCCTTCCACTATCGGAAGGATATAGTGAACCGTTTTCCTCAAGAACATACTTCCTGCTCAGCAATTTGGTGATGGTTGCGGCATATGTGGAGGGGCGACCAATCCCTTCACCCTTCATCTTCTGAACAATTGAGTGTTGCTTGAATCTTGGTGGGGGTTTGGTTTCATCCTCTACCAACTCGGGGTTACTCTTCTCACCATCAGGCGAATCCAAAGCCAATTCGTGGCCGACGGATGTGTCGAATGAAGGTGGAGAAATTGCAGGTTCCTTTCGGATGCCCTCAAAGGCGGCTTCCCAACCACGGTGTACCCGCCACGACGCGGTTGCGGTGAAGGTTTTCTCAAAACCTGAGGCTGAAGCGGACATCGATAGGCGTTCATATTGACTCTGACTCATCTGGCTTGCTGCAAATCTTGCCCAAATCAGCCGGTATAGTCGCGATTGCTCAGAAGAAATACCTTCAATGGATTGTGCTGCAGGTTTCGTCGGTCGAATGGCTTCGTGGGCATCCTGAACATTTCCTGCATCCCCCTTGACATCAGGTCCAACGACGCCTTTGCCCAAATGGTCTTCACCCCAAGTTTGGCTGATGAACGACTTGACATCTTCACGTGCACCGGCATTGGTTCGAGTTGAATCAGTTCGGATGTAAGTGATGTGTCCCGCATTGTATAATTCGCCGGCCACTTTCATGGTACGGCTAGGTTTCCAATTCATTTCAGAACCTGCTTTCATGAGAAGTGTGTCTGTTGTAAATGGTGGGTCTGGGTTGCTCTTGTATTGCCCCGGTTCAACACTTGACAAGGTCAATCCATTTGCAACAGCCTGTACTGCAGATTGGGCCAAATCTGAATCATTGGTACGATTCGCGTGAAATTTCCCTTTATCATCCACCCATGCACCCTCATCTGATTTTTCGTGAAAGCGTGCATTCCAGCGAAGGCCTCCAGCATCCGCATGAACGGAAAAGTAAGGCTGGGGAACGAATTGCTCGCGCTCTATTTCCTTGTCGACGATAAAACCGAGAGTTGGAGTTTGAACCCGACCCATTGCCGGTAATGACCATGAACGGCTGAATTTAGAGGCTCGGAATCCAACAAGGCGATCCATGAACCTGCGAACCTTGGCGGCAGAAACCAAATTGTGATTCACACCACCTTTGGCATCAATTGCTGATTGCACAGCATTCTTGGTGATTTCATTGAATGTTACTCGCCAAACATTTTCAAACCCAGCCTCGGTAAAAATCAGTTCCAATTGCCAAGCTATGAATTCCCCCTCGCGATCAGGGTCAGTGGCGATGTAGATATTTTCCACATTCTTTTCTTGCGCTTTTCTCAACAGGTTACCAATTGTCCGCTCGGAATTTTCGGTCCACTCCCATGGTGGATTGGGTAAATTATCCACGGATGAGGCCCACATTGCTTTCTTGCCATCCTTTGTCTGACGACTGGTTGGCAAGTCCCTCACATGCCCATTACATGCGGCAACAATCCAGCCCTTGCCGAGGTACTTCTGAATCGTTTTCGACTTCGCTCCTGATTCCACGATTAGTAAGTCCACGATTTCCCCATCCGGACGACGGCCGAACATGGACCCCCAATAAACGCTACTGAAAATTGTAACGCGTGAAAAAATGTGGGGGTTACGTAGTAACCCCTCACTTCACGCGCATGCGCGCGCGCGAAGCCATCTCGTCCCATTCACCCTCTGAACCGGGACCCCCACAACCCGAACATCCGGGGTATCCTGCCACCATCAAATCATGAATTTGAGCGACCCAAATCGACCACATCCTTTCGATGGATTCGGGTGCAGCTGGAATCCAACAAATATCGATCTCAGGTTCCCTCCCACCAATCTGACACAAATTCTCGACAAGAATACGATCATTCGTGCCTTTTTCTATCAGTGGCTCATGTATTAGTTTTGGAATCCCATCGCTGATGGCAAGGCGTAGCTTGTTGCCCTCATTAAGCAGATTTTCGGGTACGAACAGTGTAGTCCCTTCCGTCCGAAGTAAGCGTCTAGCCGCTTCGGCGATTGATGGGGCCATCACGTCCATTGACCCTGCGAAGAGACGGAACCCTTGAAGGATGTCGGCCAAGCCCGTTGGTCCGAATGGGATTGTTCTGGCGGGTTTTCGCAAGGCCAGCAATGGCGATTTTACCCCTAAGTTCAGAGACATGGCATTCAATTGCAATGGCACAAATTCGAGTTCGGTGCGCATTCATACCGGGATATCGCAGGCTGCTTCGGATGATGTTTGGTTCACCGTCTTTGCCAACAGAATCACTCGGGCTTCAGTTTGACAACCCCATCGGTTTGGCAGCAGGGATGGACAAGAAGGGTGAAAATATCCCAAACTGGGAGTGCCTTGGATTTGGTTGGATGGAAGTCGGAGGCATCACCCTACATGGCCAATCAGGGAATCCAAAGCCTCGAATGTTCCGTAGTATGAAACATGGTGCGCTCATCAATCGAATGGGGTTCAACAACCCCGGTTCTGAAGCGATGTTCAAAATATTGGCAAAGCAAAAATCGAAAAAGTGGGCCAGTGTTCCGGTTGGAATCAATCTCGGTAAAAGTAAAATCACACCAAACGAAGAAGCGGAGCAAGATTATGCAGGCACCATGGAACGTTTGTGGGAGTTTGCAGACCTCTTCGTCGTCAACGTCTCTAGCCCCAATACACCGAATCTCCGTGAACTACAAGCGGGCTCGGAATTAGATCGAATTTTAACCGCATGTAACGAAGTAAATGCACGAATTTCGGAGGAAACTGGGGCGAAACCAAAGCCTCTACTCGTGAAAATTTCACCGGACTTAGAGGATAATCAAATCTTAGCGGTGGCTGACATAGCCATTGCACAGGGTTGTGCAGGAATTGTGGCTACAAATACAACAACTTCGCGACCTGGCGATGATAAAATCATGGACCAAGTTGGGGGACTTTCAGGAAAACCACTTCGACAAAGGTCGACTGAAATCATCCATACTCTGTACGCCCACTGTGGTCAGAAGCTGCCGATTATTGGAGTAGGGGGCGTATCAGACGTGGATAGTGCATGGGAGAAAATCGCCGCCGGAGCGTGCTTGTTGCAACTGTATAGTGCTCTTGTATTCGAAGGGCCGGGTGTGGTGCGGGCCATTAACAGGGGAATTATGCGAAAGCTCACAGAGCATGGGTTTGAAAGTCTTAGTGATGCGGTAGGGCATGCGCACAGGAGTTGAGTAAATGGAACGACGTGTTCGCATTTTGGTGACTCTCGGATTAATTGCTGCCCTGATGGGCTTGATGTTCATCAACGTGGAACCTGAAGTCGATCTGTCGGTCGATGAATTGATGGAATCTCCAGAAGAGTATGATGGAGAATCACTGCGTATTTATGGAAAAATCTCAAGCTTGGATGCAGGTAATTATTCGCTGATTTTAATGGGCGAAAATCACACGATTGAAATCGACTATTCTGGTGCTTCTTTACCCTCAATGGCGGCGGAGAACAAGACGGTTTCAATCCGTGGTGAGTTTCATTCAAATTCGAATGGCTGGATGATGCACGCATATGAAATCAAAACTGGATGCCCCTCAAAATACGAGGCTGAGGCTTGACCGTTGGTTTGATATGGACCCGCATTGGCCCTAATGTTGGGCTAGGAGGGGGGTTGGCGTCCCCTATATCACAAATCGCAACATGGTGGTCCGAACGCCCAGGAGCGGTAGAACCGAGCATCGCAGGACGCATCTGTGGACGTTGATGCCTCGCCTTCATGAGATCGTGGTTTTGCAGAACTGTATTCGGAGGAAAACAGAGATACAATCATCGGGGGATCAGGTCAGGCCAGGAATGGAGCAGCCCTACCCGAAGCCAATGATGCCGTGGAGAACCGGGGTGGAGAAGACGGATGCACTTCCCTGTGTTGAAACGACTATCCATCCTGGGAATGCCCACCTCATCCATTGAGCCGGCCGATGTGATTAATCCAAATAGCAAAGCACGTTGACAATGGCATGGCAGACCCTGTGTATAGCCCTGATGGGAAATTCATGTGGACTGGCAAAGAATGGATTCCAGCACCACCCTCGGCAGATGATGCGCCTGCACAACCACCGGAGCAAGTACTCAACATGCAGGATTCTGTAATTGGTGGAGATGTCGTCCACAAGACGGTCATCAACAATGACCCCGCAGCAGTGACGACAGCCGTCATCACTGCCCTACAGCAGATGGGTATGGTTGGACAGGCCCCAGCCGCTCCAGTGCCGCCACCTACACCCGAAGTTGAATTGCCTGCTTCATTCAGCGTGGGCGATCACGTCGAATATCATAGCCCGACCAACGCTCGATGGTTGGATCGCTGCAAAGTGGTTGCAATCAATGATGATGGTACATACCGAATCGAGGTCCCGAAGGATACCCAAATTGAAACGAAACACGCTGTTGTTATCGGTTCAGCACCAGGCACAATTCGTCCCGCCCAGCCACCCTATCGCCAAGGTGATCGCGTCTTTGTAGATTGGAAGGGATACGGACACTACTTCCCTGGGCGGATTGCATCCGAGCATGAAAATCACACCTTCCTCATTCACTTCGACGACGGGGATGTCGAGGACAATGTTGAGTGGGGGCGGATTGAACCCATGCAAGAAGACTCTGCCGAAGTTCAAGAATACGTCGAGAATGTCATGGAGGCGGAACAAGAGTTGATTGAGGCCTTCCAAGTCTTCGATGAAAATGGTACAGGAACCATTTCAGCACAGAAATACTTTGAAATTCTCACAGAAATAGGGGATGACCCGATTTCTGTCGATGACGTTTTGGAAGAATTTGCAGCCCTTGGAATCGGGATGGATTCTGAAATCGATTATCGAGAGTTGGCCAAGTACATGGTCAGTAGTGAAGGCGGTGCTGAACCAGAGCCATACAAAGTCGAGGTCATCATTCGTGATGCACAAATTGTCGATGGAATACTCAAGGGCTATGCATACGCACATCCTAAACTTGGTGAGGGACCAGTAAACACTTCCAGTATTCTTGGAATCACTTACGATGAAAGAGCAACAGCACGTGTAGAGACACGGAATACAATGTATGTTGTAGGTCCTACTGGTTGGGCAATATCTCCTGCAGATCATCCGTTCAACAATCCATACTCAGCCGGAGAACAAGTCAAGGTCGAGTGGAAGGGAGAATGGTGGGATGCACTCATTCGCGAAGTGATGGGGCAACAGTATCTGATTCACTATGTCGGATTTGATTCTAGTTGGGATGAATGGGTGGGTACTGAACGTATCCAGAAAATTTCCTGAAACATTTTCTCAGCGAATGGATTAAACACCACTGCGTGGTGTGCAAACCATGCGAAATGGCACGATACTTCTGATGGCAACCCTACTTTTGGCCACGTCTATGGCCGGTTGTATAGGCGAAAAGTACCTTGAAAGAATCGTCGGTGAGGATGAGGATGACAAGGACTGTTATGACGAGGAATGTATGGAAGAATGCATTGAAGATGGGGGGACAGAGGAGCAATGCAGGGAGCGTTGTGCCCAATTGGAAGAAGAGCGTGGGCAAGAAAACAGTACTGCAGATTCTGAACGTGTGGGCGATTCCGAAGAGGGTGAGATGACTCAAGAGGAATGCGAAGAGGAAGGAGGCACATGGACCGAAGCTCCCGACAGAGAAGGAGAGTACTACTGTGACATGGGCGAAGATGATTCCGATGAGGACTCTGGAGA
>DAVT01000161.1:7026-28058 GCA_002505685.1 Euryarchaeota archaeon UBA501 | reverse complement strand
GACTCTGGAGAGCGGGACCGTGACGGCGAAGAAAAGTGCTATGATGAGACCCGTCAAGAAGTGCCTTGCGAGGAAGAATGAAAGTGGCGAAACATTCGATTTCGTCCATAGCCGAATGGCTGGTTCTGGGTCTGGTATTACTAGCAACAATGTCGGTTGGCATTGAAACAGAGCCGGTGGTGCAGGATGAACTTGAAGTGACAAACTTGTCGGGCACAATTACGCTAGCGACTCGGGCATCCATGGATGCCTTAGGGCTCGATGATTTTGACAAGGGCGCGACCGCAAACGTCAACGTAGATGTGCAAAATGTCGTAAGTTCCGATTGCGTAAATTGCACCGGAATTTTGATTCAGGGGCCCGTCAACATCACTGAGCTCACCGGTGGAGGAAGTGGACGTATTGAAGCGAATATCGAGGTCGTTCATCTGCGCGAATATGTTGGCGAGGGTCTCTTTGAACGTGAATGGTTTACCTTACACTGGGATGTGACAGGCGGAGATGATTTCTCATGGGAAATCATGATTGTTCACACGCCTCCGGCTTGGATGCCTGACAATCGATTGAATGCTGGCTTCTTGGACAATGAAAGCCGAACTGGCCCGTGGATTCTC
The DNA here is from genome assembly GCA_002505685.1 of Euryarchaeota archaeon UBA501. GTDB lineage: Archaea > Thermoplasmatota > Poseidoniia > Poseidoniales > Thalassarchaeaceae > MGIIb-P. The sequence goes on along the minus strand of DAVT01000161.1, from coordinate 27,444 downwards.
ATCGACACCATCCTAGAGGGGGCACAAAACGTGCAAGGATGCTTGCCGGACCGTTCCATGCCATGCTTGGCTACAAGCCCGGATATCGACTTAACTTCGACATTGGAAGTCGCAAAAGAACCAGCAACAATCCCACACCCAAATGAATGGATTCAGGTGAACAACCTATCGAATGTCAGCCAATCTCCAGAGAAAACTGAGCAAATTCGAGATATCTTAGAGTTGGGTGAAGCGAGTGAACGTTTGCATGGCTGGTGTATTGGCGAAACAGATTCAGTAACTCAAGCGGCCGCTTGGTCGGTAATCGGATCTAGCCAAACCGCTATTGCACCCATGGGAATTTACATCGAAGCATTGACCCTACCCAGTGCGTCATTCACACCGACGAGTGGAACTTGGACAGAAGTGGATCTTGAAGAACGTGGATGTGCCACCCTGGTAGATGAGGGCCAGAATATGAGAATGGCAATATCAATTTCTGAATCCTGACATCTCAGTGGTAAACAATCTGCGGATATTACCCTCGGTCCCCACACAATGAAATACGACCGATAGCCCCATAGGGGCTATGAAGCGAAATGCAATGTTGATTGTGGGGCTGCTTGTTTGTATGTCGATGCAGGCAATTGTGGCCGAATATCCAGGCGTTAATGCACCTAACGATAAACAAGGAAATGGAGATACATTGAGTATAGATGGGTCTGTGATTACCAAGTTGGTTAGTGTTGGCGGCGATGTCGAACTCCAAGCACTAACCCGAGGTCATAGTAGTGAAACCGACGTGACTGCAACGATTTTCAGATTGGACATGGAACCGATGGAAATGATTCAAAATCTAGGAATCCCATTTTCAACAGACAAGCAACAAATCGCGACTGTTGTCTTGACAAACACCGGCGTGCATGAAGATGATGGGAATACTGCCATTTGGGAAGGGACATTTGAGTTCCCAAGGGCTTCCGTGGGTGGAGTATACGCAGTTTCTTTCGAAGCGTCTGATGGCACTTTGAGCGCAATAGATGATTTCACACAGTATCAAGAAATTTTCCGAATAGAGTTTGAAACTGTTCTAAGAGCCATTGACAACGCTTGGGACACTGCCAATCCAACAGAGGAAATTCAGGGTGAGTTTGAGATTCTTGAAAATCAGGTTGACAACAATGGAGGTTGGTCTGAATTCGTCGATACCGCAACAGAGGGCAGCGGGCCTGGAAGTTGGCAAGCGATGATCGATGCTGGAGAAGGTTACGAATTGTCTGATGGTGCAAACTTCCTCGAGTACTTGATGGAATTCCTAGACTCGGGTGATGTGGATGCCTCAATGGCCATGCTGACCGGGTTGATGACATATCTGAATGAATTCCCATTGCCTACTGCAATCGATGAATTTGACACCATGGCAGATTACATGGGGACTTTCGACCCGATTGAAAACTTCACACGATTTGAGGGTACGAATCAATTTGAAACAGCATACAACGATATGCTTGGTAGTGATGAATGGGATGCACTGACCGGTGCACTGGATGATTTGGCCAACAACACGAAACAATTCGAAGCGGCACAAACCCTGATGAAGAATGTCGCTTTACTGGCAGTTTCAGTTCACCCAGAAGCGATTATCCAAGGAATTGAAACCTATCTTGAACCCCTGATTCAGGGTGACATTGACAACATGACAGCCATGCAGAAGTTCATCGTCGGTTTGGCCAGCCAAGACGTCGAATTCGTGGATGCGAATGAGGATGGTCGGCCCGAACAAATCATCTGGGAATACGAACAGTTGATGGAAACACCTGAGGGACAAGCATGGTCAACAAACATGGAGTCCGGAGAATCATGGATTAACGATGCATTTGACGATTTCAATTCCTTGCCAGAAGACTGCATCGACCACCTTCTAGATTCGTTTGAGGACCCGGTCTGGGAAAGTGCAGGAGAGGCTTTGAGTAATTTTGGCTCATGGGTATCCAATGCATCTGGTGGAGAGAGGGAGGTTGAGTGGTATCCCGAAGACGATGAAGAGTCTGAAGATGATGGAGAGGGTTCGTCCTCTGAAGAGGGTGAGTCAGACCCTCCACAGATTATTTTCGAAGAGTTGTATGATATCAAAACTACACTCTATGACCCCCATGTGCTCGATCTAGGAGTCAGGGTAAATTTCGGCGGCCCTGACGATATTTCGAAGTACCCTGAAACATTGACAATGTCGATGACCGATTCTTCTGGCAACGTTGAGTCAGCGGTTCTCGTTCGGGACACGAATGACGATTCTTGTGCCTACAGTCTATGCGATTACCTCGGGCGCTTGACTGCGGATTCAATCGAAAACAATGTTTGGACGTTTAGTCAGCCATTGGAAAATTATGCTTACTCAGATGAAGTCGACGAGGCTACAATTGAACTCGAACCACTCCGTCCAAGCATGCTTACAATGATGGCAGGCGGTGGCATGGATGAGATGTTCATCGGCTCCGCTCTCGGCGTCCTTGTCGACCAAGATGAGGTCACTTCTGTGGAGTCATCATACGATGTGACTGCGCTATCTTACAATGCTACAGGTCCAGTCACAGGTGCTGAAGTCGACATTGCAATCTTGCGGGTATCACCACAAAGGGCTGAAGAAGCCGTAAGCACACTGTCTCCAGAAGGAGACGTCGATTACACCTCGGGTTCAACCAACATCGTTGCTGAATACAATGGTGATGACCTTGATGGAGATGTCGATGGCACAGTAGAGACCTTCACGGGCAATGATGAAAGAAATGGAGAAGAGCATCCGCAAGCGGTTCAGAATGTGAACGAAGATTGGGAAGAAATACCCCGATCAGGCATGGGTAGCACTTGGGGTGCAAGCCATAGTGATTCACTGCCGGGAGCGGGGGGTTTGGCCGACGTCGCTACAAGAGGAACCACAGAATCCGGTCTTGAATTCGAATTCATTCAGCAAATGCCACTACCTGGGACCGCTGGATGTGCTCGATCCCAAGGTAGCAGTGGTGGAGAATACGTCAGCATTGGATGGGATTACGGTTTGTTCTCTTATTGGGACGATGAGATTGAACAACATGTCTACTATGACAAACCCGACTTGGACACACTGTCTATCGATTGGGACGATGGAAGCGAAGTATACGAATATCGATATGGCCAAGACGATGACTACCGCGAAGACGGATGGGAAAGTCACACTTATGCCGACAGTGGAAATTACTGGATTCAAGTTACATACACACCCATCGATGGATATTCTCCTGTTACTCACGTTCTCGAATATCAGGTAGGGGATGAAGAATCTGGAGAAGAATCTGGATTCATAAATTATGATGATGAATCTGAAGAATCCTATACATCGGACTGGGTCGAAGAGGGATGGTGCGAATTGCGAAAATCCGAACGGCATGTACCCAACCCAGAAATCATTGATGCATTCATCACCGACGGGCCCTTTGAGGTCATGGATGAACAGATTTTCACAACAGAAGCAGATGGTATGGCCACCATGACAACCACGCCAAGTTTGCCTGGCGTTTACATCAGTGTCGTCCAAACCAAGCATGTGCGAGATGGTGTGGAAATTACGGGACTGGGGCTCAACTTGGTCGCTGTCACACAAGCAACCATTTCACTCGGAGGGGATTTGGTTGAACAAACTACATTCGCCGGTATCCCGGTCTACACTGCAGAGCCGAACAGTGACAATCTCATCCAGATTGAGGTAACAACAGATATTGAGGGAGATGAGGATTACACGGCGATGCTAATGGTCCTGCCTCTTCCCCTAGACGTACCATTCCCTGACATCGATACGAGTGACTGGGATGATCAATCTGTGGAGATTGAATTCCAATCAGGAACGACAACTAGAACTGAGGAAATGTACCTCAATGCACCGATGAACCTAGTGGCCAGCATTATCATGGAAGAAGGTGCACTATGGCCAACTGCAATTCACTTTGGGGTTCTTCTGAACGACCCGGGGACACTGACCTTTGATGGCGATTTAGGCCCTGGTCAAACCACAAATATTGCTCTAGATGAAGAATATGGGGTTGCTTCGAGGATTCTTGCAATCGCCACACCAGAAGTTGGCCTAGACCCTGCTTCGATAGACCTTTCTGCCTTTACCGAGGTAATCTATGGGGAATTTTTGCGTGGTGATGAATTAGGCTGGGTCAACACCGAAGCAAGCCTAGAAGCAACATGTGAGGAAGCAGAAGGCTGGTACGAAGAAGGTACTGATTGGGAAGGAAGCGAAGAAGAATACAATGTCCGATTGAAGTTGAGAGATGATTCCAACGAATTTGTACATCCACATGAATATGTTCCAAATGCCATACTGACCCGTGATTCAAGTACGGTTGAGCCCATCCAAGATTGGGCCTTGTCAGAGTGGGAGCACCCACCGGCACACACTGCCTCGTTTGACCTCAGCCCTGGAGAATACAGATTGACCGTCGATTCAGGATACATGGAATTCGAAGTGAGGGAACCTGAAGATGAAGATGACTATGGTTACGATATTGATTGGAAATCAGATCAAATCTGTTCCCACGATGAACAACTCGAAGGGCAAGACGAGCAAGATGCTATCTTCGAGTTGTTTGATGGCATCCTCGGTAGCCTAGATTCATTCGCTTGGGGATTGGGTTCCAGTGCTGATTTGCGCTTATCTCACCTGTCTGCGCCACAAGATGATTACACTGTGATTGCACTGGCACAAATCGGCGAAGGCGATAATGCAACCATTATCGCTGCATTGGATGAAACAATAGCTATACCAAACCCTGACCCCGCACCTGACCAAAATGGAACCATGTCACTAATTTGGAGTCCAGCAAATCCGTTGCCTGGCGATATTGTAACAATTACAGCGATTGACAATGAAACAAAGCAACCGATTGAAGGATTGTCGGGAGTAATCCACGTCAATGGCGTACAGGATTATGCTCTGATTACAGATGAGGATGGAAAAATCAATTTTGGCGTTTACATCGGTGAATGGAGGATTGAATTCTCAGGTGAGGGTTATACACAGAACGTAACAGAATTTAGCGTCACAGCAGAGGGAATTGATGGAAATGTAACCTACGATTCCGATGGAGATGGAACGATTGATTCAGAAGATGCATTCCCAGAGGACCCGAGTGAGTGGTTGGATTGTGACGAGGATGGAGTGGGTAACAATGCCGATACGGATGATGCGGTTTGTGACCCGAATGACGAAATCGATTTGGAACCTGACGCAGTCTTAGGCTGCATGGACTCTGGTGCCAACAATTACGATTCTACGGCCACCGAGGATGACGGTTCATGCGAGTACGATGAGCCCACTGACCCAGATACTGGAAATGAAACGAATACTACAGGTAATCAAACTGTAGAGGATGGATCCGATGAGGAATCTAGCACGGGTTCAGGAACAGACATGGGTACAATTGGAATCATTGCTGCAATAGTCGTCGTCTTGATGCTGGCAGTCACTGGAGCCGTTCTATTCATGCGCAATCGTGCTGATTCTGAAGATGAGTGGTATGAAGAGCCTGCCAACATGATCGCATCTCAAGATCGAATGTTTGACGGAGGACCCAGTGGACCTCCGCCCACCATGCGAGGTTGGATGAAGGATGGTTACGAAGTCATCGAATATCCAGAAGATAGTGGGACTTGGTATTACCGCGACCAACAGACCAACAACTGGATGGAATGGGTCTGAGAAGACGGTAAGAAAACATCGGGTGTCCTGTAAGGACACCCGTTGTGCTGATATGCGACAGCGTAACCCACGGTCTAGTATGCGACCTGAGCAACTCCGCCTGGCCCTTGTGGTTGGCCTGCTACTTTCAGCTGGAATGTTGCTCGCATATCCAGTTCAGCCGAAAATGAATACGCAGGTCATTTTTGATGATGAGGCCCTCATGCGAATTCGAGCGGAGAGTAATCAAGAGGAAAATTACCAGTTGGTTCTGCGTATCAAGCATGATGAAGGAGGTTTGCTGACAAACAATCTGACCCGGGTTCAAGATTTGTTGCAACTTGAATCTGAATTTCTGGATGGTTCAAACCCCGAAACATCTTGGGATTCTTGTCTATCTGAGAATTCTACTGATTGTGGATTTAGTACGCTTTCAATCGACCGTGTCATCACTCCATTTTCGGCATGGTCAGATGCATTTGATTCGAAGAATAGGTCACTACAAAACGCCACCCGGTGGGCGGATGTTTTGCAACCTGAAATTGAGGAAGGTTGGTGTGCAAGTTCAGCGAATAATGCTGAGAAGTCCGCTTTTGAAGCAACCCTGTTGATGTTACCAGAAGGGGCCAATTTCGGTGTCGCCTGTCCAGCATTCCCTGGAGCCTCCGCCAATATGGCACCTGCTTCGAATGAGATCCTGTGGTTGGTTTACGTAGGTGCTGGAGGAGAAGGGGGGGATTGGAATGAACTCAATGTCTGGGCAGATAAGGTCAGTGAAAATACCGACTATGAAATCTCAGCAGCAGGAGTCAACATGATGTATGGAAAAGCCAAGGCTCTCGCGGAAGCAGAACTACTGCTTGTCATCATCCCATCAGTGTTATTGCTCGGCCTACTGCTGACAATTGGTCTAAGAGATTGGCAAACAGCAGCCGCAACAATCTGTGGTGTGAGTCTCGTCATCGGAGCAGAACTGGGCCTCTTATCCCTATTCGGCTTCGAGTTTTCAGTTCTTGATGGAATTGCATTGCCGATTATCATGGGTGTGGCCGTAGATGGTGCATATTGGTATTCAAGATCTTCAAGAAATCGTGATGAGGTCCGAAGTATGCTATTCGTGGCTATGGTTACAACAGTGGGTGCCGTTTCTTTGGCTTTGTTTTCACCCATTCGCGCACAACGTTCGCTTGGTTTGGTCATGGCCATTGGTATTATTCTCGATTGGGTCATGACCCGATACCTGCTTGAGGACTTTTACCTCCGCAGAAGAAACGTTCGCATTCTTGAAACAGATATACAGACACAGAACAAGACACCCACTACATGGGCATGGCCTATCGCTCTGCTACTTCTAGCCTCAATTACAATCATGGCACCACCCGGGGTGAGTGTGCTAAACGTTGAGCAATTCCTCCCTGAGGATGACCCAGCATTGGCGGAGATGGAAGAACTGCAATCGAAGTATGTGCTTGCATCTAGTACCGTAACTTGGGTTGTTGTGGATGTAGAAGGAGATAGTGAAGACGACTACAGAATGTTGCAAGATTTGCAGCAACAATTGGGGTATCATCCAAGCGTAATCTCTCTTGAAACAGGTATGTTGAGCACCCCGATGGTGGTGGGACTTACATCTGAAAACGCGACTACTGTGGATGAAGCAGCTTCTCAACGCAATGAAACCATATTCCTCGATGGAAGTTTGGCACAAAGATTGCAGATCGATGGAAAGACCAGTGGAGTTGCGATTGCGGTGTTCATCGATGGTCAAAATTCTGAGGCGGCTATCCAATTTGTGGAAGATGTAGAAGCTCTCTTTGAGAACAATGGAATCACAGGAGCAATCGGTGGAGATTTGGCTACAGGGGCCAAGGCCGCCAAGACATTTGAAGAGACCAGAATTACACAGATACTCTCTGCTGGAGTGGTCATATTCATGGTCGCATTTGCAGTCTTAAGAAACCCTACTCAGGCCGCTCGAATCGCAATAGGATCTGTAGCAATTGGTGCCGCAGTCGATGGGATGGCGACAATGTTCGGTGGTCGTGGGGTCAATACTGCGCTCGCTGTACTTCTCGGCATGGGATTCGCTGCAGATTACCTGTCCCATTCCAGTGCAAATCACCGCCCCACGAGGCTGGATATGTCAGCAAGGTGGTGGGCAGCGATATCCTCGGTTTCTGTGTTCTTCCTACTCGCCTTGACAACATTCCCTCCAGCCAAAAATACAGGCCAATTGTTGTCGATTAGTATCCTATTCTCAGCCGTATTGGCCACCTGCCTAGCCATGATTCATACCGGTGAATACCGTGGTACGGGTGAAGAATAATCAGATGTCAAAAATGACTCTGCAAAACCACCCTGGGCCTTCAAAATCAGGAACTGTTTGATTCCCTTGGATTGTTTCCCCCGCTACAGCATTACGACACTCCAACTCGTGTCTAGTTACCGCTTTGACCTCAATTTCGCGCTCTATTTCATCGGCCCCTACCCAAGAAACTTGAGCCTCCAATTTGTCGCCGATTTTGACTTGGCAATCAACCAAAAATTGCCGGTTAACTTCGCACTGATACAGAATTTCTTCAAGCCATCGAACCAAGGTCAAATCTTCTCGCCCATTCACTGCATCAATCGACCATTGACTGGTGTGGCGTGTATGTGAATCAAGAGAGGATATCGCTGCATCTGAGAGCAAAATATGTTGTAAACCCAATGCGGCTTCCTCCATCAATCTAGAAGGGGAATTGGCAAAACACACGATGCCGATATCTGCCGTGGTTGGCAATACCCACCAACTCATTGTTCTCCCCCCAACCAGTCTTCGATTACTTCCATGGTGTGCTCCCCCAATTTTGGTGGTGGTGAGCTCGGTTGAGCAGGCGTTTTTGACATGAAGCGTAATGCATTGGCTACACTGTCGTGGCCACCTACGTCCCACAAGGCCTCACGTGCGATGGCTTGTGCATCACCAAATGCTTCAGAAATTGAAAGTATTGGAGTGCAAGGTACACCATGTCGATTGAATTCAGCAATCCAATGCGCTACAGGATGGTGACGGATGATGTCGGATAGAGTTTGGATAATCTCTTCACGTGCTGAAAGGCGCCCAGCGTTTTCGGAAAGTTCAGGCCGTTGCAGGCTATCTGCACCAGTGACCAAACAGACACTGGCGAACTGTGTATCATTCCCACAGGCGAGGATGAACCAGTCATCTTTAGCCCTGAACGCTTGATATGGGACGATATTTGGGTGTGCATGACCCATGCGTGTCGGATCTAAACCTGAAGCAATCCAATTTTGAGCTTGATTGACCATGGCCATCAAAGCAACGTCAAACAGACTCAAATCTATGGTTTGACCTTGCCCTGTACGCTCACGATGGAATAAGGCAGCGAGAATACCGTTACCTGCAGTCATGCCTGTTAACACATCAATCCAGGCGACGCCTACCTTTGCAGGTTCACCCTCTGCAGCACCTGTGACCGACATGATGCCAGTCATAGCCTGCAATGCGATGTCATAGCCTGGTTCAGAAGAACGAGGACCTGTTTGACCGTAACCAGAAATTCGACACAATATTTTGCCTTCAAATGCATCTGAGTTGACACCCAATTTTTCCAATGTCCCGGCTCTAAAATTCTCGACGACTACGTCGGCCCGGTCGATTAAACGGTGCAAACATTGGAGGCCTTCTTCTGATTTCAAGTCGAGTATCATCGAGCGTTTTCCCCGATTACACGAGTGGAAGTATGCCGCATCACCGTCAATAAATGGCGGACCCCATTTTCGAGTATCATCGCCCCATTCCGCCTCTACTTTGACCACATCTGCACCTAAATCAGCCAGCATTTGAGTCGCCCATGGACCGGCTAGGACTCTGCTGAGGTCCAGAACACGGATGCCAGTAAGGGCGCCCATCAGCGATCACTGACCTGCATTTGCCAAGCCCGTTCATCAAGAGACGCTGAAAGTGTTCGGCGATCGAGTACTTCCTGCCCTTCTTCTGCTGAAAGAATGGTTTCACAAGCCGCATGTGCAAGCGTAGCGGCGTCGTGCAGTGATGCCCCTTGCGACAAAGCGGCCGCCATGGCCACAGCAGCCGCATCGTGTAGACCAATTATCTGTCTCGCCTCATCGAGCATACAGGGAATGTGGTGCTCATCATCAGCGGTATACAGCCAAAGTCCGTGAGTTCCACCGAGAACAACGAGAGCTTCCCAACGATATTTTTCGATAAGTTCCCTCGCAGTTTCCAATGAATTTTCCAAACCCAATCGACGTCGAGTCAATTCCAATCCACGTATTTCAAAGAGCACGCAAGTTGCACCCTCAGTACGATTCAGACCGGTTAGTTTGGGGTCACAAATTGTAGGAATCCCATTTCCATTGGCGGCTGAAATCAATTGTTGAGCACCCTCATCAGTCACTGCACCCTTGTTGTAATCTGACAAAATTAGAACATCTGCATCTGACAACGAGGCGAGTGCGGATACGGTTAGTCGCTGAGACACGGCAGGAGGCATGTCATCTTGGGGCTCATCATCAATTTGCAATAGCAACTGATTTTGATCAATCAAAGACTCTCGAGCACCGTAGATTCTTGTTTTCACAACAGTTTGTCGGTTCGCAACAACCCGCAATCCTTTCGTTTCGATGCCCTCTTGTTTGAGATTTGATGCCAAAGTTTGACCCGCTTCATCGCCTCCGATAATACTGTACAAACTGGGATTCAATCCTAGCGAGGACAGGCCTCTCGCCACGTGCGCGGCCGCTCCAGCGAATTCCTCCGTCGATGTGACTTTCACTGCGGGAACAGGCGCGGTTGCATTGAGGCGGTTTGCCCAACCATGAACATAACGATCGAGGACAGAATCGCCGACCAGTGTTACATTTGTAGGTGGCATTTCATCGACGAGAACGCGCAAGCGTTTCAGGCGATCAACCTCAGCCTGAATGATTTCGTCAAGGACCCACGGCATCGTTCTCGACTCTCGGAGGTAAAGGCGCTAATTCAACTTCGCCCGAACGACACCGAGAATCGTGCGGTGCTCTTGATCTGAAATCGTGAGTGATTCGCGCATGCTATGGAGCATGTTTTCTTCGTCATCGCTGACCTTTCCATCCTGCCAAGCAGCCTCCATTGCGGAACAATACGCTTTGAGACGATCATCAAGGCGGTCGCACACCCAATCCAATTGTACTTCACGTGCGGATTCAAGACCCAACATGGATGCTAGAGAATCTAGCATGGCCTGTTCGTTGGAATCAACTTCACCGTCTTGCCATGCAACTTCGAGCATTTGTTTGTACAGGGAACTGTTCTCGGCATCCGGTTTGACCGAATCTTCGCGTGCACGCTTTTCCAAAGGCTCAGTCTCATGGGGCTCAAGGCCCAAGTACATCGCCATGTCATCCAAGATGGCTTGCTCGTCTTTGGTGACTACACCATCCGCCCAAGCGGTTCCTACAATGCTATCATAAATTGCCAACCGATGATCGAGTGGAAGGTCGCGACCGTCGATTGAAATCGGTTCATCAGGGGCCAATTCTTCCTGCGGGCGGTAAGTACCGGTTGCATCGATGTTTCGCAATACATCCAGCAAACTTGTTGCGTGATTATGTAGAGATTTTACCGTCGTTTCTTCGCCTTCAAATTTGACCATTCGTGTGTGAAGTTCGTCGACCAACTCACTGGCCGCATGCCGACCTTCTGTACTCAAACCATACACTCTACACCGTTGTTTTGCTCCAGCAACATGCCGTGTTTCTTCAAGAATTTGAGATTTCTCACGCAGTTTCTTGAGGGTACGTGGAAGATGCTTGCGGGCGATTCCTACCGCTTCGGAAACCCCCGCCTGAGTTAGTTCAGGGCGACCTTCCCAAGGATTGTCCCCCAATGGTGTGTCCCACAAGTGTAGCAATACACGCTGCTCGACTGTCAAGGTGAGCAACATTCCTCCGGTCAACACAACACCTCGTGAAGGGGCGTGGTTCGTGGGCACTCTTAGGTAATTCGCCAAAATGCTACCTTTGAAGGCGTTGCAATCAAAGGTCGACAGTCGCGGGAGGTTGCTATGGTCGCGAGCAAAACGGGGGGTAGTCGCCTCCCCGTACCCGTCAATAGAGGCGGGAGTTGGGTTGTCCTCGGCACCACCGCAAATCGGCTATGGGAACGAGGGTGTTTCGGTAGGCCTATTCGCGACGGTGTGCAACTGACTATTGCGGAGTTACTCTGCGCGCACCGATTGAGAGGACTGCCGCTACCTCATGAAAACTGGTTGACTGAAGAGTTGAGTAATCACCCAGACCTACTGCTTGAGGCTGAAATCCTGGGTGCACTGCGTTTCCCCGGTGAGAAAGTCGTGCTTGCTGAAAATCTCAGTGCGGCTAACGCGGTCCTGTTGGACTCACGGTCATGGGCACTTCGGTGGTCTCGAAATATGATGCCGAAAGAGGGGGCGCCTTTGTCAGAGATTCGATGGTTCAAAGCCAATGATGCAATTGATTGGAACGAACTTGCAGAATGGACTGCCAATGTAGAAACTGGTGGCAGAATTCCAGAATTGATGATCATCGACGAGGAGCATGGTGTGGTCACCTATCGCAGTACATTCCATCGGCCTGCCGGCCCACTGAAAAATCCGTTCAGCGAACTGAACAATGAGCAACGCCGAGTCGTAGCTCATGCTTGGGCTGATTCAAAGGAAACTTCTGAAGGGTATTGGCTGGACATCAGGCCCAGCCAATGGCCTGTAACCGGAGTAGGCATCCACTTGGAAAATGGTGTTTGGCTGACGGATATTGAAGCAAGGATAGTCAGCCAAATTGTCAACCCCACGATGCCGACTCCAACGGGAGATGTGGGGCGGCTGACTCAACTTTTGTCGGATCTGCTATCAAAGGGTGTGGCGGTTCGTTCCGGATTCAAATACGGAACTCGATGGAGAGTATACGCTGGAAAAGTGGGTAGCGACCACGCCCCTTGGCTAATCGTACCATCGGAAGAGGCGCCCACAAACTGGGGGGAAGCATGCTTGTCGGCTCGCTTGGCTGCAGGCGTCAACAAACACTGGTTGTGCGCCATGGAAAGTGCGGGGAGAAAAGAGTGGAGATACTTAGCAATTGAACGGCCACCCTCGGATTCTCGGTGGACCAACCCCGTAAAACATTAGAATTTTTTCAGGTTTCCAAATTCATCTATGCCTGAATACTCATACTGCGGGGCCGTCATGACTTGGTCACTCGGGCGACGGACTTGCATTGTTTGTTTCTCCATTTTGTGACCTCGACGTGGACCGCTGCTGATTACCCACAACGCCATTAGAACAGAAATCAATTGTACACTATTCGACGGTTCGGCAAGCCACATCAAGGCCCCACCCACGCTACCCGGAGGTTCTGCTTGCAGTGTGACATTGAATTCTCCCGCCAATCCAAATTGATCGTAAAACTGCACCTTGCCGTTTGCTAGCATTCCGGGTGCCAACAAACCATTCGGGTTAATCTCGAGAGCAAGGACGCTACCAGGTCCCAGACTCTGTCGCTCAGGAGTTGTGGCTATTCGTGATAATGGACCCTCAATTACCACATCATACATGGTGTAATCTGAACCGTCAAACGATAATACGTGCTCTAGAGTCACCACTTCGGTGACATCGATTTGCCCTTCCAACTTTTCAGGGATTAGGCGGTTGCTAACAATTGACCATTCCAACAGAATGTTTGTTGCTACGTTTCCTGTCCCGCATCCGATTTCACCTTCAATGAAACCGGTGGTACCGGCTGTCGCTGCTTGTGAGAAGGTGAGTGGGAATACTCTGGTTTCCCCTGCTGAAAGCATTCGTTCACCCATCAATGAAACGATTCTACCATCGGTGCTATTCAATTGTGACCAAGGCATACAATCTTGCTTGGCGACAAACGTAATCGGGATATTCTCATTCCCCAATATGCGTGTCGGGGTTCGAGGTGGCATGATTTCTGCATGCCCGGGGCCCGGGTGTGAAATGGTGATATCTGTCCCACTACTATTGGTTGAATCAACCGTAACTGTCCAAGGTACCAATCTACCATGTCCATCTCGAATCTGAATTCCATCGGCTCCAAACGAACCGGATGTGAAAATATCGCCTGGGTCCTCATCGGGTAGACTATTCTCTAAACTGGCATCTCCATCTGCTTCAATGACCTTCAAGTAAGCATGTTCGGGATCTCGATTGACTTCATTGTGCTCAAAATCAGCGTGATAGCGGTCTTCTTGTGTCACCAATAACCCGTGCGCGGGTAAGTCTCTATCAAATCCAGCATCTACACGGGATTCCATCCAGACATATTCGCCGGGAGCAATGGCAATTCGCACCGTACCGGCATTGGCAACATGGGGTAGAATGGTGTAGGATTGATTTTCTGCAACCAGCGTACCGATAGACAAGTTCAGTGGCTCAATCGCTCCAATTAGGTCTAGCGTCCCAGAGGTAGGCAATGCAGGTGTGCGACCGTTGCCATTCCAATTGCCACTGGCCATGATATCCCAAGGCCCTACGCCACTCCAATCGCTGCTAGGAATTGCCGTGTGAACATCATACAAATCAACAGCACCCATCATGTGCAGCATTTCATGAATCATTGTCCCTAAACCATTGGATGAATATGCTGACATGGTATAGGACCCAATCGATTTCCCACCTACGTCAAATCCAGTTGAGAGTGGAGCGAAATGGCTCCAAATCGAATTCGTACAGGAGTTGCAGGTTTCTTGCGCGTCGCCGGTATGGACAACCAATAGGCGATCAACCCAGCCATCGTCGTTGAAATCATAGGGTGACATGTCAACATCTTGGAATGTTGTTGTCAGTGCTTCCTCTACCAATCCTGCGGGTCCCCCAATGCCCTCGTCTCCGACATCCCGGTTCGTGCCAGAATCCCGTCCATACGAAGCTTCGGAGTGTTGCGCCCGATGTATTGTTGGTTGGATGTCTACGGTGAGCGTTGACCAACCCCGACTCATATCGGAAAAATAAGTGGCAGCAGAATTGACTCCAGTCAGCATCGTATTCACTCGATTGAGGGTATTATCATCTGCTAAGGAGTCTGGGAATTCAACGACGATGACAAGCCATCTCTCATCCTCTTGCATTTCGACAATTTCTGCATCATTGGTCATGATGACCTCTTCACGGATTGCATCAAACAACGGCATGTAGATGTGTGGTTGGCCTGCCAACCATTGGCCTGCGAGGACAATTGCAATTGCAATTGCAACCCGAACTAGCCGACTCATGGTGACTGCGAGAACCTCGTAATGCTTCAAGGCCACGCCTCTAAGATTGATGAAACATCAATCTATTGTCGAAAAAACCAATTCGGAAAGGGCTGATTCCCGATCTTGAACTTGGGATGGGGAATCTAGCCAGTTCAGGCCACTAAGTTTGCAATTTCGACTTTGTACAGATTGTCTGAAGTCCATGGGCAAAGGCAACCCATTGCAACCACTGATAATCAAATCACTGACTTCGTGACGCAAAACCTTGTCGAGCAAGGCATCCCTCGCTTCAGGATCTAAGCATAACGCTTGAGTTTCCACCAAACCCAAATTGCTGGGGATGGTGCTGGAAGGCACGGTTGGACACGCACCTTCGCAATGACACATGGCGAACAACTTGCGATGCAAGGCGCCTTCAGAATCAAAAATGGATGTGGGTGCTCTAGCAGAATCGGAAAGTATGGATTCTGGCGCCCAACGAATGGCGATTTCTGGCAACAACACAAGGAGGATAGAGAGCGTGAACCAAACTCCATCGAGTGCCGACGGACTAACCAGCCACCAGAGAAACAGTATAGTTCCATGAACTCTTATTCTGAACGAATCGATTGTATCCCCATTGATTAGCGAATACAATCTTGCTAGAGTAAGACCAATTAAGGCGGTAATGGAAAGAAAAATCCACCATGAAATGCCGATGCCAACTTCGAACAATAACACGGCATCATAACTTGGATTGATTCCATCTATCCCACCAATATCTCCTGCACTCGCAATTGCGAACGGATATCCCCAAATCCACCAATATGCAGCTGCAATGAGGCCGAGTCCACCCCCTCCAACAGTGACGTTGCGAACCCACTTTCGTTCACTAGGTAGCAACCCTTCGCGAGAAAAAGAAAGCAGTTGTTGAATCGCGAATGGGAGGGTTGTAATGAGGGCCATGAGGGCGATCATTGACCACCGCGTTGCCATCCACCCATGTGGGTCATAGATGGTTACAGAGCCTTCCCTCGCGGAGGACGGGAGGGCGGAAAGCCAACCCTCTAGCAAAGGATCGATTTGTGACCACCAAAATACGGTTGCGATGCTGAGGAGGAAAAGTAACCCAGTTCCGCGTGCTGCCAATTCTTCAAAATGCTCTCTAAGCGGTTTTTCCGCGTCCCTAGAGAGGCGAAGATGCATGATATCCTCTCACATCATATCCTTGTGTGTGGGCGGAGTTTTTGCTGCTAAAATTGTGCGATATACACCATAGGCAGCCCATGCACTACAGAACAACGTAGTTGCCCAGAGATATGCACCTGCATCTACAGACAACCAATACAGACCCAGGAGTGCAAAACCAACGGCCAAAAGACCCCGGCGCAATCCCTCAGGATATGCAAGTTGGCGATCGAGATGTGCGGGGCCGGTCTGGTATTTTCGCTCTAGAATCTCTTTTTGCACTATCGAACCCACCAACAGTGCAGTCAGTGTAATGAAGAACCAAGTGATTCCATTCTTCATGACTTCTTCAGAGACGGCTTTTTGATGCTCGATTTCCAAAGCCTCGGCATCTACTTCTTGGTCGAACAAACTCTGATCTCCCGATGAAATGACTCGTGTACTTTGGTCATCTGTGGCTGATGTTGCACTTGGAGGATTAATCACGAATGATAGTGAGTTCCAATGGTCATCAGCATTCGGTGCCCCATCGTTGTTGACCATGTTTCCAATCACCCAAAATGCGACTTCGCCCACATCTTCTGATGGTGCCGTCCAAGTGAATGTCCACGAAGCTGGTGACGTGTAGTCTGCCTGTGTAATTCCTGACGATGTTGAGGTTGCTGATGCGTCCTCACCACTGTCCTTCTCTGGACGAATCAGTTGGTCTTCAGCCCAAGAGAAAGCCCCCACTCCCTCAGTCGAGAGGAAGAAGCCGCCACCAGGATTTGCTGAATGCTCAAGAGATAGTGTCATCGTGTAGGATTGGTCTACCTGATATGCATGAGGTGCACCGGATAATTTCACCAGCGTACCTGTATTCGGTGAGGCTGCATGGCATGTACATCCGGCTCTCCATGTAGGGTCGCCAGAGCCATCTCCGTTGTTGTCAGAAGGTGGTCCCAAGTGCATGGCCATGCCGGGCCCAGCCATCAATAACAGCAGGGAGACAAAGACTGTCAGGCGAAGTGAAAAACGGGACATCTTCAACCCTCTATTGGGTTCCACTAAACGTCCATCCTTAACCGTTGCTTCACTGTTGTGCCCTAAAGGGGCACACAGTGGGCTGAGTTCACAAATCCTTGATCGCGGAATTCAATTCGTTCATCATCTTCTTTCCGTCGCCAAAGAGCATCATCGTCTTGTCCTCATAGAACAAGTCGTTGTCGACACCTGCGTATCCAACAGATAGGCTTCGCTTGATGATGACAACCACGCGAGCCTTGTCAGCATCGATAATCGGCATACCACCGAGGGGACCCTCGCCACTCCGAGCGACTGGGTTGACTGTGTCGTTTGCACCAATTACAAGGGCAACATCACATTCTGGCAGTTCAGAGTTAATGTCGTCCATCTCAATGAGTTGCTCATAGGGCACATTGGCCTCAGCTAGCAGGACATTCATGTGACCTGGCATTCGACCCGCGACCGGGTGAATTCCGTAACTGACCTCGACCCCTTCTGCTTCAAGCAGGTCGGCAAATTCCTTGACCGCGTGCTGCGCTTGACTGACCGCCATTCCGTAACCGGGGATGATGACACACTTGCTGATACCATCACAGACCATGGCAACTTCTTCGGGGTCGCTACCCACTTTGGTTCGAGTGACGGTTTCTTTGCCTCCACCTCCGAATGACTTGAACAGTACAGCCGAGAGTGTTCGGTTCATCGCCTTACACATGATGAAAGTCAAGATTAGGCCTGCTGCACCGACCATCGAACCTGCGATAATCAGTACATTGTTGCCAATCACGAATCCTGTGAATGCAGCAGCGATTCCAGACATTGAGTTGAGGAGACTGACCACGACAGGCATGTCCGCGCCACCGATGGGCAGAACGAACAGAACACCGAGTAGCGATGAGGTGCCGACCAAGTAGTACACGTAGTCCTTGTTTGACGGTTCTTGGATGGTCAATGCAATCAGTGCTAGGGAGGTGAAGAGTAGAATCCCCTTGACGAAATTCAGCCAAGGTGGACCCCAAGTGGGGAAGTTGACCCACTTTCGACGACCTCGGTCATCCTTCTTGGTGAATGGAATGTAGAAACCACCCATCAACTTGCCCATGGCCATGAGGCTACCCGTCAAAGTAAGCCAACCAACGAGGCCTGAAAGACCGATAGCGACCCAAGTTGCATAGAGTTCAACGCCTGCGTCTGGAACATTGCCCTTGTTGAGGCGATCCAAGACTTCAGAGAATCCGACCAATGCCGAGGCACCACCGCCAAATCCGTTGAACAAGGCAACCAGTTCAGGCATGCCTGTCATTTCGACTCGAATCGCAAGCCAAGCCCCAATGACAGTACCAATGATGAGGCCGCCAGCAATCAGTTCGAGCCCAATTAGCCCATCAGAGTACAGTTTGGCCATGGTGACCAATACGGCAAGTAACATACCATATGCACCAAGGCGGTTGCCTTGTGGTGCAGTTCGTGGACTCGACAGTCGCTTGATGCCTAGGATGAAGAGTGCGGCAGACACCAGATAACCAATGTCCCATACTACTGGGTCGACCATTTCAGTCACCTCCCTTCTTCTTCTTACCAGCAATCATCTCCAACATCCTGTTTGTGACCATGAATCCGCCCACCACGTTGATGGTGGCCATCACAAGTGCAGCGAAGGCCAACCAAGCGGCTGTGCCGGGGTTTCCATCGTTCCAACTATTGTTGTTCAAGAGAATCAGTGCACCGACAATGGTGATGCCAGAAATCGCATTGGCACCCGACATCAACGGTGTGTGCAAGGTCGGTGGTACCTTGCTAATCAGTTCAAAGCCGAGGAAAATGGCCAAAACGAATACGGTGATGCTAGCAATCAATGCTGTGAGGGTCAAACTCATCCAACCACCTCCGCAAGGCGTGTTTGCTTCGCATGGATTTCCCCATCCATGCAAACCAGCACACCCCCCATTCCAGAGACATAGAAATCACTACCTTCGGGTGCGCCAAACAAAATGTCGTCCTCGGGATCGATCACAATTTCACCATCCTTGACAAGAGATGTCACAAATGTGGTCAGATTGTTTGAGTACAACATGCTTGCAGTCGAGGCCAATTGACCAGGGAGATTGGTCGTGCCCACGATGGTTACGCCATTTTCGGTCGTGATGATTTCACCTGCCGATGTTAACTCACAGTTGCCTCCGACATCAGCATTCATGTCGACAACCACTGAACCGGGCTTGAAATTCGCAACTGCGGATGCAGGTACAGTAATGGGTGCCGGTCGGCCAAAAATTCGCGCGGTTGTGACGATGACATCCGCATCGGCAGCCACTTCACAAACTGTATCATTGACCTTCTGAATGAATTCAGGGGTGAGGGGTTTGGCATATCCAGAATCATCTTCAAAGTCATCCATTCCTTCGACTTCAATGAATCGTCCGCCGACAGATTGAATCTGCTCAGCAGTCGATTTCCGAACATCAGATGCATAGACAATCGCTCCCAAACGCTTGGCTGTCGCAATGGCTTGCAAACCGGCCACACCACTGCCCATAATCACAAACTTGGCTGGTCGTACTGTTCCGGCTGATGTGGTCATCATGGGGATGCCTTTGGGCACTTGGGCCGCACCCATCAACACAGCTTTGTATCCTGCGAGGTTGTCTTGGCTGGAGTTGACGTCCATGGCTTGTGCTCGCGAAAGTCTGCGTGGAATCATGTCCATGCTCATGAGTGTAATCTTGGCATCCATGGCTTGCTTGACACGCTCGGGATGTCGGAAAGGATCTGAGACACAGGCAACCATCTGGCCTTCAGAAAGTCCTGAGAAATCGGGGGCACCGATGCATATCA
Source organism: Euryarchaeota archaeon UBA501 (assembly GCA_002505685.1). GTDB lineage: Archaea > Thermoplasmatota > Poseidoniia > Poseidoniales > Thalassarchaeaceae > MGIIb-P. Next base: position 7,483 of record DAVT01000161.1, on the reverse strand, counting down.
GCATCTCGCATGCCATTGCATCCTCGCGGTTGACAATGGATGCACCCTTTGCTTCATACTCGGCATCCAAATGGTGAGCCGAAATGCCGGCACCTGATTCAACGTGAACCTCAAATCCCAATTTCAGCAATTTTGGAATTGAATTCGGCACGATTGCCACTCGGGTTTCTTCTCCACCTTCAACCAGAACGCCTAACTTCATATCGGTTCACCTATGTGATTGGCCAACCCCATAGGGGTTGTAGTTTGATTCGACCGAGAATCGGTTATTGAACCATACGGACTCGTTTGTAGGTCATTGCTTTGCGAATCAAAACAGGATGATTGCACCAACTCCGAACACGGCGACATCACAAATTGCGTGAGCGATGTATGGTATCCATACACTCCGATACCGAACATATAGCCAAGAGAAAATGGCGCCACCGATAAACAAGGCCACGCTGGAAATCAGATT
>DAVT01000161.1:0-6615 GCA_002505685.1 Euryarchaeota archaeon UBA501 | reverse complement strand
GTCCCTTCACCGACCAATTCTTCTGACTTGATAACCAAAAACCAGCGGAACACATATTCCTCGAGCAGGGAGTTAATCAGAATCCAATAAATTGTGGCGAGAAGGTAGATTTTAGGGTCCATCAATCCAACCGGTTCAAGTGCATTTGAGAGTAATTTGGCATCGATGGCATCCCCTAGCAACAGCCATGCTGCGACCATTACGAAACTCATTGCAATACCAAGGCCGATGCTCATCAAATAGCCCCCTTGCTGTGGTTTCGACCAAGAGATTGAACCGCCATCCATTTTGATAAACCAAATTATGGGCACACAAAGCAACCACAATTTTGTGAAAACGAAGATGAATTGGGATACTAAACCATCGTTCAGAACGAATGAGCAAATCGTGGAAATTGTTGGGGCCGCACCAACCAGTAGTAAAGCGATGATGGCGGCCTGCCGTCTCTCCATGCGTGCGACTAGAATTTGACACACTTCAAGGATTGCCCTACACGGCAACCAATATGGACATGAGTCTCTGCCCATTGCGCAACGAGGAGTGCAAATGTGTGATGATAATGAAATGAAACAACCAATCCGTGTTGCTGTTACCGGTGCCGCAGGTAACATTGGATACGCACTGTTATGGCGAATCGCGAGTGGTGATTGTTTTGGAGCTGATCAACCTGTTATCCTTCAACTACTAGAGATTCCACCTGGCATGCAACGTTTAGACGGAGTCATCATGGAATTGAAGGATTCAGCATTCCCACTCGTGCATGGCATGGTTGGCACAGATGATCCTAACATCGCATTCAATGAAGCAGACGCGATTTTTCTAGTGGGTTCACGACCTAGAACGAAAGACATGGACCGATCAGACCTCGTGGCTGCTAATGGCCCGATTTTCGTTGGGCAGGGCAAGGCGATTGATGCGGTCGCCTCACCCAATGTCAAGGTCATCACAGTGGGCAACCCCTGCAACACAAATGCGCTAATTGCATGTGCCAACGCACCGAGTATTCCACCTCAGCAATTTACCGCCATGACACGTCTCGACCAAAATCGAGCAGTTGGGCAAATGGCAGAGCGTGCAGATGTACCCGCTTCAAAAATACACGATGTATTCATTTGGGGCAACCACGCAAACACGATGTACCCAGATCCTCGATTCGCATCTGTAGAAGGGAAAAATGCAACCGATGTATTCGACGAGGAATGGCTTCAAGGTGCTTTCCTAGATACTGTCGCAACGCGTGGTAAAGCCATTATCGAAGCACGAGGGGCATCCTCTGCTGCCTCCGCGGCCTCTGCGGCCACCGACCATATGCGTGACTGGTGGCAAGGTTCGAATGGGCGGATTGTTTCAATGGCTCTACCTTCCGAGGGTTGGTATGGGGTTCCTGAAGGACTTGTGTTTAGTTTCCCATGCCGATGTGAAAATGGCGAGATTACCGTTGTAGATGATCTCCCTGTCGACGCATTTGCACAGTCAAAAATTGATGAAAATATCGCAGCACTATTGGAAGAGCGCGGTGCTGTGAGCGAACTCTTGGGTTAGTGTGGCATAACATGAATCAAACCCTCTATTTGGAACACGATGGGAAAGTCCTGCTCGTCGACCTAGATGGGAAGGGGCCTCAAAAAGCCGTCATGGGGCGAAATGGAGATGTTACGCTTCGCTTGCCAACCATCAGCGAAGTCGAAGCGATGGGAATCGATTGGGTAGAACGACGCGTGAACCGGATTCGATTTGGCAAAGAGATTCACGAAGTCATCTATGCCTTGCCCGAAATCGATTGGCCTGAGCATTGGACATGGAAGGACAAGTTGATTTCCGACGATTGTGTTCACCCCTTGGCCAGAGAATGCGTGTATCGAAGTATGCACAGGGTTGTGGCCAAAGTCATCCTCATCAATTCCCACAATGAAGTCGCCATGGCGAAGGTCAAGCGCGGTTTTTTCACCGGACATTGGACCCTGCCGGGGGGATTTGTGGACTACGCAGAGCATCCACTTGAGGGGGCGCGTAGAGAAGTGCTGGAAGAACTCGGCCTTTCGGTTCAAATCGATGCGCAAGACATCGTGCAAATTGCAGAGAGAATTTTCACCAGCGAAGGTGTCCAATTCCTTTCGTTCACGTACAAGTGCAATGTAGACGATGGAGTGCAGTTCGAACCCAAGGCAGACGAGATTGAAGAGGCGAAGTGGTTCTCAATCGACCAAGCTTTGGCAAATGCGGCGAGCCTCTTTGATGTCGAAGCCTTGAGGTCGTTGCATGAATAGGCAGTTGTTCAACGATTATTACCTGCGCAAAGCGATTATCACAGGTGTGATTTTGGTCGTATGCTCATGCATCATCAGTCAAGTTATGATGCAATTGGGTGGCGGGCTGCGTGATGAACCTCTTGATTTGAGTGATCAGGTTCCCGAGGATTTTGAAGGGGGCGAGATTGTTTTCGAAAATGGATTCCCACCATTCATTTCTTCAGCAGGTGCATTCATGCCTGAGAAATTGGTATTCAATTTTGGATTGTTCAGTGGTGGACTCATCATGATTTTTTTGTCTTTTGAGTTGTTTCATCGTACCAAACCTAACGGAAGAAAACGGGAGTTTTCGAATGTTGTCGCGCTGGTGACTGGAATCATCATTGGTTTTTCGATGATTCAAATTGTAGCCTACCCGTTCAACACTGACATCATGTTACACATCTTTTGGGCGATGAACATTTTTTGGGGCGCACAGGTATGGATTGCATCTCTAACGTATGCGAGAGGAGAAATCGATTCAGAAATCGAATGGAAGGGGTGGGAAATTCACAAAGTTCGGTGGGCGATTTTTGCCATCGCAATCATCTCCTTTCAATCCATGACCATTCTGACTGCGCTGAGTATGTTGGTTGAGTCGGCTATTTTTGAGTGGACATTGACGTTTGCCGCTCAAGCGATGATGTTGACGTTTATCCCCACATTAGACTCAACCCCATCAGCCGATTGATTCAGATACACCTTCGTGGTCGGATGTTTATGCGCTCCAGAGTGCCAACTGTATCCATGTTGGTTTTTCTTCTACTTTGCACACCTCTATCTGGTTGCTTTGGAGTCGATGACGGGGGCACGCCGACCGCAGACGATTTGCAAATCAATGGAATGCTGGTGGCGGGTGACTGGGGCGAAGTCACGTTGGTTGCCAAGCAAGACCTGAGCGTTTACATCCCTTATTTCGTGGTCGACCCTGGTAGTTATCGCGCGCAAAATGGCACCGTCTTGGACATCAAATCGGGCTCAAGTGAAACCGTCAGTTGGTTACTGCCACCACGTAATCCCAACGCCATGGTATTGATTGGAGATTATGGGCGGAACGAATGGCCCGTACGCGCTGCCAATGAGTCGTGGCAGGATTGGATGTCAGACCCATCGAATGGTGGTGCAGTGATAATTACAGAAAATGGCGATAATGGATCTTGGGTTTGGCTGACGGCACATGATTCAGATGGAGGGGAAGTCGCCATCAAGGATTTCGACACGGAGAGACCGCAACGATCGGACTTGACAATGGATGATGGTGTGGATGCATCGGATGGCTGGGTAGACGGGCGTTCAGTCTACGAGTGGGTTGAATTCATGACCGATGAAACGCCTTGCCCAGATGTAATCACATGTGGCACTGACGGAGCGGTTGGATACTTAGATCGCTGGGTAGGGAACCAAAATCCATCCTACGAAGAAGCCATCGACTATTTCGAAGGTGTATTCACCGGCTTCGGGCTACGTGCAGAAGTGCATCGTTATTGGACAGGAACCGTTTGGGCTGCGAATGTCTGTGGCTACAAAGATGGGACTACATTCCCAAATGAATGGTTGGTTTTTGGGGGCCATTTCGACATCGCCCCATATGCAACGCCGACCTCGCTATTACCTGGCCTTGAACAGACTGGCTATGGAACTAGAACTGGTGCCTATGACAATTCAGCAGGCTCCGCCATGGTCTTGACCACAGCGGGCGCATTGGCCGATTTTGATGCTCGCAGAACCATGGTATTCTGCTTGTGGTCGAGCGAAGAAGAAGGGTTGTGGGGCTCACGTGCGTTCGCGGGAGACATTCCTTCAGGGGTGACTGTTAGCAATTATCTGAACCTTGATATGGCTGGCGTGAATTATCCTGGTGACTATGCGCTTTCGGTCTATTTGGGCCCTGATGGAACAGGGGATGTCGTAGATCAACCCGGGATGTTTCATCTAGCAGAGTGGATTGGGGCCGATGCACTTGATTTGGCTTACCAAATGGAGCGCGGGGCTGCTGAATGGGCAGCTGGTGGGGAAGGTCCTCTTTGGCAAATCGAGTATCAAGACACCGTGGCCATTTACGAATCTCCAACCGCCCGAAGCGATCATGATTCGTTCCAAGACATTGGGGTTGCGACCTTGGGTTGGAATGGAGTTGTCGACGGTTTTCCTTGCTATCACAAGACCTGTGACAAATTAGAGACGCTTGAGGAATACATGGTTACCGATAACGCAACTGGGGTCGCGAACTTGGCACATTCATGGGATATTGTCACATGGTGGGCCGTTTTCGCCTTCTTGCACATGGACCAAACACCTGTACCCAATGAATTGTGAGGGATTAGATGCGATATGCTATGGCCTTGACAATGGTTCTTTGTCTGATTCTACCGGGTTGCACTGGGCCACTTGAGAAAGAGCTAGACATATTCTATGGGCAAGATTTACCACTCGACGACCCAGAATATGAAATTCAAGATTTCAGCCTGATGAATTTTGACGGTAATTACACAAACCTCTCTGACTTCGAAGGGCAAGTTGTTGTCGTCTCTTTTGTTTATTCAAGGTGTCCAGATGTTTGTCCGATTGTCAGTGCTAATTTGAGGTGGGTGGCAGAACAACTTCCGGATGATTATGGCACAAATTTCAGTATCATTGCGATTACAGTCGACCCATGGTGGGATACCAGCAGCGTATTGGCAGATTATGCAACTAGGCAAGCCATTGATTGGCCTCACTTGACCGGCGAAATTGAGGCGATGCAACCGGTTTGGGAATCATTCCACGTCGGTTTGCAAACTTACCTCAATACATCTGCAACCGAAGAAAATTCAACAGAAGAAAATCAAACCTCAGGGCGGCACCACCCTGATTACTTGGTTGACCATTCCACTGCGACCATCATTATTGACAAAGCTCATCAGCAACGTGTAAGATGGAATGACATGGATTGGGAACCGACGCTTTTCATCAAGGATTTACAATATCTCATGGATGAGGAATTGGGTCCCGAAACGGATTCATGAACGTTGCATGATCATGGCGAGTAGCAATACGCTCGCGCCACCAAACATTGTCATCCCAGCTAGCATCATCGCTTTTTGCAAATCTGTTTGGCTTGAACGTTTCATTTGAGTTTCTTCTTCCTCTTCCTCACAATCTCCGAAACACTCGCCAATCTCAGGTAGTGAGGTTGGATGGATGTCTTCGCCAATATTCAACCTAACTTCGATTTCTGTGCCGTCAGAGCGAAGGTCTGAAAGAATGTAATTGCCAACCAAGGCCGTATCATTAATGACGAAAATCCAAGCCACCCGGCAATCCGTATCATTATCCCAATCACATTCGCTATGTAAAACTCCGGATGAGAATTCACCTTCATCATCGAAATCGTTGTCTCCGTTCAAATCCAAACCAATGATGTGAGTGACATTCTCACGACTATCGACGTTGTAATACTGTACTGTGTCATTGACAATCAGATTGACCTCAGCGGGGTCATGCCGATCTTCACGGACAATCACTGTGAATGTATCCGGCTCATGGGCTACTGCAACTCCGGATAAAATCGGGAGAATCAGCAGAAGCCCGAGTAGTGCACTGCGCATGGACGGCGGTATCCATGGGTGGATAAATACAAATCGACCCGTAGGGTCGGACAGGCATGGATAGCGTCAAGGGTCTAGCACTCGCAGCAATGATGTTGCTCGCAAGTGCGACCATGTTGGTCTTCGCCATGGGCGATTTCAGCGTTGATGATGAAATCGGTTCATCGCAAACCATGGCCGAGGACCCGCTCATTCAAGGCGAAGATCACGACCATCGAGATCCAGCCCAACACAACATGAGCAGTTCAAACATCGAGTTCGCTGATTTCAATGAATTGACCAGTCCAGGGAATGCAGAAGTGCAAGTGATGACTGCACCTGATGGGCGAGTCTATGCTTACCAAGCGGGTTGGAATGACGTCCACATTACCGATGTGACCGACCCCTACAATACGACCGTTGTGGGGCATTACGTAGACCCGAACACACAAGTTTTGGATGTCAAGTACTTGGAACACAATGGCAATGAATTCTTGATTCTGCAAAACCAACTGATTGATTCAGGGTATGCGGACCCGGATGTTGGTGAGTGGGGTGACCCTGTTCAGGTGAGTGTTACACTTCTTGATGTCACAGACAAAACCGACCCATACTACGTAGACTCATGGTACGATGTCGACCACCCCAGTGGACCACACAATCTGTACACACAGATGATCGATGGAGAATGGTACATCTTGGTCGCCAATCCCGATTATGAGCAATGTGACATTGGACAAGGAGATGCTTGTGGTGGCATC
>DAVT01000062.1 GCA_002505685.1 Euryarchaeota archaeon UBA501 | reverse complement strand
GGTGCAGGGGGTGCTTCTGGGGGCGCCAAGTCCATCTCAGGTGGGGCAGGTGGTGCTTCCGGTGGAGCATCAGGCATGTTTTCTTCCTCACCATCATCAGTCATCTCGCTAAGCAAATCAAGTGGATCTCCAAGGTCATCATTTTCGTCGGAAGCATCCTCTTCCATTTCAGGTGGAGCGGGAGGTGCTTCGGGTGGGGCCGGCGGAGCATCTGGAACATCCATACCGGGAGGCATAGGAGGCGCAGGTGGTTCCATACCTGGTGGCATAGGAGGTGTAGGCGGTTCTAAACCAGGAGGCATAGGAGGTGTTGGTGGCTCCAAACCAGGAGGCGTTGGTGGTGCAGGCGGTAGTCCAGGCGGCGGGGGTGGTATTGTTCCATCATCGTTTTCTTCACTCATTTGAATTCCTCCATATAGTGTGGGATAGTTTCTCGACAATGTTGGAAGCGGTATAACCATTGTTGCGAGGCAAATTGCTCGGTCCATAGGACCGGTTGGGTGTCGGAGGTTTGATGAACCGCAGCAGAACGCACAACAATATGAGTGTCAGCGATAGTAGCACGCCGCCAGTTTTGTTCGTCGTAGGTACTGCTGGGGCAGGAAAGAGCACCCTTGTTACTGCGTTTCAGAGGTGGACCCGATTTTTAGAAGTCGAGTGTTTGACCATAAACTTGGACCCGGGGGCAGAACGTGTACACTATGATCCCGAATTTGACGTTCGAGATTTGATATCGCTGCATGAGGTAATGGAGGAATATGATTTAGGTCCCAATGGTGCCCAAATTTTAGCTGCAGACTTAGTGGCAGCTCAATCATATGACATCCAGGAAGAATTGGCTGGACTCGCGGGAGATTTGCTGGTAATTGATACGCCAGGACAAGTAGAACTGTTTGCCTTTAGGGAAGCAAGTTCGCATATGGTCGAAGTACTTGGACAAGGACAGGCTGCACTGATATTCCTCTTTGATCCCATGCTTTCACAATCAGCATCCGGATTTGTGTCACAAATGTTGCTTTCTAATATCGTGCATTTCAGATTGGGTCTTCCAACAGCAAATTTCCTTTCCAAATCCGATTTACTTTCACCCGAAGATTTGGAACGCGTGCTCGGTTGGGGAGAAGACCTAGATTCGTTGGAAGCCGCACTATTCGAAGAAGCGGGCGGGCAACGAACTGAGTTTGCTATAGGGCAACTCCGTATGATGCAAAACGCGCAGATACAACCAGGGTTGATTCCCCTGTCTAGCGAGCAGGAAGAGGGCTTGGCCGACATACTATCGTTTGCGCAGAACATCTTTGGAGGCATGGCAGATACCAGAGACGGGTTCGCTGGAGATATTGGAGATGAGCGAAACTGAGGTGGGAAATTGACAGAAGTTCAACATCTACTTGCTATTGACGATTTAGGCGATGATTTTCGAGACATTCTACAGTGGGCCATACAGTTCAAACAAGATCCAGATACTGATTATGATTTCAAACCGCTTGACGAGTTAAGCATCGGCTGCATCTACGAGAAGCCGAGTACACGGACACGAGTTTCATTTGAGGTTGGAATTCACAAGTTAGGTGGGCAACCACTTACATTATTGAAAGGTGATATCCAGATGGGTAAGTCAGAATCTATTGCCGATACAGGTGCAGTTCTTTCTCGATTCTTGGACGGAATTACCTACAGATGCTTTGGACATGACATGGTGACTACACTTTCGGAAAGTGCGACAGTTCCTGTGATTAATGCGCTTTCAGACAAGCACCACCCATGCCAAGCAGCTGCTGATTTGATGACCATCATGGAGCGTAACCCCTCACTTGAGGGAGAGCGGGTAGCGTGGGTCGGAGATGGGAACAATGTTCTGCATGATTTGATGCTAGCTTGCGCAATGCTGGGTGTCGATTGTGTGTGGGCTGTACCTAAGGGATACGAACCTGACACTGACGTTGTAGATAGAGCGCGCGAAATCGCAAAGGGAACAGGGGCAGAATTGGTTGAAACAAATAGTCCTAGAGAGGCTTGTGACAATGCATCAATCATCTATACTGATGTTTTCATTAGTATGGGCGAAGAGCATCTTTCAGAGAAAATGTCAGCATTCGATGGTTTCCAAGTGAATGAAGATTTGGTGGTACATGCAAAGAGCGATTACGGGTTCATGCATTGCCTACCTGCCCATCGGGGAGAAGAGGTTACTGACGCAGTCATTGATAGTGAAAATAGCATCGTGTTCGATCAGGCCGAGAATAGAATGTGGGCACAAATGGCCATTCTCACTTTTCTGTGCAATCCAGCAGCTTACGAAGCCTACAGAGAGTTGTATTAGTAAGGATATAACACGCTCGCTAAGAAGCCAGCAAGCCCCAACATCATTGCAAATCTTAAACTTCTTTGTGCAGCGTAATCCTCTCCTCTATAGAGTTTAGGCTTTACCGAAATAAGCACCAACATCGCTGGAGATTGCAGCAATAGCAGTTGCATTGGCAACATCTCCCTGGCATATGGGGCGACAATAGGTATGAAAGAGCAAATAATGAGAAGTTGGGCAATTGCTCTAGAACCATCTGCACCAATCTTCTTTGGCAGTGTTTCTCGGTCAAGGTCCCCTTCCTCATCCTCTATATCTTTGACAATTTCTCTGGCTGCATTCACCAACATTGCTACCGTGGCGACAATCCAAACGAGTGGACTCGAGATCCCATTGACTGCTGCGGCACCAAATACGATTACGATTCCAACAAGCAAAGAGATTGCTAGATTTCCAACCAACCCTTTGTGTTTCAGCATGAATGAAGCGGGCACGACCATTTCGTAGTGGAACATGAGCAAAAACGCCACAAACCAAATCCCAATACTTGGCAACCATCCACTCAGGTTTTCAGAGAATAGAGCCGCTACTGTCATAGCACCAAGCAGGGAAATTATTGATAGCAAAAAAGCGGCCCTACCAATTGCCTTCGCTTGAATTAATGTGAGGTCCCCACTGGGGATTGGTCTTTCGGGATGGTTTAGCGCATCAACCTCATGATCCAGCACGTCATTGAACGCATTCCAAGCCCCCATGAATGTAGCTACACAAAGTGCGTGTAGCAACACCAAAACAACGTCAATTTGCGAGAAATCAGTCTTAACCATCAATGCACCAACGATAACAGTTGATGCACCGACTAGCACATTGCCTCCACGAACAAGGTGCCACACAGGATGGACCATTGCAGGGGGCCTGCGCAGGCGATATTTGAGTCTACGCAGTGGCTTTGTTCGGCCCTACGTCCCCTAATCCTCGTCCCGAGAGAGTCCATATGCAGACGCTATATCGTGCCCCTCTGAAGAAATCTCGAACGCTGCCGACTTTTTCGAATCTCGAATCTTTTGCCAGTATATTTCCCACTTGATTCATGGTGGCGCCCCAACTGAAACGCTCGTTGAGGTGATCAAACACTTCGACAGTGTTAGCCCTGCCTCTTTCGCTCAGAAATTTATGCACCTCTGCACGCAGTCTCTTGGTTCGACTCATGCCTTCACCTCAAGACTGCGTCTGTGTACGTGTTTCCAAGCACTGGTTCTGACCAATGGTCGCCATGTTCCGGTAGATTCCAGTCCGCTGGCATGTACCAATGCTCCATCTTTTGGGCTACGTGGTCTTCTAGTTGCCATCAAAGAAGCAAATGTGACCACATTTTTCTGCTGCACTTTTTTGGGTTGCATGTTCGTCTCCAAGGTGGGACTGCCTATCAAGAAAAGCAGGTCGGTGCAAATGAATCTAAAAGTGTAAAAGAGCCGCAGTACACTGTTTTTCAGATTCATATTTTTCTGAAACTGAACAGCAATGAGCATTGTCGCAGCGTTCTGTTGATATACGGGCAATCGGTCGCCCGATATACGCTCGTATGGTGTAGCGGCCCATCATGGTGGACTCTCAATCCATCGACCCGGATTCGAATTCCGGTACGAGCATCTCTCACCATGTTGTGGTAATTTTCATGTGCATGCCTCGTGTCGAGTAACCATGGACGACTGGCGGAGCTTCGACATAGCAAATCCAACCGAGGAACATGCAATGATTCGTGAGATGGTTCGGGACTTTGTCAAAGAAGAGGTTGAACCACAAGCGCTAGAGTATGATCGCGATGAAAAATTCAACCTTGATTTGTTCCGCAAACTCGGAGATTACGGTCTTCTTGGCATCACAGTTGGAGAAGAATATGGTGGAGCCAATATGGATGCCACAGCCGTAGCGATTGTCAATGAGGAATTATCCTATTCTGACCCGGGGTTCTGTTTGGCATATCTTGCTCATTCCCAATTGACTGTAAACAATCTTGCATTCAACGGTTCGGATGAGCAAAAGCAACGCTATCTTCCTGGGCTTTGCTCCGGGGAGTTGGTGGGATGCATGGCGATGTCTGAACCGGATTATGGAACCGATGTATTGGGTATGGCCACCAACGCGGTACGACAAGACGATGGAAATTGGTGCATCAATGGTCGAAAGATGTGGATCACCAATGGTGTAATCGATGAGGATGGCACTCCAGCAGATATCGTTTGGCTATATGCGCGAACCGGGACCACTGAAAAGGGCAGGCCCGAAATTTCGACATTCATCATTGAGAAAGGGATGCCAGGTTACAAATCAGGGCAGAAAATTTTCGACAAGTTGGGCATGCGTGCTTCAAATACAGCAGAATTGGTGTTTGAGGATTGCATAGTACCTCCTGAAAATTTGGTCGGTGAACCGGGAAGTTCGATGCATCACATGATGCGCAATCTTGAGATTGAGAGAGTTGCATTGGCAGCACAAGGCATCGGAATTGCAAGACGTTGCCTTGCGGACATGTCACGTTATGCGGGCGAAAGAGAAGCCTTCGGAAAGCCCATTCGAGAATTCGGTCAAATGCAACGACATATTGGTGAATCATGGGCTGAATACCGTGCAATGCGAGCCTATGTTTACGAAACGTGTAGAGTGATGGATTTGGATTCAGGAGGTCAACGCCTCGATTCGGATGGCGTCAAGCTTTTCGCCACAACTGCAGCGAAGAATATCGCAGATCGTGCAATCCAAGTCATGGGAGGATACGGATACGTTGGGGAATATGTCGTTGAGCGATTGTGGCGTGATGCCAAATTGCTAGAGATTGGCGGAGGCACCCTAGAAAGTCATCAGAAGAATATTACCCGTGACTTGGCCAAGAATCCCGATCCTATCGAGGAGTAGTCATGGATTCTAAGGATGCGCTGATTCAGGCGCTCGGATTGAAATCGGTTCTTCGAGCAGGATGGGTTCGCGCTGGTGTAAAGCAACCTGAATCAGTTGCAGCACATTCGTGGGGTATGGCCCTTTTAGCAACACAATTGTGTCCTGAAGATTTGAACTTGCAACGCGTGCTTGAGTTGTGCATACTACACGATGTCGCCGAAGTCATCGTAGGCGATATTACACCACATGATGAAATCACAGTCGATGAAAAAAGGCGTTTGGAACGCGAAGCGTTCGCCTCAATGGGAATAGATGCTGAGGAAATTTTCCATGAATATGAGGAGCAAAGTTCTGCTGAGTCACAATTTGTTCGTTATCTAGACAAGTTGGATATGGCCTTACAAGCAGAAATTTATGAGGGGCAGGGCCTTGATTTGAGCGAGTTCAAGAAGGCGATTGAAGAGTGGTAGTCCCGGGAGGATTCGAACCTCCGTCCCCTGGACCAAAACCAGAGATGATGGACCGCTACACAACGGGACTCCTACCCCTCGGGTGCGGCTTTGATTATTGAACGGTCCGCCGATGCAACGACGAGAAAAGTCAAGCATCGATGGCCTCCGTCGCGGCGCTATGCGCCGCGTCATCCTTTCGATAGGATTGGTTATTTTATTCGTTTTGAGCACATACGCGCCGTTTTTCCACCAATTTGGAGAATCTGATTTTTCCACGCATTCGGAGCAAAGTGAAACCTCGCAACCAACTTTCCCAGTGAGCACTGTGTTTTCACCCAGTCTAGAGTATTGGACGTCCATGGACAAGGCAGAGCCGATGATTTTGACGCGCGACTTGAGAGCGCTACATGATTGGCAAATATCGCATGATATTTTGCCCGAGCAGGCCCCCGGGAATCTTCAAGAAGTCTTTGTTTCGAGTGGTATCTTAGAGCATCGTCGTGTCAAAATGCCAGGATATTTGGTGGCGAAATTAGCAGGTGTGGAAGGTGTATTCGCAGTGTATGACGATAGCACAGGCCCCGAACCAGTAGGGGCGTTACCTGGTGAGCCAACTTCTGTAAAAAGCGGAGAAATCCATGGTGCAGTAGACGCTTGGGAGCGAGGTTACAATGGTAGCGGCGTTCGTGTTGCCGTTGCAGATTCAGGTATTGATTTCGCACACCCAGATCTCAATGGGACTCAAGCCATTCTCGACGACCCGAATTCCCCCTACGATGGATGGGGGATTATGCACGATCCGATTTCATTGGTGCGTTGGCAACGTGACGGATTGGCTTATCCGAGTGCAGGGAATTCATGGTGGGTCGACACCACAAATTCAGATTCTGATGCTGACAATAACTCTCTGCTCGATAACCAAGGGTGGGATATATCCAACATCCCCTACTCGGTTTCTGGAATATACCACTATGGGGAGCATTCCGATTCTAAGCTTATCCAACGCGCGGGAGGGACTGTGCATATACTCGTCATCGATACACAAATTTCAGGTGTCTACGACACCATCCTCATCGATATTGATCGAGATGGTGAGTTTGGCGATGAAACACCTGTCAACAAAACCAATCCAACATACGGTCGCGATACCAATGATGACGGCCTTTGGGATCAAAGCGCAGGACTTCTATGGTGGATTTCAGATGGCGTGAATGGTGTGCCATACGGAGATATTTACGCCGCGAGAAACGGATATCAAAACCGAGTTGCTGGCGCTGGGGAGTTGATTTTGTTGATGCTAAACGACGCCTCTGAAGCAGGAGGGAACCATGGTACACTGTGCGCATCGGCAGTATCAGCCCAAGGCGTGGTAAGCAATGGAGCAGTTCTTGGGATGGCCCCCGGCGCAGAACTCATTGCGGTCTCAAATCTCTATGCTGGCGGTTCTTGGTTGGACTCATTCCGATTCATTTCAGAAGGATATGATGGCAATGCTACCACTTCGCACGACCAAGGTCACATCGGCTCCTTTTCCTTTGGCAATTCCGCTGCACATGACGATGGGGCTGATTATTGGTCACTTTATCTTGATTGGTTAACCAGAGTACACTCGCCTCAAACGACCTACTTTGTTGCAGTAGGTAATGGTGGACACGGATACGGTACGACTGCCTCACCTGGGGGGGCACATGGTGTAATTTCAGTAGGGGCATTTTCCTCCAAGGGCAGCACATGGGGAGAATCAGCCTCTTGGTCGAATAGGGGCCCGAATTCAGTGAGCAGATTGGACCCAGACATTGTTGCGGTGGGTTGGTCAGCAACCGGTGATCGTACCCTGAACGAAGTCACCAACGCGAACAATGCATACACGACATGGGGTGGGACATCTCTTGCGACTCCAATCGCAGCTGGACTTGCTGCAGTGATGTATGAGGCATGGTTCAATGCGACTGGGACATGGCCTGACTCGCAAACCTTCCGAGACCTCGTTATGTCCACCGCGGATGACCGAGGGTATGATCCACTGGTTCAGGGTGGTGGATGGATGAATGCCAGTCGAGCCGTTCAGGCCATCGATGGTGAGGAGGGATCCCTCCTTGTCAGTCCAGCATCTTGGATGACCGGTGAGAATGAAGGTGCACATCGAGATGGTAATCTGAATTTCATTTTACCTGGTCAGAACCAAACGATGCAGCTGACTCTATCAAACACTGGCCCTGAACCCATGAACGTATCATTGACACCTTCAGAATTGGTACCTGTTGCGGGCCATCACATGATTTGGAATAGCACAGATCAGGGAAACAATTCGACGTGGGATGGGCATCAAAGTCGCCCCGATTGGGCATTCCCCTTGCACATTCACGGAGATGCAAATCTCTCCTTGCCTCCAGAGGCCACCCTTGTACGGGCTCGTGCAGTCATGGAAGGGGAGGGCTTTGACGGTAATCAAAACCTTCAGTCAGAAAATCGCTTACATCTACGAATTTATCGCTGGACAGATAGCGATGGTGATGGAAATTGGACCACTGATTCAGATAATGATAGTTATGTCGATGATGGAGAATGGACCGAGTCAAATGAGTTGGCCATGATTACAGAGCACGTTTACGAATCGGGACAAGTTGAAGCTCGTGTCGGCAATCCTCATGACTGGGAAGGCGACGGATTGATTGTTGCCCTTTGGCGACAATTTGTTCGCGACCCCAACAAGGACCCACTTCAAATCGAGTTCGACTGGACTGCGTTCGGCCCAGCGAATGATTCCTGGATTTCGGCTCCCTCAAACCTGACGATAGCCCCTCAATCAACATCGGTCGTCAACGTCACAATCGATGTCCCCCATACTGCACGTGGTGGACTCAAACAACATGGCTTGCAAATTGAGGCCGAAACCAACAATACAACTCGAGAATGGACTTGGCCAGTAATCACAAATGTCGCCTTCAGTGGACCTTTCTCCATCACGCCTGCTCCTGTTGATGGGAACGTCAGTAACCAAACCCTGTACGAGGAAACTTGGTTACAAGGAGCACAAAGATGGGGTTGGCGAGCAGAGTCGGGAGACTGGAAGTTTTTGACTCTAGATTGGCCTACAACCCTTTCCGGCAACGGTTCAATCATGATTGATGTTGACTGGCCCGACAATCCATACACTGATGTTGACATTCATTGGATGAGTGAAGCAGACCATCCATTCTACGTCGATGATCCACAGGCGTATGGGCCTCGAACTGTGGTGATGGAAACAGGTTCTGTTGGTCAGCATCAAGGTGGTGGGAAATATGCACATTACACAAATGGTGGTGGAAGTAGAGAGATTATCATCGCAGACGACACTTCGGGCACCAAACAGATGATGCTCCATTCAGCCATGCATGGAGTTAACACCAACGACAACCCCCTAAACATCAGCGTTGGATACATCACACCACTCGGTTCAGGATTTACTACAACGCTATCTGATTGGTCACAAAATTCAGGTATTTCAGCACATAGAATCGGCTCCACAATGGATTTGGACATCGCAAGCATTTCTGGTAGTGGATTTACCATACCACAGTACTTGTCAAGTGAAACCGTCTATCAGGACGATCCTGCTGATGTCACATCTTCATCATACATTCGAGAATTTACAGCCGCCACAAATGAACTAATCGAGTTGGATATCGGTTGCCACCAGTCGGGTATAGACTTGGACCTGTATTTGTACAGGGATTCCAATGGGAATGGTGTTTTGGATTGGGGTAATGAGCAAGTCGGTAGTTCGGGTAATTTCAATTGTGACGAATCAATTGCCTACACAGGCGGTCAAGCAGGAACCTATTGGGCAGTTGTTCATGGCTATGATTTGCGCGCATCGAATACAACATTCTGGTTGAAATGGTCTGAAATAGGCGGGAGCGATCTTTCAGTACAAGGCTTCAGCACTCTAAATTCAACCCAGATTCAGGCCCAATATCCCAACGGATCTAGTGCACTAGCGGGCTCAATACCGCAAAGTGTGATTGAACTAAATTTGTCTTGGAACCGTCCTGTGAGTGCTGGGAGTTGGGGAGGTTTTGTTGACCTGACATTGGACAGTGGCGGCGTGATACGATTGCCTTACACATTTGTCTTAGTCGACCCTGCCCCTGAAACATATTTCTCGTTATCCAACGGCACTCGAACAAACGAATCAATCCCGATTTCCATGCACGCTTTTGATCAGGGAACAGGTTTCAACATCAGTGGTCTTTCGTTTGATTTCGATGCTCAAATCCCTGGTACTTTACCGGATTTGGCAACACTGGAAACAATCACAGTTGATGGCCAACATAGCAACAACTCCCTCGAATTGTGGAATCACTGGAACTCCAATCGTATTTTCAGTGGAGGAGATCATTATTCTACAGAAAATGGGGCATGGCAAGGAATTGCCGCATCAAATGGAGCGTTATCAATTGAGGCAGAATCAGCGATGCACAACATAGAGGGAGATGGCCCAATGTGGGAACTTTCCAGTGTAGAGAGTAATTATTCAGGTACAGGATATATGACATCAGTTGCGGATGGCTTTGATTCAGGAAATTTGACCACTGGGTCTAGGATATCTTGGGAGGTTGAATTTGATGCGATTGGAACGCACTCAGTTAAAGTTCGAATGAAGCATCACGATGCGCAAGCAAACGGCATCTATCTCGGACTAAATGGACAATTATCAGGAGATATATCCGCGAACTCTACGTCCAATTATCATCCGGAAGTATCAGCCCATTATGGGGGTTGGAATTGGGTCGAACACTACGTCAATGTCACCGCTATCGGTCGCCAAACTTTCGACATCTGGATAAAAGAGTCCGGCGTGAAAATCGATCGAATCAACATCCTACCGAACAACCAATATTGGTCCAATAGCTCCAATTGGTGGTGGCTTGATCGTGATTCAGCATCAGTACCCGAGACTGCGAGTTTTTATCCCACCACATCTCCTTTGTGGGAAGATGTAACACTTCGTTCTGCTTGGCTGAATTGGAGTTTACCCAGCGACAACCAATGGCACGATTATTCGTCGGAAGTGATGGATATTACGAATCGACTTGACAATGCGCAACTAATCATCGAACACGATGACATCGCACCACCTATTGCCATTCACAACTGGAGGGCTTTCACAAATCAATCGAGTCTACTCGATACTTGGGTGATTACAGACCCAGAAGCTACCCTTTGGTTGAATGGCACTGAAATTTCCGTGGATGCCAATGGGCGAGCAAATCTAGAACTGCTGCTAAATCCCACCATTTGGGGCCAATCTGCATTTGGACAACAAGGGGAAACCAACAATTTGTGGGATACATCTACTTGGACTTGGCATGGTATGAATGAGTTCAATTTGACAGCAATAGACCCGGCAGGAAATTGGAACCATGCCAATTTGAGTATGGTGTATGATCCTTGGGCTCCATCAAATGAAGGTCCAGGGTTGCCCCAACTTTCCTTTGACTCAATTCGCCTCCCAGAATGGGGTGATGTGCACGTTCCTGCTGAACCCTATCCGCATAGCATGAATTTGGGAGAATTCATCATCACCCGTATTTTTGACGGCTATGAAATTTGTTTGAGTGCCTTCGCACCTTCTGGCGAGATGATGGAAAATCAATGTCAGGTGGATGCTGCACCTCCATGGGAAGAAATGCCTGGCTCAAACCGACCGGTGATGGAGGAGAACAGATTTTTGTTCAATTTCACTGAATGGCCCGACAATATCTACGAGATAGAACTGAGGGTGACCGATTGGGCAAGTAATACTGGCACACATCGAACGAGTATACAAATCGATAGAACAGAGCCAGAAATCGAAATTTACACACCACTGCAGAATCAAACACTATTTGATCACCATCTCTCTGTTGAATGGGGTGTCAGTGAAACAAGTTACCAAAGGGTCAAGATTGATGGTGAGGTCATTTGGGCTGGGGGCAACCAAGGTCAAAACGGGTCGAATTGGTTCAATGGTAGCCAAAGTCTGTTGTTCGACTTGAACCGAACCGGGAATCACACAATCTGCATTTCCGCCATAGATTTGGCTGGCTCATGGCCGTCAGGGACCTCGGGACCGAATTACAATGAGAGTTGTGTCGAAATCCATCTGCCCGAAGAAACGTACTGGCCAATGCTCTATGCACCATGGAATAACACCCATGTGAATACAACCACAGTTTGGGCAGAACTTTCACTCGGCCCAGACCAACTGTTTGAGTGGTGGCAAGAAGGATTGAATGGGACATATTACGCGATTGAAAATGGTAATGTTTCAGTCCCAATCGAGCTTGTGAGTGGAGTGAATAACCTTGTATTCCATCTGCAAGCTTTAGAGAAAGTATTCGTCTACGAATTGGTTGTTAATCTCGATTTGGAGCCACCTGCATTAATTGTTGAGAATCCGGAAAATGGACATTCAACATATCGCTCTATAGCAACGGTAGAAGGTAAGTGTGAATTCGGCTTGCCAGTATTTGTCAATGTTTCGGGACTGATTACTGAGGGTGTCTGTTCAGACAATGGTGCGTTTTCAATCGAAGCGAATCTGCCAGTGATTGAAGGAGATTGGCAAATGGTTACATCACAGAGAGACCTTGCTGGAAACATAGCGCTCGATATTCGCACAGTCATCACTGACAAGACTGCCCCTAGCGCAAATCAAATTTGGAAGGAAACTGTTTGTGAGCGACAACCGACTGCACCTGTGTGGGGGGAGGCAGACATTGCTGATTGTACGGCAACACTCGAACTTTCGATTCTGAGTTCCGATGTGGTTGACTGGACATTGACGATTCTGAACGGTGAGGTTGAGGTATTCAGCCAATCCGGCAACGGAGCAGATTATGAAGATTCAGAAGTGCTATCATTCACCGCGGAGGGCAAACCTGGAGCATGGACCTCGACGATTGAAATGATCGATGCAGCGGGGAATCGACAACGACTCCAATTGACAACCAATTTGGATGCACCGGAGGCCACTAGCGGAGAGCAATTGAAAACTTTGGGTTCGGTTCAGAATCTAGTATTCATGGGGGCAATCATCATATTTTTGGGAGTTGTTCAAAGGATGGTGTCTCAAAGAAAAGAAAATGAGGGTCAACAGGATTTGACATGGCCATCTTCCACCGAATATGAAGACCAATTATTGGCCGTAGATTCGATGTTTGAAGACGACGTAGTCGTCTCGCCCGCGGAATCGACACTATCAAACACTGAATGACGATGTGGGTACATGGCCAAGAGTAGGCGCATGTCGATATTTTTGGCCGTACTGATGGTTTCTTCTTTGGCAATATGGGTTCCATCCGTGAATGCTGCTGACGGAGACAATGATGGTTTTGATGACTCAGTCGACGACTGCCCATTTGCAGCGGGGACCTCGACAATTGGCTCACTGGGATGTCCCGATACAGACTTAGATGGGACTCCCGACTCCGTTGATGGAACTATTGCAGATTTCTCTTCAGCATCGAGAGATTACGATAGCATTTCCCAAGACTTTCCCGATGAGCAATCTGGTGGAATGAGCGAGTATACTGCCCAAGGATGGGGCAATAATGATGCCATGGTTCGAGCGATCGATGTTGCCCCAAACGGCATGGTCGCATTGGGTGCCGACGATGGCGACCACGTTTACATCGCAAGAAGTTCGGGCAAGATTGTACAATCATTGTTCACCATGGGTTCGAATCCAAGAGCACTCGACTTTTCCCCAAATGGAAGTTTGTTAGCCGCTGCTGCATACTCATTGAATGACAATATGGCCAATGTTCATGTCTACGAAATGAATTGGAACGCCCTGATGGTTTCCCCCGTTGCCAACCTATCCAGCAACCATTACGATGACACATTTGGAATGTCGTTCAGCCCTGATGGTACCGAGTTGTATGTCGGTGGCAAGGATAACAACGTCACCATCTACGATACATCTACTTGGGCAGTTCTTCGAGTGATTGAATTCGGCGAAGATGACGTCTACAACATCGTGTCTAGCCCTGATGGCCGTCTGATTGCCGTGACACATGGTGAGGAACTTTCGGTTCATTGGACCTCAAATGGTTCACAACTCTACAATGTCCACAACCACTCAAACGTGGTTTTGGGGCTTGATTGGAGCCCGGATGGGAGGTGGATTATCACCGGTGGTAACGACGATCGTTTCCGCATTTATCACGCTGAAAATGGCACCATGATGGCAGAAGTCAATCAGGGCTCGGATGTATATGGAGTCGCTTTCAACAAAGCAGGCACACACTTTGTGTTGGCGACTACCAGTGGTTCGGGAACCTCCATCTATTCGACTGCAGATTGGTCAAATGTCTTTGATATTGGGGATTTCCCTGGTGGCAGTGGGAACGGGGCCTCGGGCCGACGAGGTGCTCGGGATGTAGCATGGTCTGCCGATGAAACCAAAATCCACTTTGGGGGCAGATACTATGGTGCATTTTACACATTCTATTCAGCTGATGCCTTCATTTGGATGGGCGGAGATGTTACCGGGCAATTAATGGAAGAACTATTCGCAGAATATGGTGAGGTCGGGGATGATTATCTTCCCAATCACTACAATTCATCCATCACACCCATCACCCAAACACAGTGTAACCAAGCCAATCAAATCCAAGGGATTTTGATGGGTGCAGGGGCAACAACATCTGCCGAGGCACTCACAACAAAACTGGGCAATTATTCGACAACTGGGCTGCGGACATGTGATTCAAACGGCGACCTTCTCGTCGATGTTCCCGTTGCGAGAATGCCTGCAACATTGATGGTCAAGGCCAATGGTATTGCAGAACAATGCTTGTCAAGCATTGGAGGCTTGTCGATGGGTCAGGTTCGGTGGATGCTTTCAAGTGCCTCAAATTCGGACCTATCCAACACCGATTTCCACCCAGGTATGGATTTGACATCGATTGCTCCCAATGACAATGGTAACGGTGTCGTCGAATGGGACGACCTTGACAGTTCATGTGCAAATCCCGACCCCACTGATACTTACCCTATTCACATGTATCACCGTTGGGAGAACCGCTCGGTACCACAGATGATTGAAGCGTTCATGTTCTGCGACCATTGTAGTTTTCCAGATGATTGGTATGAGCAGGACTTCGACCGCTATCGTCTGGTTGAAGAAACACGGAGTGAAATCATCAGTGGTGTGAATGGGTTTGATGGAGCAATCGGTATCGTCGAGTTGCGTGCGGGCATCGCCTCAAATTTAGTGTACAATATTCCTATTGTCGATAATTGGACGCATGGGGTGGCTGATGCCATTTCAAACGGTGAATCCGTAGTCCAACCCACCGTAGAAAACAGCTCCAGTGGTGATTGGCCTTTCCAAGACGACTACTATTTGACGATGCGAGAAGATTCAATCTCCGAGGCTCGAGGCTTCGTCGAATGGATGCTATCGGAAGCGGGTCAGGATAATTTCGATGAAAAGGGATTTGCTCGCCTAGACCCATATGCTAGGGTATTATCAGGTGACAGAGTTGGTTTGGATTTACGCAGTATTCTGCCTGATGATGATTCTGATGGAATTTGGAACGGCGACGATTTGTGCCCAGGGACCGATCCCAGCACGGCAGTGGATTCAACAGGATGTGCACAAAACCAATTGGACGATGATGGCGATGGGCTCGTGAATACCGAAGATGACTGTCCAAATCAATCTGGGACGAGTACACAACCAACCATCGGCTGTCCAGATTCAGATGGAGATAGTTGGGCAGATACTGCTGATGCATTCCCTGATGTATCGACTCAATGGAGTGACTCGGATGGAGATGAATTTGGTGACAATCCAGAAGGGTTTGAGGCGGATGCTTGTCCTGACGTCGAAGGGTATTCCAATCAGGACAGATTTGGTTGCTTAGATACGGATGGGGATGGGTGGTCTGATGCCAACGACATGTTCCCTGCGAATCCGATACAGTGGATTGATGCAGATTTGGATGGGATTGGTGACAATTATTCGTGCAGCAGTATGATTGACGACATTTGTTTGTCAGAAATTGGCGATGCATTCCCAAGTGAGTTTTCACAACACAAGGACCGCGACGGGGATGGATTTGGCGATAATCCAGAGGGTGTCTTGGCCGATAACTGCCCAGATCAAGCGGGCACCTCTAACCAAGGAGACTTGCTAGGGTGTCTAGATTCAGATGGCGATGGATGGGCTGACGATTTAGACGATTTCCCAGACGAACCTTCTCAATACATCGATTCAGATGGAGATACGTATGGGGATTCACAATCTGGTGTTCGGCCTGACAACTGTCGCGAAACTCCAGAAGATGAAATTCTTCTGGTGAATGAGCGAGGATGCGCCCCTTCTGAACGAGATGGTGACTTTGATGGTGTGATGGAGGATGTAGACATCTGTCCAAACACACCAGAAGAGGAGGTCTTTGATGTCGATCCAAATGGTTGCTCGGAGAGTGAGCGCGATACAGATGGCGATGGAGTGATTGACTCTATTGACACCTATCCGCAAGACGCATCGCAAACCGTAGATTCGGATGGTGACACATTCGGCGACAATTCATCTGGAACCAATGGAGATGATTGCCCATCCGAAGCAGGAACCTCCACAGGTAACCTACGAGGTTGTGTTGATGGGGATGGTGATTCTTGGGCAGATTCGGAAGACATCGTACCCAACATTGAAACTCAATGGAATGATACGGATGGTGATGGGTACTACGACAATTTCGCAAACAGCATTTGGGCCGACGATGAGATGCGAATCAATGGTTCATGGCCGGGCCAACTAGTCCCAGGAGCAAGAACTCCTGATCGTTGTCCATTGCATGCCAATGAATTGCAAAATTTGGAAAATCCTGGCTGTCCAGAAGATATGCACCCTGCAGGTGAAGATGAGGATACGGGTTTCTCCAATCCAGTTCAAACTTCTGATTCGGGCGGAGGCCTCAGTGCCATCACCATCATCATCATCATCACCGTTGTCATTTTTGTTATTGCAATCGGTGGCGTTGTGGCATTGTTGTTGAAAAAACCAAAGAAGAAAACTAGGAAACGCGAACAGTCCTCACAAGCCAAACAACGTTTGTCCGAGCCGGAACCAGAAGTTGAAGAGGAAATTTCCCTTGAAGACGATCCAAATTACAAGGTTGACGAAAACGGATGCGAATGGTGGTACGACGAAGGCGAATGGTGGTATCGTACTCCTGAGATGGATGATTGGGCTGAATTTTCAGGCTAATTAGTGCCCCCGAAGGGGTAATCAATCGACTCTGTTTGGACTGGCTTATGAGCATTGAAAAGATTGCCATATTGGGAGCTGGACAAATGGGCAATGGCATTGCCCAAGTAGCGGCGTGTGCTGGTTATGAAGTGACGATGATCGATATCAAACAGGAGTTCGTCGACAAAGGTCTATCTACAATAGAGAGGTCTTTGGACAAATTGGTTTCCAAGGAGAGAATGAGTCAAGAAGATGCAGATTCTGCTCGCTCAAGAATTTCGGTTTCAACAGAAAGAACCTCAGCTGCGGATGCCGATCTTGTGGTTGAAGCCATACCCGAGATACCCGAATTGAAATTCTCAACCTTTGCAGAATTGGATAGTATCTGCAAGGAAAGTGCAATCTTGGCTAGCAATACTAGCAGCATCAGTATCAATGAAATCGCAGCCTCAACGACTCGACCCAACCGCGTCATAGGTATGCATTTCATGAATCCCGTCCCAATCATGAAATTGGTTGAAATTATCAATGGTTCAGAAACTGATTCAGATGTCACTGAGGCGGTGATTGAAGCCAGTGAAAAGATGGGTAAAATACCATTATGTTGTAATGACTCACCTGGATTTGTTTCAAATCGAATTTTGTGCCCAATGATTAACGAAGCCATCCTAACACTGCAAGATGGTGTAGCGGAACCTGAAGCGATTGACGGCATCATGAAGTTGGGAATGAATCACCCCATAGGACCTCTAGCTCTTTCCGATTTGATTGGGAATGATACAGTTCTCCATATCATGAACGTCCTACACGCTGGACTCGCAGACGACAAGTATGCACCAGCACCACTTCTTGTCCAAATGGTAGAGGAAGGAAAGTTGGGTCGCAAATCTGGGCAGGGATTCTACTCATACTGAATCAGGATTCAACTTATGACGCAATCCTAACCTCTGTCGCCCGAACGCTGATAAGTCGAGACCTATGGAAGCGGTTTGATAGTCATGCCTGGTACAACCCGTGTTGAAGTTCGGACCCTCAAAGTGGGTCGATATGTTGCCCTTGAAGAGAATGCTTACAAAATTCTTGGAATGAGTAAATCTAAGCCCGGAAAGCACGGTGGAGCGAAAGCTCGTATCGAACTCGAGGATATCTTCACTGGACAGAAGAGAAGCCATGTCGCTCCGGTCACGGATTCCATTAATGTCCCCATGATTGAGAAAGGTTCAGCCATCATCACGCACATCGATGGCAATGAAGTCCACGCTATGGATAACAAAACCTACGAGGCAATGATTCTGCCTGTTGAGGAAGGAATGAACCTTGAAGCAGGTGGAGAGATTCTGTGGATGGAAGCCATGGGTCGGTACAAGATTAGTCGAGATCACTGATTGTGGTGATTGTCTGGTCACGACGACAAATTCTGTGACTATTTCTGTTGCAGGGTTTGAGGATTTTTCCGCGGCTGAAGCCGCTTGGTGGCGTTTGCTCAACGACCAGCAACGGTTGGACTACAGAGGCCCTGATTCAGAACTCAGGACACAGAACAATTCTGAAAGAGTCACTCGGT
The DNA here is from genome assembly GCA_002505685.1 of Euryarchaeota archaeon UBA501. GTDB lineage: Archaea > Thermoplasmatota > Poseidoniia > Poseidoniales > Thalassarchaeaceae > MGIIb-P. The sequence goes on along the minus strand of DAVT01000062.1, from coordinate 7,424 downwards.
TCCTAGAATCCAGAATTAGACAGGGGCGATTGATACTTGCACGTTGCGAGGGGGAACTCGTTGGAATCTGCACAATATCTCCCGATGGATTTCTTCTAGATTCCACAGTCCAAGTATGGGAAATCGCTGATGTTTGGGTGGAACCTCACGCACGGCGCAAAGGCGTTGCAACGGCGATGATCAAGCATTGTGAACACGAATGCAACATGCGAGGTGCATCTGAAGTAAGACTCGCAGTTTACGCATTAAACGAAGCAGGATTGGGGCTATATCAGAGTCTAGGATATGAGGTTGGGGCTTACACGTTGAAGAAGAATCTCAACCCTACGGGTTGAACATTGTTATTCCCACAAACCTAAGACCCCTGCCCGATACCCAAGTTTGTCCTAGGCGGTTCGCAACATGTCAGGTGTCCGGAAGTCTGCATATCGTCAACCTGTTACTGCCAAGGGTTTGGCAGCGATAGAATCAGGCTCGTTGACATGGCTAGACGACGACATGTACAACAACTTGAACACAGGTTTGCTCGAGCAGTATTTTGAGGAGAAAAATCTTGAGGAATCGTTTGAGATTAGCCATTGGTCCCTTGGCAAAATTATGATTGGGATCCTCATCGGTTCCGTATTCAGTGGCGTCACAGCCTATATTGGATTGAAAATAGGACTTGCCGTATCTGCTGCTTGGTATGTCGCTTATCTCCTAGGTATGGCCCTGAAATGGTCGCCCTCGGAAGTCAACATTTCCACCAGTGCAACCACAGGTGCAACACACGCTTCCACAGGCTTCATTTTCACATTCCCTGCTATTTTCCTGTTATCCTCTGAATTCAAATCAGAGTACCATGTCAATGGAGTCCCTCTGCTTTCAGGGGTTGATGTCTTTCAGTTGGCATTCATTGGAATCGTGGCCAGCATGTTCGCTGGTTTCTTGGGAGTGATGTACTTCATCATCTTCCGTCGTGTTTGGCTGGTTGAAGACCCACTGCCAATGCCTGGGTTTGAGGCTACACTGAAGATGCTGGATATTGCTGCAGATGTCAATACGGGGGCAGCTGAGGCGGCCAAGGAAAGTCTGCAAACCGTGGGTTTGTGGACAGTTCTGACGATGGGTTTCATGTTCATCATCGATTATCCATTGTTTTGGAAGGAGCACCTTACAATTGCGGACAAGATCGCCGTTTCAGCATCCGGCGATTCTTGGGGCTTGGCCTCAGTATATTCTGAACGCTGGATACATCAGCCAAGTGAATTGCAAGATGGTCAGGCCGTGGCTAATGGCATAACTTACTTCGACGCTGGCAATCCGTTTTCATACACCTTCCTTGGTGTGGAATTAAGTCCAACACTATTTGCGGTTGGCTGGTTCATGCGCATGCGAGTGGCCTTCTTGGTCAATTTGGGTTCCTTCGTGGCATGGTTTTTCCTAATCCCTCTCGCGGTATACTTCAGCGTGCCCACATTCACTGGAATCGACCCGATTACAGGAAATTCACAATACACTCCTCTGCAAGAAATGGGTGGCCCTGTTCAGTGGATTGCTTACAAGACACTAATTCGCACGATTGCGATTGGAGCAATCCTCGGTGGAGGTTTACTTGGTCTACTGAAGATGGCACCAACATTCGTATCGATTTTTGGAGACATCGCCAAAGCATTCGGTGGTGAAAAAGGACAGGAATACATCGAAGGCAAGGGATGGTATGAGTGGCCCTTGCACCACATTCCGCTTTTCATGGGTTTTTCGTTCATCGCTATGATTGTCATTTTCTGGCTTGGTGGTTTCCCTATTCCCGCAGCCATGGTGTTTGCAACAGTTCTCATCCTGACGACATTCTTGCTGGGGGCTATTGCAGTACGTGTCATGGGGGAAACGGGTATCGAGCCGGTTTCAGGGACCTCATTCATTGTACTCTTAATGCTCCTAGGTTTGTTCCTGAATTACGGAGATTTCTTCGGCCTGTCAAAGGAAGAGGCAATTCTGATTGCACTGGTCGGAACGACTGTATTCGGTAGTGCAATTTCGATGTCAGGTACGGTTGTTGCAGATTACAAAAACAGTCTATACATTGGTAATCGCCCATACCACATTTCCAAGGGTAACATCATGGGTGTCGTTCCTGGAGCTATTTTGGGTGCAGGGATGGCCATTTTCTTGTCAGATTTATTGGCAGATGGAACCATCGATTTACTGGCACCCCAAGCCAACGCATTCGCTGGGTTCACCGTGATGTTAGCTGAAGGACAAGGAAACATCTCTGCCCTACTAATCGGATTCCTGCTCGGGGCTTTCATCGAATGGGTCACGGGCATGGGCACCTCATTCGGTCTAGGTATGTACTTGCCAACTCCGTACACGTTCCCGATGATGATTGGAGGAGCGGGCCGTGACTGGTGGCAGGCCAAGAGACTTGATCCAGCGGTCGATAAGATTCGGGAGCAAGAGGGTAATTCCGCTGCAGAGAAGAAGCGAGCCCTGATTCTACTGACAACATTCATGATTGCAGCCGGGGCACTAACTGGGGAGGCATTCTTCGGCGTGGAGGCCGCAGTACTCGCCGTGGTCGATGAGTTGCCAGCCGTCGTTGATTTACTGGGTGGCGCCTATTGGATTGTACGTTTGATTGGATTTACGATGATTAACTTCTTGATTTTCGGCGGCCTATACCTCCTGTTCCGAAGTGCAGGTATTTTCGGTCAGAAAGCGGCAGACTCATGAGGCGATTTCATGGATAATTCCCGGGCAACCCCGGCTCAGGCTTGGATTATACTCAGCATCGCAGTTTTGGCAGTTTCAAGTGCTGGTGCAATCTTCAAAATGATGGGTGACATTTCGCCAATATTGAGGGCATCATGGCGTTTACAGGCTACATCATTAGTATTGTTTCCATTTTTTATTTGGCAAATGCGGAAAACAGATTATTCTTGGGACCGCTCGACACTTTTGATCATCCTCGGCTCTGGGGTTTGTCTTTGGATACATTTTGCCAGCTGGGTTTGGTCTTTGGATCACACCTCCTTGACCCATAGTCTTCTCTTCGTAACCGCGCATCCACTGATTATCGTATCAGGGATGATGCTGCTGCGCATGACTCCACACCGATGGGAAATTACAGGCGCAATTTTGGGAGTATTCGGAGCGATTATTGCAGTTCAAGATGCTGGGGACGGGGATGTAACATTGATCGGTGATTCGGCTGCTTTTTTGGGAGCCATTGCAATTGTAGGGTATCTTGCGGCCGGACGTGTTCTACGAGGGGATAGACAGATGCCGCTCTTCCTCTATGCTTTCCCTGTAACAGCAATAGCCAGCATCTTCCTGAGCCTTCATGCGATGTTTTCTGAAGGTGCAACTTTCGATATTGCAGTCGTGAATACATCACTACTGGGTTGGTCCGATGCGGCTTGGATATTCTTAGTGACATATCTTGCACTGGGGCCGGGTTTGGCAGGACACACTGGAATCAATGCAAGTCTCAAGTGGCTACCACCACTAGTAATCTCCGTCAGTGTCGTTTTTGAACCTCTACTTGGAGGTATTTTGGGGTGGATGATTGGTGTCGAGTCAATCCCAGATATGTGGACATGGATAGGTGGCCCATTCATGATTGCTGGAATGGCTTTAGCGATTATCGGGACGAATCATAGGTTAACTCAAATGCAAACGGTTGAAGCCACCGAATGAGGTGCCACAATGAGTTGGAGAGAACCGATATTCTTGACCAATGACGATGGTATTGATGCGCCTGGTTTACACCACCTCATTCAGGTACTGCACCAACGGGGACATCCACTCGCTATTTTGGCCCCCGCGCATGAACAGTCTGCTTCTGCAATGCGGCTCACACTGCAAAAAGGGTTGGAATTTTCTGACCGTTCCGATTTGATAGAAACATTGGGCTTGGATCGAAATGGTGCTCCCATTTACATCCACAGTTTGGCAGGTTCACCCTGTGATTGCACCATTGTCGCCATCGATTATGGGTTTGAGAATTGGGCCCCAATGGTGCGCCCACAACTCTGCGTATCTGGAATCAACCGTGGGCCAAATATCTCCATCGATGTCATCCATTCTGGAACTGTCTCTGCTGCAAGAGAAGCCGCATTGTACGGTCTCCCATCCATAGCACTCAGTCTTGGAACATACTTACACGAAGATTACACAATCGGAACAAGTGCAATTTTTGAATTGATAGACAGGGCACTTTCGATAGCCAACGACAAGCCTCCAAACCTACTTCGAACCCGAGGAAGCCAACAAAATGATTGGGCAGATCCGGAAATGGATATTCAACAACGAGTGCGTTCTGCATTTAGAAATGGAGACTTAATACTCAATTTGAACACTCCCGTAGAATGGAATGGAGAAGTCGAAACAGTTCCTCTAGGGGCTCGTTGGTATCACGGAGCAACCGAATTATCTGAGGATGGTAAGTTCTTCACTGTGGGTGCCGCATCCATTGAAGATGAGCCGTTACCACGCACCGATTGCTCCAGTTTGATGGCAGGTAGCGTGGTGATTTCACCATTGGTCACTTGGCCACAATCTCATCCACTGAACATACCTGATGTGATTCTTCAAGCCGCCCTTCTGCAGGATGAGGACGGGTACCCTGCTTGGCTCAATCTGAGTCCAGCAAATGATGGATAATCGATATACAAGCATGGCCTTGCAACCATTGTGTGCCAAGCGAAAGCCGCTGAAGCCCATGCATGGAATCCAATTCTAACTCTGAAAATGGTTGATCGTCGGATAACACAAAACCAATTCCATTTGGATTCGCAATAGATGGGAACACATCCTCTCCTTCAGCATCTAAAGTGTAAGTTGTCACACCGTCTTTGTGCCACTCAGAGAGAGTTTGCTCCAGAGATCCACCGGAATGCCAGAAACCAGAGTGCAATTCCACAATTTGACCGATAGCAGGAACAGGTTGTTTCAAGACTCTACCAATTTGCCCAGCTATGGCCCTTTCATCTGGATGTAAACCACGAACAGTGGCTCCCTCAAAGCCGATTCTCCTAGGTGGCCCAGGTCCCCCGAGTAAGTGGAGTACCACTTGCGAATCCTCACGAATTCCATGCGACAAAAACAAGGCTGTATTCACGGCTCTTGCTAAAACATCGATTCGGCCCGATGCACCTGCCAAATCGTTTAGGTTCAATTTGCCCGATGACTGTGCACGGTGGCCGATGATTGCGAATCTGCGATTCATAATCTCACATCGGCATATCCATGTCATCCATGTCACTCATCATCCCTTTCATTTGGCGTCTGAGTTTTCGATTGCCTTTGATCCCCTTCATCATTTTTCGGGAACGATTCCATTGTGCCAGTAACTCCCTGACATTCTTTTCTTTGACACCTGAACCTCGAGCAATTCTGCGGATACGTTCCGCTTTGAGTATATGCGGCTCATTCTTTTCCTCTTCCGTCATTGAATCCATGATGACTCTGAATCTCTCAAGATTCCCTTGCATCTCCTCTTTTTGCTTGCGATCCATAGACCCCAAGCCCCCAAAGAATGATGTGGGTAAGTGAGATACGATTTTATCAATCGTCCCGATTTTTGACATCATTTCCATTTGCTTGTACATGTCATTGAGGGTGAATCTTCCAGACATCATCCGCTCAGTCAAACGCATTGCCTCTTCTTGATCGAGGGATTCAGGTGCAATGTCGATGAGCCCTCGAATGTCACCCATTCCAAGGAGTCTTGATATGAATCGATCAGACTCAAATTTCTCTAAGTCCGCAACTTTCTCACCTTCGCCGATGAAAACGATTGGAGCCCCTGTGGTCGCAACGGCTGAAAGTGCACCACCTCCACGGGCAGTTCCATCCAACTTGGAAACAATCACACCTGAAACTCCGACTAAATCATGGAAGCCAGCAGCGACTGGACCCGCAGCCTGACCAACCTGTGCATCAATTACCAAGAATCGTTCAGTCGCATTGGCCACCTTGTGGATTCGCTCCAATTCGGCTTGCAATTCGTCATCGAGGCGATCGCGACCAGCAGTGTCTACGATTACGACATCCGCATTACCAACTTTAGCCAGTCCATTGCGAACAATTTCTTCAGCATTCTTGTTATCGGGCTCCCCATATACTTCAACGGAAGATTCTGCGAGCAACTGTTTCAACTGTTCGTAAGCGCCAGGTCTCTGTACATCGGCTTCGATAACAGCAACCTTGACACCGTGTCTTCTCCTCCACCATTCGGCCAATTTTGCTGTTGTCGTGGTCTTACCTTGGCCGTATAGACCGACCATCAAGATTGTCTGGTTATGTGGTCGGATTTCCCTTGGAGGTCCGAGCAAACGAACCAATTCAGTGTAAATGATATTCATCGCATGTGTCTGTAAATTTACTCCAGGGAGAGGTTCTTCCTCGACCATCCGCTCTTCCAATCTTGCAGTAATTTCCTTTGATTGGCGCACGTTGAAATCCGCTTCAAGTAAGGCCCGTCGGATACTCTTTGACAATTCCTTCATTTCGGCTTCATCGAGTTTTCGTTTACCCTTCAGACGCCCAATGGCTCCGAAGATGCCGGCCTTCAACCCCTCAAGCGCCATTGAGCGGCCCTCTCGCTTTCCTCGTAAGAACCCCACGGAACGGCCCGAAGGGCCGGACAACGCTAAGAAGTGGTTTGAGTGGGGACTAGCGTGGTAGAGTTAGGCATTCCACTTTGGCAATTGCAAATTGCCACCTCCATCGGTATTGTAGGCGTATGGATTGGTTGGAGGGGTGGCATGTCAAAGATGATCGGATTTTACGATTTACCGACTGCAACTCGCCTATTGTTGTACGGTTTTTTCTCAGGCGCACTGTACCAATTTCTGTCCTCTTCCCTCGTGCTTGATCCAATCTGGAGTGGAACAGGGCTTCCAATTGTCGAAAGCTTGTTGCTCACGTTTTCGTTTTCGTTGTTGACAATGTTCTTACTGACTAGACAAAGTGTGAGGGTACTCAATGGGCAACCAACGGCAGGTTGGACGTTTGGTTTGGGTGCGGGATCCATGCTCGTCGTCCTCTTAATTTACCGTTTAATCACGACAACTGGGGCTGGATTCTTGACATCAGGTTTTGGTGCCCCTTCAATGTTGTTTGGACTCCTGTTGGCTGCAATAGTCCCCTGGTCAATGGCAATAATCGCCTCTTGGCAAGGCTGGAACGCACTAGAAGGTCGGCGTTTCAAGCCAGCCATCAAGGCAATGATGTTACACACCACGTTACTATTTACCTTAGCAATAGGTTTGAATTATCCCTGGATTTTACCAGCTATACCTGCATTGATTTTCATTGGGCAAAAGCGGGCAGACGAAGTCTGGTTTGTCTCAGGATTGTCTCCTCGAATGAAACAGGAGTGGATACGATTACAGCGAACAGGTATCGCGACCGGAGTCCGTGCTGTGGCGGCGGAT
>DAVT01000144.1 GCA_002505685.1 Euryarchaeota archaeon UBA501 | reverse complement strand
TGGTGCATCCATAGTTGCTGAGGCTCAGGATTTACTCCAATCATAAGTTGAAAACTGCTTCAGTTCGGATAAATCCCAGGCCAATGGTTCAGGCGGAGTAAGACACCACCCGACTTCCGAAATGTTTGGGTCTGCAGATTCCCAAGAAATCGGTGTTGCTTCTTGGTCAACGATAATCCATACCACATCCCCTTCACCTCCTGCCAGTCCGTGTGCAGTCTGTGCAGCAGTTCCAAGCAAACCAGTTTCTTCGTAAACTTCTCGCAAAGCTGCCATTTCACTAGTTTCATCATCTTCGACCCATCCTCCAGGCAACTCCCAACCTCGCTCGACATGACGTACCATCAGCCAACATGAATCTTCCAATTCGATTGAAGTAGGAGGGTGTCCGTAAGGTGTAACCCAAGCAACGACCCATGATTTCATATCCAAACCTCATGGTATGATGACTTCATCGTCAGCCTCGAGTCCTCTCTTGGCAATATCCAGATATTCAGTGGCCCATTCTTCGCCGCGCGTAACCAGCCGCCTCGATAAGAAGAATGCCGCGGAAAACTCCTCCCTTGCGATCATCGATTTGAGTTCTTGTTCCTCAGAATTAACCTTCTCTGTATCCTCTGTCACAGTTGTATCGATAACATCGTTTTCTACAGTCATGTCAATGGCAAGTGACTGCATCCGCGCGAGGAATTCGTCTCTTGCTTGCAAAGTAGGGCGCTTCCATGGTTTGCTTTCCAGTGTCTCAAATTTAGACTCTATACGTTCTCTAAAGTCATCTCTAACATTCGTGTGAGGTGCGTAAGTCTGTGCTTGGTCATAGCATAACCACGCTTCATCATACACTTCCCGCCTTTCATGGGCACGACCCAAATTTATCCACATCTCAAAGTTTTGAGGGCGGCTAGCAACGAGTATCTTTGCAAGCGGTATACACAATTCGTCACCATCTGATTTCCATAATCGCTCCACACGTCGGCCAAAGAGCACGTTACATCGAGGATCGGTCAAATCGAGATTCGAAAATCGCTCACGAAAAGATTCCTTTGCCTCGCTATCAAGGACTGAGTGCCATAAATCGGGATCAAGGTGATCTGTCGCAAGTGCAGCTTCAAGTAATTCTTGACCGACTTGCAGAATTGGCACACCTTCTAATTGAGACAATTGTTCAGGATCTCTACCCAAAACCGCAAACAAATCTGTGAGCAGTGCCCTCAACCCAATTTCATCACTTAAGTGGACTTTAATTTGAGATAAAACACGCCAATTATCAGGACTTGAAAAATCATGCAACAGTGCTTGGCGAGCATTTTGCTCTGCCCAATCGAAATTTTCATTCTTCCTTTCTGGGTCGGATTCTGCCAATTTCAAAAATTTCAACGCTTGCGACCTGTGCCTGTCGCCCAAACTTTTCCGGGGATGCTGAAGTATGCCAGCCAATCCTTGTCTCACGCAATCACCTATTGTACTGAAATATAGGGTGATGGATCTTCGTTTGGCGATAGTGTAGCATCGTATCCGATTTTACCCGTTGTCCCGTCAGCATTACGCGAGGGATCCAAACTACTTCCCTTCTGTTGTGACAAAATAATCGTGTCTCTATCCGGCTGCCATCGAGTCATCATGGCCCACTCAACACGTACGGGATCGGCTACATCGATGTCTTGATTGACAACCGTGACCATCTTCATACTCCTGTGTCCGGCTAACGCTGCTTCTATCGATTTGCGCCCATCATCTGGTGTTTTAGGTGTGATGCTGACAACGGCCGAAAGCCAACCACAACCCCCTTCAGTCATGTGAACGTCGTGGCATTCAGTAACTTGAGAGACTGCAGATTTGATTGTAGGTGCCCTAGGCAACCCCATCAGTGCCTTATGCTCAGCTTCTGCGGGTATGAGTGCATGAAAAATAGGGTCGTTTCGATGATGGATTGATTCGACTTCAAACACCGGTTCTATTCGTTCATCATCAAGCGTCCCAGTAATATCGACATAAGGTGCCTCTAAATCATCAGCCAGCGTAATTTTCGCACACATCGCATATTCAGAATTCGCGGGAACCTGAATGCCATTGTCCAACTGCACAACTGGGAGTGGTTTCCCGTAGAATTTCTCATGTAGTGTTGATGCAACAGTCAATTCGTCAATATGCTCGTCAAATGACATGGCTGCGGCCAATAGGACGACTGGGTCGCAACCATTAACGATGGCAATAGGGATAGTTTCGCCTTTCGCACGTGCTTTATCGACCATGGTTCGTAAATGCCTTGGTACTAATCGAGCCACAACATGTGTATCATCTCGTAGAAACTGCCTGTGGAAGGATACATTGCGTTGCCCTTCATATTCAGCAATCACAATACTGGCAGACATGTATCGGCCACGGTCTTCGGGGTAATGGTGTGGAATAGGTAATTTTGTCAATTCCACAGAAGTAGCAGAACTTTCCAAAACGGGAGCTTCTGTCACAACAACTGGATTAGTTGGATTATTCATTGCCCAACCAAGGATGTCAATGAGTTCTCCCGGTTCCACATTGAGGGCCGAACATAGTCGGTCTCTTGCAAGTACATTTAGTGCAGCCCGGTGGCCGGGTGATTCGATAATGTCGGATAAAATCAGTCCGTGATTAAGTTCCTTCGATAATTCGAACAATCCATGAATGCAGGAAATAGGAGCATCAGGAATATGTGCACCAGCGAGGTGGTCACGAAAGGCCATGGTACCATCGGGTCGCATTAGACGTATGATAATTAGGGGATTATGCACAACAATTCGCCCCGACGTCGACTGAATAGCACCCGTCACGCTCATATATGGTGGGTTGGTCGCCGGTTTGCTCCGTAGGAGAGGTACTCACATGGGTCGTGGATTATTCTCAGGTCCAAAAATGAAATCGGACCGTCTAAAGTTTCGCTGGAAGGATCGCGGATTCAAGAAACGACAAGAGAAGCGTCGACAGGGTGGAGTACTGAAACATGACCCACTCCAAGGCAGTGCTCAAGCAAAGGGCATTGTCGTCGAAAAGGTAGGGGTTGAAGCCAAACAGCCCAACTCTGGAATTCGTAAGGCTGTCAAAATTAGTCTCATTCGCAGTGGTAACAAGTTGACCGCATTCGCACCCGGTGATGGGGCGATAAATTTCATCGATGAACACGACGAAGTTATGGTCGAAGGTATCGGCGGTAGAATGGGACGTTCGTACGGTGACATCCCTGGTATTCGATACAAAGTTATCCAAGTCAATGGCGTATCTTTGGACGAAATGGTCCGAGGACGAAAAGAGAAGCCAGTCCGCTGAGGTGAAGTTATGTCAGATGAAGAAGTCACTGAAGAACAATCTGAAGCGGAGACAACCCCATTGGTTGCAGAAGATATCAGCCCGATAGCAGGAATCGGCACTCTTGTTTTCGGGAAGTGGGATTCAACTGAAGTCACATGCGAAGATCCAGGGATTTCCCCCTACATTAATCTCAGAACTGTTGGTACCCCACATTCCGGTGGACGACATGCAAATGCATGGATGGGGAAGGCCAAGCTTAGCGTTGTTGAGCGATTCATCAATGGCCTAATGCGAACAGGTCGAAATGGTGGCAAGAAAAAATATGCCGCCAAGTCCTTCGAAGAGGCCCTCGATGTGATTCATGAAAGGACCAAGGAAAATCCATTGCAAGTCTTTGTAGATGCAATTACACATTCAGCACCCATGGAAGAAATTACCCGAATCAAGTTCGGAGCAGTATCACAACCCAAGGCCGTAGATAGTGCCCCAAGTCGTCGTTTGGATGTCGCAATTCGAAATCTATGCAAGGGCAGTTTGGCTGCTACTTTCAAATCAACCAAGACACTAACTGATGGAATCGTTAGCGAATTGATGAAGGCCAAGGACGGAGATGTAGCATCTTTTGCAGTTGGCAAGAAGGAAGAACTTCATCGTATCGCGGCATCTGCACGATGATTCAAACCCTCGCGTGTACGCCCGCGCGCACATAGGGGGTTTTATCAACCCAATTCAGGTCGCCGCAAACCTAGGTGGACTCCATGGGTCGTAAGGAAGACAACATTGCAAAAGCAACAGAAGTTATGCATATTCGTGAACAGATTCGAAATCTATGCATTGCGGCACACATTGATCACGGCAAAACAACATTGTCCGATAACCTGATTGCAGGTGCCGGTATGATGTCAGAAGATTTAGCTGGTAAATCTCGTGTTCTCGATTTCGACGAGCAAGAATCAGCCCGTGGAATTACAATCAATGCTGCGAGTGCTTCCATGGTCCACAGTGTTGAAGGCACAGATTATCTCATCAATCTCATCGACACACCAGGTCACGTTGACTTTGGTGGCGACGTTACGCGTGCAATGCGAGCCGTGGATGGATGTTTTATCCTTACATGTGCTGTTGAAGGTGCTATGCCGCAAACAGAAACTGTTGTTCGACAAGCACTCAAGGAGAAAGTCAAGCCTATTCTATTCATCAACAAGGTCGACCGACTCATCAACGAGTTACAGGTAACACCTGAAGATATGATGGCAAGATTCGAGAAACAAATCACACACGTGAACAAATTGATCAAGCAGTTTGCCCCTGATGAATACAAGAAAGATTGGCAAGTCAGTGTAATGGATGGTACTGTTGCATTCGGTTCAGCCTATCACAACTGGGGAATCACAATTCCTTACATGCAAAAGTCAGGTGTCAATTTCACCCAGATTTTTGAATTCTGCCACAATGAGCAGCAGAAGGAATTGGCAAAGAAGGCCCCAGTGCATGAAGTACTGCTGGATATGGCTGTAACGAAATTGCCAAACCCAGTTCAGGCTCAAGCATACAGGATTCCGAATATATGGACTGGAGAAATGGACTCAAAAGAAGGAAAGGCAATGTTGGCTTGTGACCCAGATGGCACACTTGCGATGATGATTACAAAAATTTGGATGGACCCTCACGCAGGTGAGGTTGCTGTCGGACGCCTATACTCTGGTTCAATCAACCATGGAGAAACCGTGTGGGCCATTGGTGCAAGCAAGGCTGAACGTGTTCAGCAAGTGAGCATGATGGTCGGTGGAGACAGAATTTCAGTCCCTAAGGTCGTTGCTGGAAATATCGCAGCCGTTACAGGGATTCGATCGGCTGCTGCTGGTGTGACCGTAACCACGGACAAGGATCTAATTCCATATGAAGCAATTCGCCACTATTCGGAGCCGGTAGTAACAGTCGCAGTTGAGCCACAGTCAATGAAGGATTTACCAAAATTCATTGATGCCCTACGAAGCCTGGCTAAGGCAGACGCATCACTACAAGTCACAACCAACCAAGAAACAGGTGAAGCATTGCTGGCAGGTATGGGTGAACTCCATCTCGAAATCACAACATATCGTATCGAGGAAGAACAAAACATCAAGGTCAAGGTCAGTGAACCCATCGTTGTTTATCGTGAAGCGATTAATGGAAACAACGTAGGCAATCCGTTTGAAGGAAAATCACCCAATCGGCACAACCGATTTTACATCGAAGTAGAAATGCTACCACAAAATGTGGTGGATGCTCTGCGTGCAGGAGATTTCCGAGATGGTGCAATCCGTTCTAAGGATCAGAAAGAAGTGGGTGACCAATTTGCCGCACTGGGTATGGACAAGGACATGATGCGCAAAGGATACGCGATCAATGGAACAAACGTGTTCATCAATGGTACAAAGGGTATCCAGGGGCTACACGAAACCCGCGAATTGTTGATTGAAGGATTCAACGAAGTTTGCAAGTCCGGCCCACTGGCGGGAGAGCCAGCTATGGGCATGTTGGTGCGGTTGACAGATGCGAAATTGCACGAAGACGCCATTCACCGCGGACCTGCCCAAACCATTCCAGCCATGCGAAATGCAATGCGAGGTGCGATGGTAAGAGCAGGGACCACAATCATGGAGCCGATGCAGAAGATGTTCGTGTCTGTACCGAATGATTGGCTAGGCGGAGTTACCCGTGAAGTGACACAGCGTCGTGGCGTTATCGAAGATATGCCTGCTGACGGTGAAACAACTACAGTTGTAGGCACCGTACCAGTGGCAGAGAGCTTTGGATTCTCCAATGATATCCGTGCAGCATCTCAAGGAAGAGCGATTTGGAACAGCGAGAATTCGGGCTTTGAAGAATTACCACGTATGCTGCTGGAAACCGTAGTCGGGGATATTCGAACCCGTAAAGGTATGAAGGCTGAAATTCCCGGTGAATCCTACTACGCGGATTGATTATGATATCCTGACCATTTGGAAATCTGTCAAATCACGAAGCACTTGCACCGAATTTCGATTTGGAACCTTATCGAGGCAAGCATGGGCAGCCGCGTGGTAACTCATCGCTTTGTCATAGGCGTATTGTATAGAACCCGAGTCTCTTAATTCATCCACTACCGTATCGAGAACCTCGCGATCCGTTTCTTCAATTCCTGAGCCAAAAATTTCGACAAAGTTCGCGAGATTTTCCTTTGGTTGTTGCAAGGCATGGATTGCGATAAGTGTCTGTTTCCCTTCAATAATATCGCTACATGCCGGTTTACCTAGGGTTTCACTATCACCAGTTGCATCGATTAGATCATCCATTAGTTGGAAGCAAAGTCCGACATTTTCACCCCATTGAGCCATGATTTCGATTGTTTCAGCATCTGCACCCGAAAGCAATGCACCAGTGCGAGCACAAGTTGTAAACATGGCAGCGGTTTTCCCACTAATCATGTGCAAATACTCATCCTCTGAAACATAATCACGCTCTTCAAAGGACATGTCTTCTTGCTGACCTTCGCTTACATGTCGTACCATGCTACCTATTATGCGAACGAGATCACGAAAATGCTGATTATCAAAATGCTCAGATTCCGCCAACACCTCAAATGCAACTGCCAACATTGCATCGCCCGCATTGATTGCTGTTGGGTGGTCAAACTGGACATGAACCGCTGGTCGCCCTCGACGTACGGAATCATTGTCCATGATGTCATCGTGTACGAGCGTGAAATTGTGAATGATTTCAATCGCTGCGCCCAAATCGTATAGCCCATCGTTTGAATCCCCAACTGCATCAGCCACCAGCCATGGTAAAATCGCGCGCATGCGTTTACCTCCGCCCGCGATTAGATGCATCATCGCCGAAGCCAGAACGTCATTTCCAGATTTACTCAAAGCAGCCACAATACGTGACTCAACTGCATCTTTGTGGGTCTTCAGAGCATTGAGTACACCCATCTTTGATTCATCGAGAACCTCAGGATTGTTACTCATTTCGACTTCCCCCATACTCCGAATCAATGTGTCTGCGCGTGTAGGCAGACCGTCAAGGTTGCCCCACCATTCAGGTAGGATATTTTCGGCAATTAAGCGAAACCACGGAGCGATTACTCCCCGCTTTTCACTTGTATCGTTAAGCCACTGCTCGAGTTCATCCTGAGTCACCCATGCAATTTCTGAAACCTCGTTTGGGTTGGCATTTACATTCAATTCACTTGATGTGCGAGCAAACAGTATGTGGTCAAGTTCATGCTCCACCCAAATGTCATCTGCCCTCGCCTTGTACAACATTCTAGTAATGAAGTGAATTTGCTCAAATGGCACATCTCCTTCGTCTATACCCAACTCCTGATACATTTTTCGGATAGCGGCATTTTTCGAACCATCGCCTAATGCCCCACCATCCATTAATTCATGATCTACAAACAATGGGTGGCTACAAACGGTATTGGCCCAAACACTTGGAAATGTAATCTTGTGACTGGCTCGTTTTTGCAACAAAAGTCGATTGTTTTCATCGAATAATAAAATTGAGAAAGCTCGGTGTAAAACCCCGGCTCCTCGATGTGCATCGACCTTACTCATCGAACCCAGTGGCTGGTCATTTTCATCGACTAGTATGACTTGTTCATCCATCATCGAAACCTGTTCAGAGTCGTATCCCTCATGCAAGAGCGTGTTCACCTGCTCAGTATCCATGCCAACAGACCATCGAGGCAAAGGAGACACATGAAGAAGTCGGTGTGGTATTCCTAGACATCACAAATCCGAGTCCCTATCGTTTCTCCGTTTTGCAAAATATCCATGACTCGTTCGGGATGATGGCCATCAATAAACCAAACATGGTCTACATTCCTTGAAATTTCGAATGCTCGCTCGACTTTCAGAAAGATGCCTCCTGTTACATCAATATCCGTTTCGTGTATTCCGGTGAAACCGGTATCAGCAGTCAATTTTGGAATCAATTTCGCCTCATTGCCGAAATCAGTCATCACACCTGGTGTACCACCCATTGCAAATATTGTATATTCAACATCTGGCAATTCATTGCTCAACCTGAGCATCAGATCATCACCCGATAAAATACCAAAGAGTTCTGGAGGTTCACAGTCAACCACGTCTCCAAACGTGACGTGAACTCCAGGTTGGAGAAATCTCTCAAGATCTCCCCGAAAATTAGCCCCTGTATTGGTGACATAGTCACGCGGTGGATGGCTATGTACAACGAGGGGAGAAAGTGCTTCGATAACGTGTGCATGTAGCATGTCCATATCACTGCGAACTAGATTAATCGCATTACTCTGGTCTAAACCTTGAATATCTCCCTCAGCAAGTCTGTACTCTTTAGCTCGAATATGGCCAAAAGAGCCTGCACCGTGGACAATGACAAGTTCATGACCCATTGCGACAATCTTCTTGCAAATTTTGGCCATGGCTTGAATTCTCAATGGCAAGACAGTGCATAGGCTTGATTTGTCTGAAATTAGGCCACCCCCCCACTTCATGATGATGCGGCCCATGGCCCTAGTAAGGGTTCCATGTTCAAAGTGATAGCGCCGTTTGATTCATCAAGGAGCCCGTCACGCAGGAGTCCATGGGTCAACCGTCTCTTGAGGATTTTCGACGCTGGCTGCAAACAGAAATCAATTCACTTGAATCTGAGGAATCAGGTATTTCGCATGAAGAGAGGCTTCTACAATTGGAAACTGCTTTGCAGGAAGCAATGGCATTCTCAGCCGCATGGCAACTTCGCACCGAAGCATCGATTTTACCTGTTGTTCGCGAGAAATCAGTGAGATTGTTGTCGGACGCACCACAAAAGTCTGCCACATCAGGGAATACAGTATTCTGCAATACCTGCGAAACTGAAATTGAAGAAGATCTCGGCTTTTGTCCAATATGTGGAGAAAATCACTGATTATTCTTCTTCTGCTTCCTGTGCTTCCCAATCGGATACGCAGGCCATCAATTCAGGGTGACTGTCTTCGACCAATCCACAGTAACGTGCTTCGACTTCTTCAGTCAAGTATACAGTTGTACCAGCATGGTAAATCGTGTCACCATTCGCTTCCATTTGGATACAATCAACTTCGATGATCACGGGTCTGTGGTGGTGTACGTGTCCGGCATTTGCTGCCGAGGTAACTGTTTTCGATAGATGTACGTGTTTACGGTCACCGGGTTTGATACCATGTTCGAGCAAATGTTCAGCATCTTCTGTAGAGCATGGGAAATAGAGTAGGTTTGGTGTTTCGTCACTGGGAAGGTCAAGTTCAATCTCAACCGTATGTGCATAGGTGGCTCTCACCATATCTCCACGCACATCATATCGACCCTTAGTGCACGTTTCACTGACTGCCCGTATGTGATGCGGTCTTAGCCAGTGCATACGTCGATCTCTCTTTGAAATCGCTTCGACCATTTCTCGAACATCTACCCATCCGTTCATATCCATGTCCAAATCGAATTTCTCTGGGAAATGTCGCAAAATACCTGCCATCCGGCGACCTAGAATGTCTCTCTCTCTATCACTCATGATGAATTTCCCTTCATCATTACATGCTGGACAATTCTGACCTTCGAAGAATCCGTGTGACTTACAATCTCTAATCATCGACCACGCGACCGGCCCCCCCTAGATAATTGGTTCTGTGCCCATAGGGCACATGAAACAGTCAATGATTATGGATGCGGGACGTTTCGGCTGAGCATGCGCTCGGTCATAGTCGGCTATTGCCGCACGCCATTTCATCGTGCACATCGGGGTGATTTGAAGGATATTCGACCCGAGGATTTGGCATCTACAGTTGTTCAAAGTGTAATCCAACGAACAGGAATAAAGCCTGAATCCGTTGAAGATCTTTTGCTCGGATGCGCCTACCCAGAAGGCGAACAGGGACTGAATCTTGGTCGAATCGCCACATATATGTCAGGGCTTCCAAATACGGTTCCTGGTATGACTACCAATCGCTTGTGTGGCTCCTCTATGCAAGTCATTCATACTGCTGCAGGCAACATTTCGATGGGGTCTGGCGAGGC
>DAVT01000155.1 GCA_002505685.1 Euryarchaeota archaeon UBA501 | reverse complement strand
GGGATGCGATTGGTGAAGCATTGGAGGGGGGCACTGGAGTATTGACTCCGCAAGTCTTGCGTCAAATGGTGCGAAGTTTTGCCAATGGCAAGAAAGTTGATGATGAAACCATTGAGGAATTGATTCTCTTATTCTACGATCATGTCGGTGAAGTACAACACGAAATGAAGAATGGATTGTTGGGCGGAGACCCTGCAGACTTCATTCAGAAGTTGGATCGATTGCAGAGCCTGTTTATGCTTGGATGGATGCGCAACATGATGAAAAAAGCCTGCGAAAATGCAGATGCTGCAGGCAGTAGAATCGTACTCGTGGACCATGTTGTCAACATCGATCCTTGGGTATAATCTCAGTTAATCCTCTCTATTGCGCGCTTGTCGCTCTTCGACCTCGGCGAGTTTTGCCTTCAAGCGACTGCGTAGGAACCACACAGCAATCGAGATGCCAACAATGTTGACGATGATGGCAATTTGTAATCCAGTTTCCATTTCTTCAACTCACAATGGTGGTATCAAATCGATGTCTACCGAGTCTTTCGCGAATCCTATACAAGTCAAAATTGCACCGTCCTCGATGTAATCTTCATCTATTCCTGCAGGTAGAATTTCTGGCAAAATTACCTCACCGGATTTCAAGCGACACATGCATGTGCCACAATTACCCGATGTGCAGTTACGAGGAATATCGACACCGATGGCTTCGGCCAATTCAATCAATGGAATCTCTGGATTGACTTCCGTAACCCCAAGAAGAAGTTCGCCCCGATAGAAGCGGACTGTCGCCATGATACTGCGAGTACTGGTCTCAATTTAACTCAACGACCTCAGATTGTGTCGATTCTTGGCGTAACCAATACAACCCCAAACAGAATCCTAAGGCAAAGGCAATCGCATGTCCGGTGACAACGTACAGGCTGGCCCCCTGATAGATGAAGGCGTTCCAATACTCAAACCCGGAATAGAATAGAGCACCTGCAACCGGTTTGTCGATTTGAGCAAACAAGACCCCAACAACACCGAACAAACCGACTGAACCCCCCATGTAATTGCGACCTGAATAACCGTGGGCATACCATGGGTCTTCTGGATAATACTGGGTTCCTGAATAGAGATAGATGGACATCAAAATGGCGACCAAGAATTGTGTACAAAAAAATGCAAGCATCGCCTTCCTAGTTCCAATTCGAACTTCTGCGGTTTGTAGAAACAACACGATGACGACGATGATGAGAATGAAATGATCAGTGCTATTGTGAAACCAAATCGAAGTGAATAATGAAATCAAGTACAGATGGGGCGCTTCAATCAGTTGATATGGCCACAATGCAAAATCACAGATTATCGCTTCAGAATGACTTGCACAGCTGCTAGACCCATAGCCCAGAATTGCATACAGAACCCCAATCACGAGAAGATATGTGGACGAGAACCGGCGAGACTTGGCCCATTCGACCAGAGAGATGGTTTGTCCGCATCCATCTTTCCAAGGTCGCATCATTGGCCATGTCGGACGGGCTTGCGTCATTCTTCCTCATCTCCTGAGGGGAGGGGCGCACGCTTCCTCAACCACCAGATCGAGTAACAAAGTAAAGAGGCAAAAATCAGTTCGACGATGAAATATCGCTCGTCACCATAGTGTCGTTCAACGCCAGCGAATACACTATCCAAGATTATCCATTCAAGTTGATGTAGATGTAGATGCTCATAGGCATACAGACTCATGCACCCATCAGGAAACCCATCTCGACTGCAAGAAATGGTTCGCAATATCCAATGATCCCACAAGTCGTAGGAAAGCGCAGTCAAAATTCCATATCCGTATCTCTTATCATTTTGCAAGGCCCAATAAATCACTGAAATGGCGGTCGCAATCCAAAACCAGAACACAAATTGCGAAAAGGGAGTACCTGAAGGGCTACCGTCGTGGTAAGTGAAGATGGCCAATGAGTCAATGATAGCATGGGAGATAAAAGCGAAGACAAGTCCAATCCATAACCAATGCTTGTTGCCTCGGGATGCCAAGAGCCCGAGGTGAATACAAGCAATCCCTGCTAACGCGTGTGCGGGGATCATCATGATGGGGCCGTAGAGGCCTCATGACATAGCGTTGAGCCTCAGTTCTCTTCCCAACGGGTCCAGCGACCAGATTGCTTGTTGAAGGCAAGTCCAGCCTTCTTCATCCACTTGTTGAACTTGGTCGCTCCTGCACCTGTTGCAATGATGAAGTCCTCTCGGTCCTCTTGCGCCTGAATGTAACCCTTAACCGCTAAAGTCTGGTCAATCCAATCGTTAATCGACATCAATCCGCTTGTCAAGTTGCTTTCTTCGACGGCTGCTGCAATCGTGTCTGCAGATGCACCGGTTGCTGCCAAATCTGCAGCAATAACGTCCTTACGCGATGTTTTCGCACGGGGAGGTCGTGGAACCTTTTCTCTCGGCTTTCGCTTAGGGTCAATCTGAATCCAATCTTTCTTCGATTCAAGTCGCGACTCAACAACGCTGGCCATTTGCGAGGAGAATTCATTCTCACAGTCCCAGCAAATGAAGCCGAAATCATCACCCAAATCCATGTTCACACTTGAACGCGGATCCATCTCTTCCCCACATGAAGGGCAGGCATGGAAGCAAAGTTTGGGCACAATCTTTCGTCGGAAATCGACAATGTCTTGTGGGGTGCCTTCCAATTCTAACAGTTCGTGATCGCGAGCTGCTTCAAGACCACGGGTTTCCAATTGATCTCGGATTTTTGAGCGCTGCTCTTCCTTTGATTCATCATCAAAATTGTTCTCAAGTTTGACAATCAATTCAATGGTTTTACCAAGTCGATTCATCACAACCTTTTGGCTGCGGAATTGCTCTACCTTGGCCATTTTGAGGCGTTCCCTTTCCTCCTGTAACTCAAGGAGAATATCCTTTTGCTGACGCTTGAATCGTTGTTCCTCAATCTTGTCCATTGGTTTCTTTTCTGGACCAGATAGAACGTTTGAGAGATAGCGCTCCTTACCTGCACTGGTCGAACCGGATTGTAGAACTTCGAGGACTGATCGAGCGATTTCGTCTTTGAGTCCATAGTTCTGAACCAATTGGTCCTTGTCTAACTTTTTGATTTCCCCTATCTTTAGACCCGAGTCAGCGAGTGTCATTGCGGTGGTTTCATCCACACCGCGACGCAAAAGCGCAAGATAGGTGTCCTTCTTTGCCATAATCGCCCCCCGGTGAGTAGTTAGAGTACCTTGCGACCTACTTGAAGTCACGGAATTCAGGCCACAGGCCCTGCATCAACGCTCCCCCCACTCGTCCACCGGATAGGGGGCTTCCCTATCAAGTCGTTGTCGTATAGGTCCCCATCAACTAGAATCAAATGCCAAAATCAATTGACAAAGTTCGACCCAGTCTTCTGGTTCAAGCATATCGGGCCTTTCGTCCATGAATGGGTGTTCCTTGAGGGCCTCCATCGCACCACTCCATCGTCCCCGGTGCCAACCAGGTATTCGTGACAGACGCCGAGGCGGTCGTTTGAGCAAATTGCGTAATTTGCGGCGGCGATCGGTGAATGATTGTGCAGTAATCTGTTTGAATAAGCGTCGATCTATCTCGCTACCCATTGTCATCAACCGATCGATGGGTTCCATTCGAATCAATCGGGAGTGAACCCGAGGTTGGGGTGAAAAGCAGGATGGAGGGACTCGTCGTCCGATCTCAACATTAAAATCAAGCCAAAGAGAGAGGCCTAGTGGACCTCTATCTAGAGGACCAATGGCCATAGCCATGCGCTCTGCGAATTCTTCCTGAACAAGCAATACTGCTGTTGTAGAACGGTATTCACGCTGTATTCTTTCAAGCAGCGGGCTGGAAATTTGGTAAGGGATATTGGCGATGATTGCGTCAATGTCTTTGGGCCATTCAACGGTTAGTGCGTCTCCCTCAATCAAGGTCAGTCGTTCTGATGCAATTTCTTCTTGAAACTGTAGTTGCATGTGTTGCAATGAACCTTCATCGATTTCAACTGCGCTTACGCGCGCACCCGCGAGAAGCAGGTGGTGGGTGAGGGTGCCTGGCCCACAGCCGATTTCTAGAATGTGTAAATCGGTGATGTTGCCGGCCATTTCGATTGCAGCATTCAGGACGGATGTGTCGAGCAAATAGTGTTGACCTAATTCACGATTGATGGATTGGTTATCCCTCAGAATATCAACCAAGAAGCGCGCATTGCGCTCCATTGTAATCCCTCAAGCACGGATGAGCAAATCGAGAAGATTCGGTGTCATGTGTGGATCTGCAATTTCCTGACACAAACGATTTGCAAGAAGGTCAGCGGCATCGATTTGGCAAGCTTCATCCAATGAAGCAATGGTTTCCCATCCCACACGTCCGCGAATCTCGACCATTGAAAGTGCCTTTGATTTTCCAATGCCATCCAATAGTTGGAACGCGTGCATTTTCAGAGTCAAATTTCCAGCTCGATTGTAGAAAGAAAGGCAAACTTCAGGATTGTCGGAGAGAATACTCTTCACGACTTCATGCAAATTGGATTGAGCAATCGATGATAGATCTCGATGTCGAATGGTTCCGAGGACGTTCACTGATTCAAGTTCAATCAATTTACCAGCCGCATGGTTTGCTCCGTCTACAGAAGCACGCATCCGGATGAGATGCATTCCTTTCTCTGTAATCGCTTGAATCAATCCGCTGGGTTGGTGATCCAACACGCGTGCGTCTGTTTCACCATCTAGTGGTCCCGCGTCTTCAGCGGGTGAAGAGTGTCCTCTAGGCTGCATACTACCAATACTCCGAAAAGGTTGTTACATCAATAATAAAGCGGTCTGAATCGAACAAAATTTGTCATATCATAGGATTTGCTTGCGAACCGTATCCACGATG
>DAVT01000133.1 GCA_002505685.1 Euryarchaeota archaeon UBA501 | reverse complement strand
AACTGCAAGTATGCAATCACAGGTGCTGCTCCAATCAACCCTGATATTCTCAAACTGTTCCACCAAATCGGTGTCCCATTGTATGAAGGATACGGAATGACCGAAACCACTGCGGGTGCTTCAATCAACTACAAGGGCAATGTCAAGATTGGTTCTGTAGGTCGAACACTCCCCGGAACTGAACTCAAGACTGATACCGATGGAGAAATTATGTTCCGTGGCCGTCACGTCATGAAAGGATATTACAACAACCCAGAAGCAACGGCTGAAGTCATGGATGGAGATTGGCTACGCTCGGGTGACATCGGAAAGATTGACTCGGATGGATTCGTGACCATTACTGGACGAAAGAAAGAGTTGTACGTCAGTTCCGGCGGGAAGAATATCGCACCGTTGGTCATTGAAGAAACAATGAAGGGAATTCCACTTGTATCTCAATTCTTCTTGGTCGGAGATGCACGTAAATTCTGTAGTGGTTTAGTGACATTGGATGTCTCTGCAATTTTGCGAGATAAGTTCGGCATGGATGGAGCCCATTTGCCAAAGGATCCTGCCAAGCAAATCGCTCTACTCAATGAGCAAGGGCACCAACTTTCGGAATATACTGGAAGCCCTGAAATTCATGCAGAAATTGAAGCACAGGTCATGGAATTGAACAAGCAATTCGCACCACCTGAGCAGGTCAAGAAATTCACCATCTTGCCGAGGGATTTCACTGTGGACGATGGAGAGTTGACACCCACTCTGAAGATCCGCAGAATCCAGATTCGTGAGAACTGGGGTTCGGAAATCGAAGATATGTACGCGTGAAAACAAACCTCTCGCGTATGCGCACGGTGGCCTACGGCCACCGCCGATGGTCTCAAGCGTCGCCTTGAACTCGCAAATGCATGGCGACTGGGGCTTCAGCACCGTCTACAGAGGACATTGGCAATGCCTTTGATGCCTCTGGAATACCTTTGCGGGTTGTCACTGCAGCATCACTTTTCGATGGGCATGATGCTGCAATCAATGTGATGCGCAGATTGATTCAAGCTGCTGGTTGTGAGGTCATTCATCTCGGTCATGACCGCAGTGCGTTAGATGTTGTCAAGGCTGCAATAGAAGAGGATGCACACGCGGTTGCGTTGACATCATACCAAGGTGGCCATATGGAGTATTTCACTTACATCCGAGAATTGCTGGATGCTGCTGGTCGCAAGGACATTCGCATATTTGGCGGAGGTGGGGGGACGATTACACCACCCGAAATTCGCGATCTGCATGCTGCGGGGATTACACGAATATATTCGCCAGATGATGGCCGACAAATGGGCCTACTGGGCATGATTGATGACTTGGTAATGCAAGCAAGTGAATGCAATTTGCTAGCCCAAAATATGGATTTGAATCATCCGGTCACCCCTGAGCAGCGCCAAAAGGTTGCACGACTTATCTCAATGGCAGAAAATGCAGACCCTGTGTCCTTTGCTCAGGCACTGAAAAATTGCCGCAGTCGAGCGATTGAAACTAGAGTCCCCGTAATTGGATTTACAGGAACTGGGGGCGCAGGTAAGTCCAGCCTACTGGATGAATTGATGCGCAGAATCACCACGCAAAACCCACAACTCAATGTGGCGTTGCTTTGTACTGACCCCACTCGAAAACGAACTGGAGGGGCGCTTCTTGGCGATCGAATTCGCATGAATACTCTGGTTAGTGATCGTCTCTTCATGCGAAGTTTGGCAAGTCGGGCGAGTGGCAAGGAACTCTCCGAAAAAACGCGAGAAGCAATCGAAGTTTGTCAGGCGGTAGGATATGACCTCATCTTTGTTGAAACAAGTGGAATCGGCCAAGGTAGTGATGCAATTACAGATGTCAGTGATATCAGCCTCTACGTGATGACCAGTGAATTTGGTGCACATACTCAATTGGAGAAAATTGAGATGCTCGATGTCGCTGACCTTGTGGTACTCAACAAATTCGAAAAACGGGGGGCAGAGGATGCACTGCGAGCGATACGAAAACAGGTCAAGCGCAATCGAAATTTGTTCGAGATGGAGGATTCGGCTCTACCGGTCATTCCAACCATAGCGAATCAATTCGCCGACCCTGGCGTTGATTTGCTTTGGGAAAGATTGTCACAGATTCTTTCAGAACGCCACGGCATGATTCTTGCTGCACGTCAACCACAGTTGCCCGAAAGCGGTATGCCGGAACCCCAGCACATCATTCCTCCCGAACGAATTCACTACCTAGCAGACATTTCTCGAATTGTTCGAGATTATCACACACGGACTCAAGAAATGTCTCAGAAGGTGCGGTTGGTTCAGCAATTGGAGGCTACGGCCAGACACATGTCCAGTTTGGCAGATGGAACAGGGAGCACACTTTCTACGGGTGCCGCTGCTGCTGTTGCGGACATTCGGATTCAGGCTGAAGATATTCGCAATACCATTCACCCAATGGTTTGGTCGATGATTGCTGAATACGAAGAAAAAGCCGAGCAATATCGAAGTGGAACTTACACTTACCAAGTCAGAGGACGAGATTTCTCCGTTGAAACAACAACTCAATCATTGGCGCATTCAAGTATCCCTAGAGTTGCATTGCCAAATTTTGCTGATGCTGGTGATTTGCTAGGATGGCTGCGTAGAGAAAACGTTCCAGGGAATTTTCCCTACACATCAGGCGTTTTCCCATTCAAACGTGCTGATGAATTACCCACACGCATGTTTGCAGGAGAGGGGCCTGCAGCTCGGACTAACAAGCGATTCCACTACCTTTCGGAGGGGGAAGATTACGCTAGACTCTCGACCGCTTTCGATAGTGTCACGCTGTATGGAAGAGACCCACACACTCGGCCAGATATCTATGGAAAGGTGGGAGAATCAGGAGTCAGTATCTATACTGTAGACGAAATGAGTACACTGTTCGATGGCTTCGATTTGTGTGATCCAAATACCAGTGTGTCAATGACAATCAATGGTCCTGCAGCGATTATCCTAGCGATGTTCTTCAATGCCGCGATTCGACAACAGGTGGCGAAATTTACGGAAGAAAATGGTCGCGAACCGAGCGAAACAGAACATGCGGAAATCTCAGAGAAAACCCTGCAAACAGTACGCGGAACGGTTCAGGCTGACATCCTGAAGGAAGATCAGGCACAGAATACTTGCATCTTCTCTACTGAGTTCAGCCTCAAACTGATGGGTGATGTCCAGCAATTCTACATCGACCAAGGGGTGCGAAATCACTACTCTGTTAGCATCTCAGGATACCATATTGCTGAGGCGGGGGCAAATCCCATCAGCCAACTTGCATTTACTCTAGCAAACGGATTCACCTATGTCGAATACTATCGAAGTCGGGGCATGGATATCGATTCATTTGCACCAAACCTGTCTTTCTTCTTCTCAAACGGACTCGATCCGGAGTACACTGTCATTGGACGGGTTGCACGTAGAATTTGGGCCGTGGCCATGCGTGACCTCTACAGTGGCAATGAGAGGTCTCAGAAGTTGAAATATCACATCCAAACCTCTGGACGTTCTCTTCACGCTCAAGAAATCGACTTCAACGATATACGCACAACATTGCAGGCTTTACTTGCCGTTCAAGATCAAGCCAACAGTTTG
>DAVT01000138.1 GCA_002505685.1 Euryarchaeota archaeon UBA501 | reverse complement strand
ATCGCAGAGAACATCGACAGTCCTCCTCCAATCGACTCACAGGCATACGGCTCGTCACATCCGTTCGTCTTGTCGATGTTCTCTCAACATCAATTGGTGGAATCCAGTGATGCGTGCATTCGATTGTACCAAGCCATACCCGCATCGTGATCCTTCAGCAATGAAAATTGTGGGAACGGAGAAATCGACCTCATGTATCCGAATGCGGCAAAATCAACCAAGTCAGGACTTTCTCCCCCAAAGAATGGTTTGCCATTGTGTTCATCAGTGAATTCAGTCAACAAATCATGCCACAATTGCTTCGGCTTCCGACCATCTTTCTTGACTCTCTTTTTGGCAATAATCCCCCACATAATCGGGAATCCAGCCCAAGCGTACAGACGCCTTGAAAAAAATCCAAATTTCTCAATTTTGGAAATACGAGTTGTGGTTTTCAGTGCAGAGCCCAAGGTCCCATACAGGATTGGAACCGTCGCCTTAGACAGTTTGGTATCCGTCCATTCCAACCATTCTTCTTGACGTTTTGAATCACCCATCTTTGCCATTTTTCCATCATTAAATGTTGCATCAATATGTTTCAATAAAGGCGTAGAGTCAACAAAGTGTTCTCCATTCTCGTCAGTGAATACTGGGACCTTCCCCCAATCTCCAGCAAAGGCAACTTCTTTCTTAATTTTCAATCCATTTACGCTGACGTAATTTGCCTCAATTCCGAGGTGCTCAATCAACCCGCGAACCTTCCAGCAAAATGGGCATGTGTACAAAATGTGCAGTGTTGGAATTGAACTCAATCACTCACCTCCTCAAATACATCCAGGATATTGTTCTTGCATCGGAGGCAAAAACAAATCATCACACGTTCGGTTTACCGTTGAAAGAGAAAGGGTACTTCGGTCATCTAGGAATACGTTGACTGGCAAAGTGCTCACGGCACTCGGCACGTAATCTTCCCCAGTTTGAGTAATTACCAAAATCAAACTGTCTCCAGCTTCAACGACAACATCCATGGCAAAGAATTCCATTTTAGCAAGAACCGTAGTACCTGGAACTAATACCTTTCCTTCCTTTCCTCCATCGGAGAATCGCAAGTCCATGACTGCATGCCCTAGGTGCGAACCATCACTACCTCGTTGCATTTCAACAAACAAATGTCCACTTGTTCCGAGTAATGAGATTCGTGCGCCCATGTGTATTGTAGGCATACCAATAATTCGGAAATCTTCTTCCATGGTTCCACAATCAAGTATTGTTTCACTGGTTGAATCAATCAAATCATTTCCTGAAACAATTTCACATTGATCTAGAGTCATTACATTCCAATCCGTATCCAATGGGGGATAGGTATCCTCAACTCTCCAACCACCCAAGTCATCCTGAATTTCGGCGATCAAGCGGGGCTGAGGCCCAACATCTCGAAGATAGAAATCAAACCACTCAAGCAAATCGTCAGCCCAATCCCAGCGTAGTGACCATGGAAATCCAATGCCTCCATCATGCCCATCTGGCCTGTCCGGGTAATCATGCATCCATTGACCATACAATCCCTTGACCTCAAACCCATTGTCAATGGCAATTTGGTGTGTGGGGAATGCCATATGCGGGTCGACGTTCCAATCCTGCATCCCATGAATGATGTAGATCGAACCATTGTACAGTTCCATCGCTCGGTCGAGGAAATATCTCTCCGTCCAATAATCACTCTTCATCCAAGAAAGGTCGTCACCGGTGGCATAAGCACCAAGCCCAGCATAGTACCCTTCCATGTATCCTTCACAACCATTCTGGGCATCTTCAAGATCGCCGTCCAACCCGAATGAACCATACACGCCGTTGTGCATAATTGCTCCACGTGCTTCCATGCTTCCATTTCTCCACATCAGTTCGTGAACGCCGATGAGCCCAGACATTGGCACGATTGTGGCAAGATACTCAGATCCGCTCGCTGCAGCATTCCAAGGAGTACTACCATCATACGATTTTCCAATCGCTCCCACTTTTCCATTCGACCAAGGTTGTGTGCCCAACCAATCGACAGCAGCCTTGATTCCGGCCTGCTCATCATGCCCCATCAGGTCCATGCAATGATTTGATTCCCCTGTACCGAATACAGAAACTTGTGCCACTCCAAATCCATGAGGTACAAAATTCTCAATCAAAAATCTCCCTAATCGGTTGGCTGGCGTCAGCGCATCAACGTCTCCATCATCATAGTAGGGCCCAATTTCTGCAATAACAGGTACTTTGCATTCATCGCTAATATTGCCGGTATAATCGCATCCTTCAATGACAGGAAGCCAAAGTCCGAGATGGACTTCTGCGTCCCCCGTAGCTCCCGCTCCTCCATCCTTTAGTGTAATTGCAGGTACCTCAACAAAGATCGATTGAACCTCCCCAATTGCGTGGCTACCATTCCAAGAAACCCGGCTGAATACATCGGAGATATCGTAAATTTTCCCAGAGCGCTCTTCGACCGGAGGTAACCAATGGCTGTTTTGACCAGCATCTCCACCCATCAAATCATCAGGCACTCCAATGGTGGCACCTAGAACCAAAAACAGAACGACAATTGCTAGAGTTGTACCAAGCGCACCATTGAGTTGCATTCGCTCTCGTCTCTCATCAGCATCCACTTCATCGAAGAGGACCGCCTCCATCACGTCGTCTGCCACGGCCTACGGCCGTGCACATCTCGTCTTCAAGGTTCGCTGAAGTCGATTGAATAGATTTAATGCGCGTGGCCCAAATCCATCGCGTTTGCAATGAGTAGTATAACGGTGAAGAGTGCAACACCAATCAGTACGTTCACCATTGCCTTCTTTCCAGTATCAGGGTTGTGAATATCAGGTAGAGTATCTACTGTTGCCACATACAAGAATGTACCTGCTGAGAATAGAATCGTGAGCCCGATATAATGTGTGTCAAGACCCTGAAGAGCTAGGGCGGAGATAATGATTAGGACAGGGGTTGAAGCGGCAAAAATCGCCACATCTCGGATAGAATCCTTGCGCTCTTCTCTTTCATGCATAGAGAAAATTCCCAAACTGAAAGCCACAGGGCCCTTGTGGATTAAAACAGCCAACAAAATAGCGATGGTCAATGACATATCACCTGTTGCCGATGCCGCCCCGATAGCCAAACCGTCTGTCGCAGCATGCAATGTAAGTCCAAACACTAGCAACCCACCAGCAGCGGCATGGTGCACGTGTCCGTGCCCATGCTCTTGTTCATGCTCATGGTGCTCTTCGTGAACACCATGACCAATACCTAAACCTTCGAGAATGAACATCAAAAGGAATCCAGCCATGATTGCTCCTCCCATCAAAATCCCGATTGAGTGATCGTCATGAGATTCCTCTGAATGACCATGCTCGGAAATTAATTCCTCAATTTCTTCGATTCCTGTTGAGGCATTGATATCTCCATCTTCAACTTCGGCGATCACGTCCCCAATTGAATCAGACAGGCTCGCATCTGATTCATGACCGTGGTCATCATGTCCATGATCATCGTGCCCATGATCCTCATGACCATGTTCATCATGCCCACCAATCAATTCTTCAATCTCCTCAATACCTTCATCTGCGGTGATATCACCATGATCAACTTCTAGGATGACCAAAGCAACAGAACCTGCCAATGCCTCATCAGCACCATGGTCATCTGTCATCACAAGCTCTATACCTTCAGGAATAACGACTAACATCGCTGAAGCAATAATTACCCCAGCAGCAACCCCAGTCAACTGTTTCATCCGTTCTTTATCCCCAGTTATCCCAGAAAAAATCGGCACTATTCCACTCAAAAATGCGATTACAAATGTCGCTACTGTAAATACAATCAGGCTTGCTTCCATAACCTCCCGGTTTGTTAATACATATTTAAGAAATGTTATTAATATAATCTATTTCACCAATTTATGAGCCGAGTATTTTCATTTAGTACCGACAAAGAATTCGCTGCGGAGTTAGACCAAATTATTTTACAATCAGGTTACCAAAACCGAAGCATGTTTCTTCGAGACGCAACTATTCATTTTTCAGAAGCCACGCGTCGTGGTGACTTGAATTCTATGGACAGTGAGCAAAAAGTCGAAGGAACGATGGTGATATATTATCAGCATGGAGTTGAAAATAAATTGATGGAATTAAGGCATACCAATTCCATTACAGTCAATTCATACCACCACAATTGCTTACCAGAAAGCCACACTTGTGTGGATACTATGCAAATTAATGGGAAAGCAGGAGTGCTACGCAAGATTGTGGATGCACTGAAGAATACAAAGGACATTGATAGAGTAGAATTCATCGCCGCTCCGATGCGAGAAAGTGGTTGTTGTTAGGGTCTTGAATTTCTATTAAATATATGTGATAATAACGGTTTGATTCACGTTGATGTAATCCTGCCCTGAATCATAACTGATTCTCAATTCATGAACTTGAAATGTGTTAAAGTGGATGGTTTCCCAATTGACAAATTCACCTTCATGGACCAATCCATTTCGGGACTGACAAGTATCTTCGACATCGTCAACTAGACTCCAGGTGAACTCGACTTCCCGTCCGGATTCAATGTTCTCAATCAATTCGGGATTTTCAACGGTCGAGTTGATCAGAATTGAATTTGGGGCAACCCCTCCATTGGTTGGAATTGGGTCGATGACCAGGGGTTTTGGTTCGTAAGTGTTGGACTCAATCCAATCTACCTGTAGTTCAATTCGCACTACAATAGAGGTATTTTCTCTCAATCCACTATCGTCGATTGCAAAGGCCCATAATTCGTATATTCCATGGTTTGCAAACTCTATTGAGATGCTCGAATTTGTCATCGGGTCAACAGAAATTGGGTCGCTACCGTCTGCCAAGTCGATTCCGAATTCCACCAAGTCATTGTCTGAAGATGTATTTGAAAAATCGAAACTCAGAGTCACATTATTTGTAGACACAAGTTCACCATCCACAAATGAATGCAAAACAGTACCGTTTGTATCTTCATACTCCACGATTAGAGAGAGATCGCCCTTATCCTGAGTTGCAGGATTGAGTGCTAAACCCAAAATCAATAGCATCCAAATCAACAGGTAGGCCATGATAGCCTTGCGATTGAATATCGGATAGGCCGTGACCATGGGTTCGGCAATGTACTCTCCCTCTTATGATTGGCTACGAACTGGTTCGATTCAAATTACAGAACCAAACCTTGCAGGGCTACACAATAAAGAAAATTCAGCATCGGTGACTTTGAGGCATAGACTCGTTCAGGCACGCGCATGGGCGAAGCATATGGGCAATTGATGTCGAAGATGAAAGAAATCGAAACCGTGGGCCAAATTCAGGGTTTACTCGGTTGGGATCAAGAGGTCATGATGCCTCCAAAGGCAGGTCCCCTTAGAGCAGAGCAGTTGGCTTGGTTGTCTCGTACCAGTCACTCGATGATGGTCGACTCAGCAATGGGTGAAGCCTTGGCTGCGGCCGAAGCAGAAGGTGCAGATGGAGAGGTTGCCGCGGGCAATCTTCGTTTGATTCGAGACGCTTACGACAAGGCCACAAAGAAACCTGCGGATTTCGTCGAGCGTTTCGCTCGACACAAATCCAAATCAATCGTTTCTTGGGCGGAAGCACGGGAGAAGAATGATTTCTCGATTTTCCGAGATGATCTCGCTGAAATGATTGAACTGAATCGCGAGCTTGCGGGATATTTAGGATATGACGATAATCCATATGACGCACTTCTAGATATTTACGAATCAGGACTTTGTGTGGCTCAGGTAGACCCTCTATTCGAAGGCCTACGCGAGGCACTAGTACCCCTCATCACCGCAGTAGGCAATTGCCCTTCACCCGACATGAGTTGGGTTGAGTCGAACCAGTGGGCGGAAGAAGCCCAAGCCCAACTATCCCATGGGATATCTGCGGCAATTGGTTTCGATTTCGATGCAGGACGTCGAGACAAATCAACTCACCCATTCTGTGGCGGTTCAAATCCTGATGACGTGCGCTGGACAACCCGCTACGATGAAGCCGAACCGTTTGGTTCACTATACGGCTCTCTTCACGAAACTGGACATGGGTTGTATGAACAGGGCCGCCCTCGAAACCTTGACTTCCAACCTGCAGGGCATGCGGATGGATTGGGTGTCCACGAATCACAAAGCCGTCTTTGGGAAAATCAAGTCGGGCGCTCCTTGGCCTTCAGCGAATGGGCAATCCCCCACTGGTCCAAACACTTCCCCGAAAACATGCAAGGTGTTACTGGCGAGATGTTGTGGCGCAGTGTAAACTTGGTCGAGCCCAGTTTGATACGAGTCGAGGCAGATGAAGCCACATACAATATCCACATCATGATTCGCTACGAAATTGAGAAACGCCTGATTAATGGAGAGTTGGACATAGATGATCTGCCCGATGCATGGGATGACATGTATGAACAATATCTCGGTATCCGATCACCTGATCGTAAGCAAGGAGTTCTCCAAGATATACATTGGTCGATGGGCGCATTCGGTTATTTCCCCACATACACCCTTGGGAATTTGTATAGTGCACAATTGTTGGCTGCCGCGCGCTCAGACTTGGAAGGAGAAGAAACTCTAGAAGAGATGTGGGCAAAAGGTGAATTTGCACCCCTACTGAATTGGATGCGCACCCATGTGCACTCTCGGGGAAGCATTCTAACTCCAGCTCAACTAATCGAGGAAGCTACTGGTCAACCCCCATCTCCAGAACCCTTCATTGCCTACCTGAGGAACAAGATTGAATCTTTGTACGGCGTCAACGCTTGAAGCAGAAGTGCAATAGGCAACCTTGGCTCCATCGGCCCCATGGAGGAAGCGCCGCTTCGCGATTTGCGTGATTTGGCATGGTTTCAGCGAACCTTAGATGCTGGGATCAGCGCTATCTATCTTGACCAGCAACGCGTTATCGCTGGAGATTGGGATGGAGGTATTCATTGCTGGGATTTGGAAGGAGAATCCGAATGGCAAGTTGCGACCAGTAACCGAGTATCGGGTTTCGCTTTCGGCGGCGAATCGTTGTATGCCGTCTGTGGACGGGACATTGTTTCCATTGGAATAGAGACGGGGAAGATCAAGTGGGAGTATGAACTAGAAGGGAGCAGCGATCTTGTTGCTTGTACCCCTGATGGGAAAACGATTCTCGCAACATCATCCATTTTTGATTTGGAAATGAATGATTTTATTGAATCCTCATTTTGGAGATTTAACGAGGATGGTGAACTACTCTATCAAGATTCAATCGATGAGCGGCCATGGTCGATTACCATGAGAAATGACGGCGTTGCATTCCTACCATTGAGCCGACCAAGATGTGGCATGATTCGAGCCGACTCAAGTGAATTGCATCACTCCCCTCTTCCTACCGACTCACCTGCTACCTGTGGCGCCATTGCCCAATCACATACAGTGATTGGCCATGTGGATGGTACGCTAACTTGCGTGGATGATGGAATGGTAATGGATGATGATACGTATACCAACCAACCAGGGCCAATTGAATCAATTTCTGCTAGAGAACCCGGTTTTTTGGTTTCCATCAGCATCGAACCCGGTGCGGCAGGATCAGGTTTCGGAGGAGCAGAGGGCGTAGCACGTTCATACGACGAGAAAGGCAAATTGCTTTGGCAGGTAGAAACTGAACTCGGCCGTAATATCGAGCATGTGATGTATGGCCCATTGGTGGACAATCAGCCAAGTGCATGGGTCATTTCGTGGGATGAAAGGCGATCTATTTGCGAAGTCAGAAATGCTCCAGAAGGGACACCACTATTTCGTGCAGAATCTGAATCTAGAGTCATTTCGATTGAAGGAAATAGGGAAAACCTCGCAATAGGTTTTGAAGACGGAAGTTTGTATCTAATTCAATCAGATTTACTCTCTAGAAGACTTGCCGTTGAAAGTGATTCGAGTAGCGATAATCATCGTTCAGATTTGGCAGAAAAGTTACGTCGGCTCCGTTCATAATTGAACAAAACTCACCAGATACATTCCAGTGGAAAAAGGGGTTCAGTCACCTATTTTCTGGTGGAAAACACCTCGATTAATGCAAAGGTTTATTGTGCTCCCAGTTGCAGATGAATGTTGCCGCTCCCGAGGAGTGGTGTCGGAGCGCCCAGCGTTACCGGCAGGCCCCAGCCCACAAGGGACCCAATTCGGGAACGGTAGTGGGCCATCAAAGTCAACACAAGTTGACCAAGGTGGGGTGCACCTCGATCTGTGAAGATTAGCAGGTGGACCCGCAGGAGAACGAAGCCACATTTCGGTGTGGTGAAACTCTTGTGAACGTGTATCAGAGCTGGGCTCGAAATACACATACCAACTTCGTGTTGGAACACAGGAGATATCCGCTCGCAAGAGCAAGGATTACTTCGGAAGGAACGAATACTCGGTACCTTGAACGATATCAGACGGGAAACACTGGAAGCCGCAAGGTAACCTCAGGGACCCTGAAGATTGAGATCATAAAAGCTGAGAATGAAGAGCCGGCCGCACCAATCCTCAATGGACATCCTGTGCAGGTTAATTGGCAGATAGCAATATCTTGTCAGACTACCGGGGGACGATGGATACTGCAGTTGAAATCGGCCCTGGGAAGGGAAAGGCAGCAATGCTGGAACCGGACCGAAGGGGGAACAGGGTGGCAGCAATGTCACAATCCTGCTCCTAGGTGGACAGAGTCGTAAGGCGAAATCCATCAGGAGGCGAGGTGTCCGCAAGGTCACCTCTCTCAGGGACGCGGACATGGAGTAATCCAAGTCGGGAACTGGTGAAAAGAAAGCAATCCTCGGATTGTGGACAACGCATCAGGAAGTGAATCAGGCAACTGATTCAAGCGTCTAAGGGACGGCACGGTGCGCTCGCGTACCGTGCCAACCCGACCGAGATTTGGAACAAAATCGCAAGATAGAGGAAAGGATCTCGATGTGGAGGCTGGCTGGTAGTGAAAGATCTACTCGATTCGAATCTACCAGCCAGTACTCCCAACTCCTTCTCCAAGTGGAACAAAGTCGCAAGACCAAGGGAAACTAGGGGGCGAGCGTGGACTGAAAGGAAAACACTCGCTAAGGCGCCGGAATGGAGAAATCCAAACCGATAACTGGTGAAAAGAAAGCAATCCTCGGATTGTAGACAACGCATCAGGAAGTGAGGCAGGCAACTGTCACAGGCGTCTAGAGGCAAGGCAGATGCGCAAGCATCAGCTAAACCGGCCGGGATTTGGAAACCGTCTTCGGACGGGAGAAGGATTTCGGATGCGGAGGCTGGCTGGCGGGGAAAGATCTACTCGATTCGAACCCGCCAGCCAGCACTCCCAACTTCCTCTCTTGAGGACAAGGGGCCTTCCTTCCAAATCGACTTTTGATGCTTGCGTATCAAAGGTGCGTCCAGACTACGTTTTCTGAGCCCTTTTCAAAACGCCAAATCACGCCTTGGGGCCAGTCATTTCCTCAGGCCGAACCCAATCATCGAATTCAGTATTCGTCAGCAAACCTAATTCCAATGCAGAATCTCTCAAGGTCAAACCCTTTTCATGTGCATTTTTCGCAATCTTTGCCGCATTGTCATACCCTATGTGGTTGTTCAATGCTGTGACCAACATTAGTGAATTCTCCAGATGTGCCTGAATCGCATCCTCATTTGCCACCAATCCGACGACACATTTGTCAGCAAAAGCTCGACATGTATCGGCCAATATCCGAGTACTGTGCAACAAATTGTGTATCATCATAGGTTTGTACACATTGAGTTCAAAGTTACCCTGACTTCCCCCAATTGAAATGGCCGTATGGTTCCCCATCACTTGACAACAGACCATAGTCATGGCCTCAGCTTGAGTCGGGTTCACTTTCCCAGGCATAATGCTGGACCCAGGTTCATTCGCTGGAAGAGACAATTCACCCAAACCACAACGGGGCCCGGAGCCCAACCAGCGAATGTCGTTGGCAATCTTCATCAGACTCGCTGCTAGAGTGTTGAGGGCACCACTTGCAGCGACAACCGCATCATGGGCGGCGAGTTGTGCAAACTTGTTTTCAGCAGTTACGAAAGGTAGACCAGTTTTTTCGGCGATATGCGAGGCCACAGTTTCTGCAAAATCAGGATGTGTATTCAGTCCGGTTCCCACTGCAGTTCCGCCCAATGCCAATTCATACAAATCTTCCAAGGCAAAATCAATTCTACGCAAATCAGCATCCAGCATAGAAACGTATCCTCCAAATTCTTGACTTAGTGTCAGTGGTACGGCATCCATCAAGTGCGTTCGCCCGATTTTCACAATACCTTCAAACTCGGAAACTTTGACTGAAAGAGAGTCTCTCAGATACTGTACAGATGGCCTCAGTGAGTGGAAAAATGCTTCCGCACCAGCAATATGCATCGCAGTTGGAAACGTGTCATTCGATGATTGTGCTTTGTTTACATGGTCATTTGGATGGACAGGGTCTTTTGATCCCAACACACCACCTGCCAACTCAATGGCACGATTTGCAATCACCTCGTTGGTATTCATATTCGATTGAGTGCCTGAGCCTGTTTGCCACACACGCAGGGGGAAGTGACTATCCAATTCTCCATTGATCACCTCTTCCGCTGCGCGTTCAATCAGGTCAGCGATAGAAGCATCTAGTGTTCCAAGCTCTTTGTTTGTGATTGCGGCCGCCTGCTTCAAG
Organism: Euryarchaeota archaeon UBA501; assembly: GCA_002505685.1. Lineage (GTDB taxonomy): Archaea > Thermoplasmatota > Poseidoniia > Poseidoniales > Thalassarchaeaceae > MGIIb-P. The sequence goes on along the minus strand of DAVT01000138.1, from coordinate 653 downwards.
ACTCCAAATCCCCTGACTACACCCCTCGGCATTCGATCTTCTCCGATATCGAAATTAATCAGAGAACGCGCAGTTTGGCACCCGTAATACCTGTCTGCTGGAACTTCCAATGAGCCCATGGTATCCTTTTCAATTCGCACCTCTCCGGGCTCGGTTGCTGCTTTGCGTTGCTTCGGAAGAGATGTAGGAGGCGACCGTTGATTTGAATTCAACGACCCTTCAATCATTTTTGCAATGGATGCACTTCTACCTTCTTTACGTCCTTTACCAACGTGTCGATCCAATCTTTCTGCCAATTTTTCTGGGATACTGATGCTGATAATGCGCCGATCCCCTGCACGGTGCTTCGCCATGTTTAGGCGAACAGTATGATGTTATTAAATATATCAACAACGCTCTACTGAGATGATTTGCATCGGTTCTCGCGGGCGATCACCATATCCAGTCGGTGAATTTTCAATCGCCGTAACGGCTTCCATTCCCGACAATACACGCCCAAAGACTGGGTGTGCGGAATTGGTTCGAGTGTCCCACCAATCCAAGAACGAGTTGTGTACTGTGTTGATGAAAAATTGTGAACCCCCACTATTGGGGCCAGCATTCGCCATGCTCAACGTCCCAGGTTCATTGGAGAATTTCGCATCCGGCAAATG
>DAVT01000148.1 GCA_002505685.1 Euryarchaeota archaeon UBA501 | reverse complement strand
GCGTCCTCTGATTGGTTACTCAGTGTTCCACAAACTGCACCGATAGATGGATCTTTCATCCAGCGCCCGATTCGACGAAGTGCTCCATCTTCCAATGTTGCCTCGGCATCGGTCATCACAAATACATCATCAGAATCTTTGAGGCGCATCATCGCTTGATTGATGGCAGCTGACTTACCCAAACGCGCAGGCATTTCATGTATCTCAAGGCCTTGTTTTGTTCTGCTATTCCATGCGGTTGCGATTGAAATTGTATCATCGGTTGATGCGGAATCAATCAACAATAATCGACGCTTTGAGGATGGATATCGTTGCGCGATTAAGTTGTCTAGCTTTGCTTCAATCATCTTCTCCTCATTCCATGTAGGAATTACAATACAAAGGTTGGGCAAATCTTCGTCTTTGCAAGAATCTGGAGAAGGAGATGGTTGTTTCATCCAAGTCCGATTCAAGTACCAATGTATGCAGAGAGGGAGTACCACTGCGAACGCAGCACCGGCTTGAATTGCAAGGAAAGTGAGACGTTCAATCATCGGCCTCTCCGTATGGGTCCCTGAACACGTCAAAGATAAGCACACCGTACAGAACTGAGGATGCGAGCCCTTCATTGGAGAGATACGACCTCAGCCGACCGAGGGAGAATCATGCGGACCGTGCTTCACGTGGGACCATCTCAAACTAGAGGTGGGATGGGGGCGGTGATTCAACTCCTTCTAGCAAACCCCCCTAGCGGATGGAAGGCTGATGATCTGTCCAGCCATTCCGATGGAGGAGTCGTGGATGTACTCAAAGCATGGTGGAATGTACGCAAGCAATTGAAGGTTCGATTATCGCTAGGAGATGTGGATGTTGTGCATATCCATACTGCAACTAGATGGTCATGGAAAAGAAAAACCGGACTCATCAAAATAGCACAAAACGCAAACATACCCGTGGTTCTATCTCTTCATTCTGGAGATTTTGATCGGCATTGCAAAGAAAGGGGGCCAGAAGTTCATCGTGTTTGTTCGACTTTGCACACAGTTGTTCTTACGGAACGGTGGCAAGAGACGCTTTCTCCATGGTTGGGTGAATCAAGTGTCATCCCGAATCCTGTTCCGAACGTGTCCCCCTCTACAGAACGAAATCGAACAGAGTTTCTGCTGATGGGTCGCTCAAACCCAATGAAGGGACAAGAGATTGCAATTGAGGCGACACGGAAATTGAGAAGTCAAGGAATCGATGTCACGTTGCATCTGACTGGAATCGAGCATTCAGAACCTGGGATTACCGGACATGGATGGGTCAGTGGGGAAACAAAGGAACGATTGATGGCATCATGTGGGACATTGCTTTCTCCTTCCAAATGGGAGGGTTTGTCGATGTCTGTAATTGAAGCAATGGCTCGAGGTATGCCGGTCTTGGCATCAAAGGCCAGTGAAGGGGTTTTTGACAAATCAGGGAAAATCATCGACTTGGATGCCACCGCATTTTCTGAAGCAATGCAAGAAATGATCGAGGGAGATGATTGGCAAGAAATGGCCTCTTTAGGTCCTGTTGAAGCCGAAAAATATCAGTTGGCAAATGTAATTCCAAAGTGGGGTCAATTGTATGAGGGGGTGGTCAAGTGAAGTTACTATGGATTACTCACCGAAGACGCGAGGAAATGTCCGCTAAATCCCGAGTTGGAATTTCAAGGGCGCTCAATAATCGTGGTTGGGAGGTCAGTTTCATGAGTCCGGATGGGGACTTTCGAGTTGAACGATCAAGCAAACTTGGAAATGGACACCGTAGTTTCTCTCGAAGCGTTTCTGCTAAGTTAGCTGTCATAGAACTACAGCAATTTTCTGTTGCGATTGTTGAATGGACTGCAGTAGAAGGTGCGGCAGCAGCATTGGAAAAATTCGCTTTGCCATGGGTAATCATGGATCGAAGCCCACCGGTAGCAACGGGGATTGTTGGATGGTTCCAACGTAAACAGTATCGCAAAGCTTGGGATATTGCCCGATTACAAAGTAAAGGTCGTGCGGTCAAAAGCGAATATATGGCCTCTTCACAAATTTGGAATACACCTACTGCGATTGTGCCAGCGGGTGTCGAATTGTCAGAATTTCAGATGGCAACAATGAATGAAAATGCGCTTGTTGTTTGCCATGGTTCTCTGGACCGTTCAAGAGAACTACACCGGTTAGCATCAATGGGGTTGAACCTCTTGTTGTTTGGAAAAGGCGATGATTCTCAGCGCCTTTCGAAATTGACACGTGTCGAAGAATCTGGAGATGTGGCATCGCGTTTGGCAGGCGCTGATATTGGCGTACTACATTTGCCGAACCGTGAGGTTTGGCGACACGCATCTCCGCTTAAAGTCGCAGAATTTGCCGCTGCGGGTTTACCAGTGGTCGCTTCCGAAGTGAGTGGTTTGGAGAGATATCGTGATGCCGAATGGTTGACATTGATTCCATTGGGAGATGATGATGCTTGCAAAGCAGCCGTTCTTGCGTTGTGTAACCTTTCCCGCGAAGAGCGATTGAGGTTGGGTTCATTGGCTCGCAAGGAGGCTGAGGATGGCATGTCTTGGGAGCATTGTGCTGCATCATTACACGAAATGCTGCTCGGGGTGAAGCGGTGACGCGACGAGTTCGACTCGAGCGAGACACCGTTTGGTTGTCAGCAGCAGATTTGGCTGCATTGTTGGTCGGTCTTGCAGTCCATGTAGTACTGACTCGGGCTTTCACAGATGGTGATTATGGGCGTTGGGTTTTGCTTCTAGATCTGTTCTATGTGACGGCGACGATTGTCGACCTTGGTTTACCTACACTCATTGGCAGAGATGGAGAACGATTGGGCTCGGGCGCCCGAGATTTGGTTCATCGGTGTCTCCGTATTCAGATTCGATTTGCTCTTCCAATCATTATCATCAGTGGATTGCTCGGTTGGATTTGGGTTGGAGATTCAACCCCTTGGTTGGTAGCATCGCTTATTCTCGCACTTTCTGCTTGTGTTCAAATTTTGACATATGCTCACCGCGCAGCCTTGCGGGCCTTGGGTGAATCAAGGCAAGAGGCCTTGGTTCGCTTTGTTGATCGTGGAGCGACAGCACTCGGTATTGTGTTGGCTGCATACCAGTTTGGAGCTCATCCTATCGCACTGGCCTTGGCCACATTCTTGGGACCACTTGGGGCCATGCTTATCGCAATCCGACTAGGTGAGGCGCGGCTTTCACTTGCAAGCGAGGGAGAAGACCTCGAAACATCCAGAGCGGAGGGGCGGGCTTTGGTAAATCTCGGGTTGCCCTTCTTGCTTGCAGCAATCGCCTTGGTCGCAAATGTTCGCGTAGAGAAACTGATGCTTGGAAGCCTAGCAAGCACAGTTTCTGTTGAAATCTTCCAAATCGCTTGGCTTGCATTTATTGCCGGATATGCTCCTATTCTCTCGATTCGTGTTGTGATGTTATCGTGGTTTGGAGAAGTAAGACATGATGCGGAAAATATGTGGTATCGCGCAAAACGATCAGCGATTCTACTCGCAATCGTGTCGATTCCTGGATTTTTCATTGGTGGTTGGATTGGGGTGGAGGCGCTGACGATTGTCTTCCCTGATTATTCTGAAAAAGCCACGGTTGTGTTCTCTTGGTTGTTATTCGCGTGGATTTTGGCCCTGCTTGCGAGCGTACCTCTGACTTTGGTGCAAGTCAGCGAACGGCCCTTGCGGTATGCTGCGCTTCTTTGGTCGGGGATTTTCGCTGACCTCATCGCTTGTTGGATCTTGATTCCAAAATCTTCTTTCCCTGCAGAAAGTGCATCATTTGCTGCAATTATCGGTGCTGCTGTGGTACTTATCGCATCTTCATTCGAAGCATGGAGGCTTCATTTGGTGGATTCATCTGAGGTTGTTGCAGAACCATAGAGTGTGACGGATGTAATCGCGATGAGGACTAGGAATATGCCCAATAGTTGGTTCTGCGAATGGCCGTCCTCATGCAGAATTAGGTAACCCCAAATGAGTGTCAACACGGGTTGTAATAGAATCGCGAAAGATGTGTGGGCCGCAGGGAGACGAGGTAGGGCATGGGCGATTGCCAGCCAACCGGCCACTTGGCAAAGAAGTGCGAGCAATATGAGCCATCCATGTCCCGGCCATGTGGGTTGAATGTCAAGTGGTTCAATTGCTGCACGACTGAGCGGTAGGAAACCGAGGATCAACAAGCCAAGAGCTGCTCCGGCTGTTGCATCGAATTGTACGGAAGATACTGGGGCCAATTCCTTGTTTGCATGTCGAAATACAATGAGGAAAAAAGAATAGAAAAATGCGCCCATTATTCCAAAAATTACGCCTTTTACTGGATCTTCGCCATAAGGGTTTGAATCAAAAATCCCTGAGATTAGGGCCAGACCAATCATCACAATCGGAAGAGAAATGAGAATCGCGGGATTTGGTTTCTCCCCGAAAAGTTTCCACGATGCCAAGGTGACAATGATGACTTGCGAATTACCAATGAGTGTTGCAATTCCAACACCGATGAAAATCATCGCACTATGGTATACCAACATATCTGGGGCTAGTAGAAGGCCCGCCCCGAATGCCAACCATCGTGTCTTTGAAGAGCGAGTATCAGATTGACGAACAAGATAGGCAAGCAATGCTAGAAATGGTAAGGCATAGAGCATTCTGAAAAATGCGCCAGTGGAAGGGTTTGTGTCTGAATAGATGTATAGAACCGGAGAAAACGAAATTGATGCGGCACCCAAAAGGGCGATGAGCATCGTTCGACGGTCACCATCGACCGTCATCTGGTTCACCTATTCCGAATCGCCTTCAGCGAGCATCTCCGCAAGTTCTCCAGATTCATACATCTCCAAGGCGATGTCTGAGCCTCCAATAAGTTCCCCATGCACATAGACCTGAGGCATGGTGGGAAAATCAGCCCATTCACAAATACTGGGAATTGCTCTTGGGTCGGAAAGAACGTTGACACTGACAAAAGGTTCGTTCATTGCCTTCAGTACCTGTGCTGCTCGATTTGAAAAGCCACACTGAGGCATTTCAGGTGTCCCTTTCATGAATAGGACCAGTCGGTTTTCGTTTACGATTCCTGCAATTTCTTCGGGTGTCCAATTGAATTCACTCATTTTTATTCCTCCTTAGATCGAATGTTGATGCCGACAAACTCAGCGTCACTTCTTCGATTGGGATGGGGGTGGAACACTTCGCCATCATCTTTTGAGGCCTGTTCCGGTGTCAAGCATTTGAGGTCAAGCGCGTGAACCTCAGAAGGGATGTAAGGCTTGAAGTGACTGAGAAGAATGCGTTGTCTCGGCAAGGGTCGCATGCCCTCAAACGTTGGACTAACAACCCGAACGTGAAAGTGGTCACGCCCACCCGTCAGATCGACGACTGTGATTTCAATCGCGTCTGGAACGGCCTTTCGAACCTCGTCTTCCATCCACTCTACGGTTGGCATGTCACTCCCTTCCATTCGTTCTTCTTGAACCCTTTTCATGCGCCTAGAGCCGCTTGAATCTCGGCTAAATTTTCTGCAATCGTTCCTTTGTCGTTGATTAAGCCGGACCCTACAACGGCTACTTCGACACCCCAGTCAGCCACTTGAGCGGCGTTGTGTGCTTTGACACCACCATCAATCATCAGTTTCGTCGCACGTCCCCCTGCTTCGATTTGAGAATCTATGGCTGCACGGAATGTGCGCGTTTTGTTTTCCATTTCGGGCATGAAGGATTGGCCTCCTTTCCCGGGAACAACACTCATGACAAGAACTAGGTCCAATGACGGTAGGTAAGGGAGAATTTCAGAAGCATCTGTGGCTGGATTCAGAACAGCCCCTGCCTGACAATCACGCGCGTGTAGATTGTCAATCAATGCCTGAATATCGTTCACCGCTTCCACATGGAAAATAACCATGTCTACTCCAGCATCGACGTACTGCTCCCAATTTTCCTCGGCGTTTGTGACCATCAAATGACAATCCATGAATATCTCAGGCCCGACTCGATCTCGAATGCTCTTGATGAGAGCAGGGCCGAATGTAATGGTGCGGTTGACCACCCAATTTCCATCCATCACATCCAAGTGAATCCAATTGATACCTGCGGCAATCGCTTCATCCATGGTGTTTCCAAGCTCGCAGAAATTTGCTGTCAGAATGCTTGGAGTGATGATCATCTCATTGGCCCCTGTCTGCAGGGAGGGGGACTCGGTTCTCAAGCCTTGACCTTGGGAGTTGAGATACATCATGTTGATAGGGCGCCAATCAAACGCGAGGGATGGTGACAATATGGCTGGCAATCTAGTAGAAGCAACCGATGCTGATTTTGATGCGGTAACGAGTGGAAATGAGTGGGTATTGGTTGATTTTTGGGCACCTTGGTGTAGACCATGCAGAATGGTTGCACCAATTGTTGAAGAAATCTCAAAAGATTTCGAAGGCAAAA
>DAVT01000142.1 GCA_002505685.1 Euryarchaeota archaeon UBA501 | reverse complement strand
ATCTCTACTCGAATCTTACTTCTCGGATACAATTCCAAATCTACGACACTTTCCAAAGCATCTCGAGTCACCTTGCTGATTTCTCTGCTGCGGCGATTGAATCCTGGACGGATTCGATCTGATGTACTGAATGGTGCCATGTTGTAACGAACATCTAGAATGGCTCTATCTTGACGTTGAATCTTTCTCGGATGAGCCTCCATCGGCCCATAAACGGCGGCAATCGCCTCATTCTTGCCCCACTTGATGTAGGCGCTACCGTCTGCGACGGGGACAACTCCACATTCAATTTCTACAGGGCGCATTTCATCGGCTTTCCTGCCATCCTCACGGATGCCATTTTCGTCCATGCACTGATAATCTCCATATCCCATATTTTCACTTCCTAACTCTCACTCACTCATTTGCCAACGCGTCAATACGCTCTTTCAGACCAGGTACATGTGCTGTTTCTCGAATGACTCCGAGTGCTGCACGAATCGATCGCATGCCATCATGCTCTCCATCCAACCAGACACGGCCATTTTGTCCAATGACTATTCTGGATTGTCCAAGACTTTTCAGGGACTGAAGCATAGCTCCACCCTTTCCAATGACTTGAGGAATAATATGCGGAGGTATTTCCTCCAAAAGACCAGATTTGAGTTTACGTAGGCCCATGCCCTTCATGGTTGCAACAGCCGAATGCGTTTCATCGACTTCTTGGACACGGCATAATACTGCGTCGCCCACATCAAGATGCTCGCGCACAGCCCCAAACTCCACCTTCCACGGTGCGAGACTCATTGGAAGAATGGCATTGAACGATGCACCGATATCAAGGAACCAGATGTTATTCGTCATTCCTTCAACATAGCCGATAACCAAATCGCCGGCTCTAGGCACATATCTGCTGCTCAATGGTTCCACACTAACCATTTTTCCATCTTCTCTTAGGGTTCCCATGCGCATTGCCACCAATTCGCCATTCATACGGCGGATTCCGTGGCCTGCTTCGGCGCCATCGTGCGCGCCGATACGCTCGCCCGGATGGACGAGCCGCACAGCACCAGAGTCACGCTCGGAGGGGGTGCTGTCTTCACTCATATCGTATTCACTCCGGCCCGCCGACCAAACTCCCCTCTTTAACGCTGCCCACCCCGTAGGGGTGTCCACCCTAGGGTCAATTCAGTTCCTTGACCTCTGTATTTGGGTCCCTTTTTGCGACTTTAGATAGGTACTCACCCTTCATACCAGCAGGGATTTCGACAACAAAAGCCCAGTCGCCGTTTTCCAACCATTGCTCTTTGATGACATCACTTCTGACTTCACGATGAACGGATCCATAAGCAGAGCCCGAGACGCGGAAGGCCAGCTTAATGGTCTCGAAAGATAACGGGATGACCGGCCTAAGAACCTTCACGGCATCTTTGATTTGCCGAGCTACAGAAAGGAATGGATCGGGATTCCAACGCAACTCATCCAAGGCCAATTCAATTCGGGTTACTGGATGGGGTGCTTTGCTGCGTGGATCAATAGCGGTTCTAGAAATCTCCGTGACGATTTGTTGTCGCTTATCTGCTATCATCTGTCTGCGTTGTGCAGTGGTCAGTTGAATCGAACCATCCTTCAAAATGATGCGTACACATTCGTGCAACTCTGTTGTACCGAATGTGGAGATGATTTTGTCTTCTGTTGGGCGTTCTCCACCCCGGGCGTCATGCCAAATTTCATCTGTGGCGAGGAGGTTGTCCAACTCGACGCTATCCGGGTCTACCTTGAATTGTTCAACCAGTTCAGGATCCACCAAAATTTCGTACCGCTTACCGCCTTTCTCTAATCGAGCAACGACAGCATCATCCAGACTAACCATGGTCAACCTCATTCATCATATGCGGGCTTCAACTTCTCAATGTGAGATACGGTTTCTTCACGGCTCAGGACACGGTAACCATCAGCATCTACGACTGCAATCTCAACCGCCTCCTTGTTGAGTTTAGCTTCGATAGATTCGCGTAGTGCTTCAAGCCCCATCTTAATGGCTGCATTGAGTGTCATGTTGGGTTTCCAATTATTCTCAAAGTGGTCAATGACAACATTTCGGCCTCTTCCAATCGCACCAGCGTGATACGATTGATAGGCGCCGGAAGGGTCGGTTTCATACAGGTGTAGTCCATTATCATCCACTCCGGCAATCAGCAACGCTGTTCCGAAGGGTCGCGAACCACCGTATTGAGTAAAAGACTGCTTGAAATCGCAAATTCTCTTGGCCAAAGCATCCACTGGAATTACATCACTGTACGTGATTCTGTTGATTTGACACTGAACACGGGCGCGATCGACCAACTGGCGGGCATCTGCTACAAGTCCCGAAGTGGCGAAACCAATGTGATCATCGATTTTGTATACCTTCTCGATGGACTCCGGAATGATGAGTCGGCTAGAGATTCGCTTGTCAACGACTAGAATTACGCCATCTCGAAATTTCAATCCCGCGGTCGTCGTGCCACGCTTCACTGATTCTCTAGCATATTCAACCTGAAACAATCGGCCGTCCGGACTGAATGTCGTAATTCCGTGATCATATCCTCTACCACTTGGCTGCATAGTATCCCTCTTTCCTGCTTCAAAGACCCCTAAGAACCTTGTCGGCTGAACATTGCGCGACGTTGGAGGTTCTTCAACCCAAGGGACGGCGAATCTATTGACCTGCGAGGTTTGGGGTTACTATGAGAGTCCTAATCCTGTCATCCGGAGGTAAGGACTCATCCTACGCAACATGGTGGGCGATGATGCGTGGTTGGGAGGTCGTTGGCATGGTTACTGTTCGTATCACCGATTCAGATTCAATGATGTTTCAAGTACCATCAACCGCTCTTGCTGGCCTTCAAGCGGCCAGTGCTGGAATACCTTGGTTACCCATTCCTGTTTCAGGTGATGAAAATTCGGAAATGGATGAACTTGAGCAAGCCCTGCAAAATGTTGTGAAAGGGAGTCGTAAGACACGCTCAGAGATTTGGTCATCTGATGAAAAGTCAAATGCGTGTTGGCCGGCTGAATGGGCATGGCCTGAAGAATTGATCCGGCTAAGGCCAGAGCAACCCATCGACGCCCTAGTTGTCGGGGCACTGCGCAGTGATTATCAGAAAACTCGAATCGAACAAATGTGTCAAAGATTGGATATCATTTCTTACTGCCCGCTATGGCATCATAATGGAATCTCCCACATGCGTGATTTGGTTGCTCACAATCACAAAGTGATGATGACATCAGTGACATCTGATGGGCTTGGGGAGGAATGGTTGGGGAGAATCCTAGATTCAGATAACCTGGCAGAGCTAGAAAAATTGGCTGAAACATTCAGATTTAATGTCGATGGTGAAGGGGGGGAATTTGAAACTGCTGTAGTCGGTGCACCTTGGATGAATCGACGCATAGATACACATTACACTCAACATTGGACTGGGCGAAGAGGATGGCTAGATATTTGGGCTGCGGAACTCGTGTGAGGGTTATTGGGGGGTAATGCGGCACACTCAAAACCAAACCGCGTTGCCCCGTAAACAGGTGCTTCTATGCCCGTCAGCCCACTCGATTATCGATATGGAAGAGAACCCATCAAAGCCATTTGGAGCCAAGAAGGGCGTCACGCTAGACAATTGGAAGTAGAACGGGCATTGATTTGGGCCCACAATCAGCTGGGCCGCGTCTCAGATGAACACTATGAAACCGTGGCCTCGATTTCGAATCCTGAGACTGTTACGGCAGAAAGAGTTGATGAAATCGAAAAAGAAACTCGTCACGACATCATGGCACTGACAAAGGCAATGGCAGAAGCGGCAGGTGAGGCTGGTTGGTGCATACATCTAGGAGCCACGAGCAATGATATTGTCGATACTGCGGTGGGTTTGCAAATTAAGGATAGTGTCGAAATACATCGAGAAATTTTGGTCACACTCATAGGTACACTCGCGGATTTGGCAGAACGTGAACGAGATACTGTGATGCTCGGTCGCACACACGGCCAGGCTGCAGTACCGATAACATTCGGACTGAAAATTGCGGTGTTCTTGGATGAATTCAGGCGTCATTTGACCCGCCTAGATGAAATCCACGACAGGATTTGTGTTGGCAAATTCTTGGGAGCCGTAGGCACTGGGGCGGCACAAGGAGAAAATGCCCGTGAGTTGCAACGATTGATACTCACCCATCTAGGTCTAAGTGTTCCAATGGTTACAACGCAAGTGGTTGGTAGAGATCGCTACATTGAGTGGGTATCTTGGATGGCAAACGTTGCCACGAGTGTCGAAAAGTTACTTCAGGAAATTCGAAACCTGCAGCGAAGCGAAATTGCGGAAGTGGGTGAGTGGTTTGATACTGAAAAGCAGGTGGGCAGCAGTACTATGGCTCACAAGCGCAACCCGATTACTGCCGAAAATGCATGTGGATTGGCGAGAATTGTTCGATCGTTCATCGTGCCGTCATATGAAAATGCCCTACTTTGGCATGAGCGAGATTTGGCCAATAGTAGTGCGGAACGGTTCACTTTATCGCACGCATCAATATTGCTGGATGATGTCATGGCTAAATCCAATCGAGTCATGGCAAAATGTGTGGTTGACACCCGAAATATGCTAGAAAATATCGAGCGGCAGAATGGTCTGGTGATGGCTGAAAAGGTCATGATTGAGCTTGTTGATGGAGGCATCCCTCGCGATGAGGCCCACGAAATATTGCGCAGTGCTAGTATGGATTGTATTTCACAGGGTACGCACCTGCGTGATATTTGTTCAGATATTGAGGCAATTACCAGTCGTTTTTCGCCTGAACAAATTGCCGCCATGTTTGATCCGTCAAATCACATCGGAGTCTCGGCAGAATTGGTCGATGAAGCCGTCGCAATGGCACGAGAGCAAATATCTCAGAACTAGGCCGACGAAAGCAAATACAGTATCGCCCCAGTGACGGCTGCAAAACCAAAGAGCATGACAATCATCGCATGCGGCCCAAATTGATTGGTATCCAAGAAGGCAACGCGGAATATACCACCGCTGCTGGTCATTCCCGAAATTAAACCAACATCATCCGGTTGCTCGTCAAAGTAAGGTAAATCGCGGCGTGGAATTCTCTCTAAGTTATCGAGATTGAAATCACTCTTGCCCGATGATTTACCCTTCGCCATGGAATGCCACTTGTAGTCAATCGTATATCGCTTGTGCCGCCACACTCCTCAAGAACCTCGGTGATGACGCAAGGTCATGTTGCCTGCAATAGGGGGTGGAGTGCACCTTTCGGTCGAAGGTGGTTGTGGAGGCACCACATATGGATTGCAAATTGCGCGTGATTTCTTGAAACTTGATAAGCACGTGATTTGGGTTTGTCAAGAGATGCCTGATGGGGATCGGTTCAGTCAACTATTCGCTAACATCAACCCGACTGCCGTTTCAAAATTACACCTGATTGCAGTGGGAGAAAATATCGAGCAAGGTCTACAATCTGCATCAGCACTTCTTCGGGCATTGAACAATATTGCATTGATTGTAGTTGATGATTGGACAGATAAGACCGGTAGGCCAAAAACCGCCGTGCAGAAAGCAATGCAGGGGCTCTTTGAGCATACAAAATCTCGTAATATTCCTCTGTTGGCTATATCTTCTGCCTACGAGGATGCCAGTGGTTCAGGTTGGAAGTCGAGGAAAATTTCACTTGATGAAACATGGTTCTTGCATAGGGAACAAATCGACCCTATGCGTAGGGAATTACATACGCCCGAAGGTGTTCACAGATTGATAGTGAGTGATGAGGGATTCACTCTTCATAGTTGAGACCCTGTGATTCGGCAGCCTGCTCCAACAGCTGTTGCATTTCGTCCAAGGCATCATCATCTGGTTCCTCGAATTGGGCTGGGTTCACAGCACCTCCTGCCAACTCATCTTGGCCTGCAATTGCAGGTTCATCCTGAATTCGTTGCATATTTTTGCCTCGTAGTCTCCAGATGTAAAACATCAGAGCGAAGGTAATGCCAATCATGGCGATATATCCAATCTCTGTCGTAGTGGCCATGCTACGTCGACAATGCCTCAGCCTTCAGACTTACCGATGCGGCTGAGTGGTTTTGAAAGGTGCCTTCTGGTCGAAACTGGGGGTTCGGCCCAATTTGATTGGATTGATTGAGAATCCCAAGTTTTCTCAGTCGTCAATCCACAATCTGGACACTTTAGAGGTTGGTTCTCGCCCTTGGATTTGAAACGTGATCCACACTGGCATTTTGGGCGTTTATGATTGCGCTTTCCTTGAACCAGTTTCAGTTTTTCGAGATGATAGGTGCCTGAGGAATCAGGCAACCCATACCACTCAATGACATCGCCTTTCTCCAATGATTGTGCCAATCGGTTCACAGAACCACCCGGGGAAAAGGAGAGGATTTTCTGTTCTGCTAGGATTTCAACATGCCCTCCTTTCATGATATTTATTTTATCAACAGTGGAGGAGTGTCGATTTTCTAAATGGTCATCAGTGGCTTGATTGGACCTAAATGCGCGATAAGATGCCGCTTTTTCTACCGGCAATGATTGTAAGTAATGATGGGCATCTACAACATCAGTTTTCGTTTCTCCTCGGATGCCATACAATACTGGGCATGGTGTACGAGGTGCAATCATGCTACGCTTTGCATTGGGATCTCTATTCAAGAACGTTCCTGGGAATTTCGATGCCATTTCCTCCACACAATGTAGCGGCACATCCCTCGGACCCTTTCCTAGGCGCCAAGCAGTGCATTCCCATGTCCAATCCGCATTGCCCCTCCAAGCAATTGCAGCCGTCGCACCAATCAGCCCCATGAATCCCGCTTTTGTATGCCACAG
>DAVT01000079.1:37618-46346 GCA_002505685.1 Euryarchaeota archaeon UBA501 | reverse complement strand
TCTCGAACCAATTGACAGGCTACACCGAGAGCATCGTCGAACGCCCTTTGAGCCTCTTCCAAACGCATCTCTGTGGAACCTCGTAGGACAACTGTGACCCCTTGGGTTTGAGTTCCTTCAAAGATGGTATGCTCAACACCCTGCCATTTCTCTTCACGAATGGATTGAAAACGACCAACATCTTCTTCCTGAATATCATCAAAATTGTACACGGGTCTGGCTCCTGTGGCACGACAAATATGCTCAATTTCTGGGCGCTCAACTCTACGGTAGGCTAGAATTCCAGCCGCAGATAACATTGCGTGTGCTTCCTCTTCAATCCCATCTCTGGCCACTAGACAATCGATTTTTGCGGCCTTAAGTGAGTCGATTCTCGATTGAAGTTCTGCACGTGCACGCGAATGGAATTCCTCGATCGCACCGAGATTTGTGATTTTGAGACTCGCCTCAATTTCGGGCTTGCGATGTTCCATTCCACCATCTAAAATGAGGATGCGCCCTGGCTGATTTTTCATCTTCATTTCGCGATGCAATCTCGCTTTGACCAGCACGATGCCTGGGACCAATTCACTATCCTTGATTGAACCCGTCTTTTGGGTGATGAGGCGGACATGTTCAGGATCTCCTGAGCCGGTGGCTATAGCCGCAGCATGTGCCAATTCAGCGAGCACATCTTGCATCCCAGCGTCACCTTTGCCTGCCAAGCTGGTCTTTACCGCGGAAAGAGATGTGGAATTATCGGCGATTCGAGATATCTCTTCAAGCGCTTGTTGAACCACAGGTCCACTCATTCTGTATCCACTACAAATGATGGTGGGGTGCACGCCACGATCTACCAATTCAAGCGCGTTGACCAACAGTTCTGCGGTCAGAATCACTGTCGAAGTAGTCCCATCTTTGACCTCATCGTCTTGAGCGCGTGAGGTTGAAATCAGCATTTTGGCTGTTGGATGCTCGACTTTTGCCGTTTCCAACACGGTTACACCATCATTGGTCACAAGGGTGGAACCATCAGCTCCTACAAGCAGTTTATCGAGACCTTTTGGACCTAGAGTGCTACGAACAGCACCGGCTAGAGCAACCGCTGCAGCGACGTTGTTTCTCAGAGCCTGACGCCCTACAACACGCTCGGTGTCCTCCAAGACCTTGTCTTGTTCCTGCTGCACCATCGTCTACGCCACCCGCAACCCCATCTTGAATCCGACGCCTTGCAATGCTTCATATAGGACTAGATGATGCCACTATACAACCGCGAGTTAAGTAGTGAGGGTTTATTCATGACAAAAGACGAATGGGAAGACCAAATTCTGAAGCAAATGGTGGAGATGTTTCGCTCGATGGGACTCGATGTCAGCGAGACCGATTTGACCCGTATGATGGGCGACATACAATCGCAATTTGAGAAAATGGGAATTGATCCTGATAAAATTCGCTCAGGGGACTTGAAGATCAACCTACAAGGTGATTTCGGCAACCTTGGCGAGATGCTCGGCAAGGGAGGCATGCCGGATCTTAACGAGATGTTCGCAAACATGGGTGTTGATGTCAAGATGGGTCGCAACGAACCGGAAACTGTTGAAGTTCAGGTCGAAGAAAGCGATGAAGATGAAGAAATCAAGCAAGTACCAATTGCCGACATTTACGTTGATGGTAGTTCAATGAATATCACCATCGATATCTCTCGACACGATGAATTGGACGACTCAGAACTTGAACTCAACCTCACCGGTGGCGGCTCTACGCTTCAGTTGATGCGGACGACACAAATGCGTCCTCTACAACGTTTTGAGCTACCGAAAGCGGCTGAAAGTGTGGATGGTTGGGAGTTAAACAACGGCATCCTAGACATTACACTCACCCTACGTGATCAAACAGAATCAGCAACCCCAGAAGGAGGAAATTGAAATGGCAAAAATACCTGTAATTGGAATTGACTTAGGAACGACAAACAGTTGTGTAGCGACTATCGAAGGAGGCGAGGCCATTGTCATCGCCAACGCCGAAGGAGCTCGGACCACACCCAGTGTGGTGGCGTTTGCCAAAGATGGAGAGCGCCTTGTAGGTGTCACTGCGAAACGACAGGCAGTCACCAATAATGAGCGCACATTCATGTCGGTAAAGCGTGAGATGGGTACAGATTGGAAAGAGGGAGTCGATGACAACCAGTATACCCCTCAGGAAATTTCTGCATTCATTTTGCAGAAGTTGAAGGCGGATGCCGAGGCTTACCTTGGACATGAAGTCACGCAAGCGGTTGTCACCTGTCCTGCGTACTTCACAGACGCACAACGTAAGGCGACCAAGGACGCAGGCCGGATTGCTGGATTGGAAGTGCTTCGAATAATCAACGAGCCTACTGCAGCTGCTCTAGCCTATGGTGTTGACAAAGAAGACGATCAAACCATCCTCGTATTCGATTTGGGAGGCGGTACATTCGATGTCTCGGTTCTTGAAATCTATCAGGTCGATGACCAACCTCAGATTGAAGTCAAAGCAACCGCAGGAAACAACCGCCTTGGCGGTGATGATTTCGATGAACGTGTGATACACTGGTGTGTCTCAGAATTCAAGAAGGGGAGTGGCATCGATTTGTCTGGTGACGGTCAGGCCATGAGCCGATTAAAAGAGGCCGCTGAAAAAGCAAAAATCGAGCTTTCAGGTACCCAAACAAGTCATATCAACTTGCCCTTTATCACCATGAAAGATGGTAATCCTGAACACTTGGATCTGAATCTATCTCGGGCACAATTCGATGATTTGACTGCAGACCTCGTAGAAGCAACGATGGGTCCAACCCGTCGAGCGATGAAGGATGCTGGAGTCAAGGCTGGTGACATCGATAAGATCCTACTAGTAGGAGGTAGCACGCGAATTCCTGCTGTCCAAGCGGCCATCGAAAAAGAGGCTGGAAAAGCACCGTTCAAAGGTATCAACCCTGACGAAGCCGTTGCCATGGGTGCGGCACTCCAAGCAGGAATTATCGTTGGTGATGAAGGTGTCACTGATGTCTTGCTACTGGATGTTACTCCCCTCAGCCTTGGAATCGAAACACTCGGTGGAGTAGCCACACCAATGATTGAGCGCAACACGACAATTCCGACCCGCCGCTCGGAAGTGTTCAGCACCGCAGCGGATAACCAGCCTGCGGTTGAAGTACACGTTCTCCAGGGTGAACGGAAGTTTGCAAAAGACAACGTGACTCTAGGGAAATTCTTCCTTGAGGGAATCCCTCAGGCACCGCGTGGCATCCCGAAAATTGAGGTTACCTTCGATATTGATGCAAACGGAATCGTCAGTGTCTCAGCAAAGGATATGGGTACGGGTAAGGAACAATCGATTCGTATCGAAAGTGCAACCAGTCTATCTGAAGATGAAATCCAGCAGAAGATTTCGGAGGCTGAACAATTCGCAGCCGAAGATGAAGAACGCCAAAAGAAGGTCGAATTGCGAAACACAGCAGATAACATCGTCTATCAAACCCGACGAACCCTGAAGGATGCTGGTGACAAACTCGAAGGTGAGGACACTTCAGCAGTGGAGGACAAACTCACAGAACTTGAGGCATTAATCCGCACAGAGGAGGGACCCGTATCAGACGAGGATCTTGATGAAGAGGCGATTCAGGCTAAGGTTCAGGAATTGGAAGAGGCCATGCACGGCATCTCTGCCAAGTTGTACGAAGCTGCTGCGGCGAACATGGCTGAAGAAGACGGGGGAGACCATACTGGTATCGACGGAGCGGATGATGTCGTCGATGCTGACTTTGAAGTCGTCGATGAAGATGAGGACTGAAGCTCTCACTCAGTAATCAATCGATGTAGAGTGCGGACGTGAATCCCTGTTGCTCCATGAGCAACCATAGCGTTGGTCGATGCGCCCCATGCGGTTCCAGCAATGTCAAGGTGTGCCCAAGGAATTTGCTTTCCATTTCTCTCTTGGACAAACTGCTTGAGGAAACCCGCAGCGGTGCAGGCACCCCCCCATCGGCCCTTGCCAAGGTTTTGGACATCGGCAATCTTTGAACCCGTCATCTCTTTCTCAAAAGCTGGCAACAATGGCATTGGCCAAGCGATTTCGTCTTCAGCATTCCCAGCTGCATGAATTCGGGCAGACAGTTTTTCGTCGTTTGACCAAAGTCCACTCGCCTCATGCCCCAAAGCAACCACGCACGCGCCGGTTAGTGTTGCTAGATCTACAATGAATGAAGGGTTGAGTTCACCAGCCTTCCATAGTCCATCAGATAGTACGTTGCGTCCTTCTGCATCGGTATTGAGAACTTCAATTGTTTTTCCAGAATAGGTATTGATGATATCACCAGGGCGATAGGCGCCAGCGCTTGGCATATTTTCGGCCATACAGGTGATTCCATTGACGCGACCTTTGTACCCACTTTCATACAATGCTACGAAGAGACCGAATACGGTGGCAGAACCATGCATATCGAATTTCATATCCTCCATGCCAGCTGAAGGTTTGATGGAAATACCACCGGTATCGAATGTAATCCCCTTACCGACAATGCAGGGCACTTGTTTGTTCATCTCTGCGTTAGGATTCAATCGGAAGAATACCATGCAGGGTTTTCTTTCACTCCCTTTGCCCACAGCAATGACTCCATGCATACCTTCCTTTTGCAAGCGAGAATAATCCCAAACCTCAACCTCAACGTTCGGTTTCCCATCGGCCCATTCAGTCGCCCGTCGTGCGTATTCTTCAGGATACATGATATTGGCTGGCTCATTGCCCAATTCACGAGCCATGTGAACTCCTTTTGTTACAGCAACAGACTTTGCCACGGCCACAGAGAGGGGGCCCTGATGTCGAGCACTAGCCTGACAGTTTAGGTTCCAATTTCCTTGGTCATCATCTTCTTTTTTCTGTAGATATTTGTCGAAATCGTAATCGCGTAGAATCATCCCTTCGGCGAATAAAGACATCTTTTCTGTTGACCATCCTGTGGTGAATCTAACTGTAATGTTTGTACCATGATCTTTGGAAAGTGCAGCCAGTGTTTTGGCGCCCCCATCTCGACATTCTTTGTCACTGGGTTCTTCACCCATGCCCACCAATACAACTTGACAACCAGCGGTCCAAACACTAAGTTGCTTGCCATTTTTTCCTGAAAATGATTTACTCGAAAGTGCTTCGTTCACCAAACTTCGTTGAGTTCTAGACAGTCCGTTTAGAGCATTGTTTGGGGCCTTATCCGTGCCTTGAAAGAGAGGCAATACCAGAATGTCACCAACGTTGTCAAATTCACTTACCTTAGCATCCATATAATCACTGAACTCGCCGATTCTGTTCCGATATACAAAGGATTGCGTACAAGAATCCGCGCTTTAAGGGGTATTTCAGTGTTTGAAAACGCAGGTTTTCACTCAAAATCCTCGTTTTTGCGAATTCCTGCCAAACCGATTGCCAATATCGAAAGTATGGGGGACGCAAAGGGCAGGAAGCCGGTACTCTTCGCATCTGAAATTTCTACAACATCTTCGGGGATCGATTCGTTGACCCACAAACTTGCATCAATCACACGCTTTTGATAGTATAGCTCAAAGTGACCTGTATCACTCATCGTCAAATTTGAAGTGTCGAGAGAGACTTGGGTGTTATTGGTAGCATTTACACCAAATGTTTCTGAAGTCCACTGAACATCTCCATCGTCGATGTAACGAACCGTCGCATTTGAGGTACTGGCGCGTCCCAAGTTGTCGACATCAATCGCAATGGTACTATCTTCAACGACAAATGAGTTTACCGATAGCCGTGCTCTCCAATACCATACATTGGTAATCAGATATCGCATGACGTCCATCTCTTCTCCAAGTCTGCTTGAGAGTGGTTCAACTGTTCCTAGCGCCCATTGCTCGTCATCAGTTTCGAACGTGAATGTAGGAAAACCCATCACACCGTATCCATAATCTCTGCTAGTCCCACAATTTGGATACAATCCTTGGTTTGCATTTTGGATTGGAATGTCAGAGATGTTCGCATGGACATCGTCTCTGATAAAGTGAAACAGTTCCCAATCAGAAGGCTGCTCAGGCCACTTACCCCACGGATATAGCATAATCCAAACTCCAGTATGCATTGTGACATACAAATCAGCATCGGGAACCACGGTATTCATGTAATTCGCATTCGCTTCGGTTTCGGATTCACTGAATGCACTGCTGCCCGGTTGGGTAGTTGGACAAGTATTCCAGTAATGATCGTAGTTCCGATTCAAATCGACTTGGTTTACGTTCCAGCGTGTGTCGAAGTCGTTTCCATCTGCATTGAGCATGATGAGAATGTGGAGCTCGGTAGTCCTCAGGACATCTATGACCTCCTGATCTTCAGCAGCCCAGCCCTCGATGTAGTACTCTGCTGTCAAAAATGCCAACTCAGTCCCTAGATGCTCATTGCCATGATGGCCGCCGTCAATGTACACGATTTCCTTGGCGCTACCATCGGGTTTGGTCTCGGCGCTCCAATCTGAAATTTGCAACATCCAGAGATTCCTACCAAGTTCGGTTTGGCCTACGACTAGTAAATTTACGATTTCGGAAGTTTCAGGATCATCTGCCCACGCATTGACATCAATAGTGAGAGTTGCATAGGAATGATACCAATGTTCCTGGACAATGTCTGGTTGTTGAGCAACGACCATCGGTGACGCAGAGGCAACCAAGAGAACGGTGAGCACTGCGATAACGCGCATCGCACCGTAGGTGTGGTAGTGTGGATTTGAGATTATTCCTTGTACAGTGAGCAAGGTCACCCCCTGTTATTGAGCACAGGTGCGATTCATGAAAAAAAAACAATAGGATGAAAAATGTTGTTTCTCTTATCGAAAATTACAATTAAAAAATTAAATTTTCAATTGAAATTTAATTTTGTACGAAACGCTCTAACTCTGTCCTCTGTACAAGGTGAAGTTGTGGATTTGTCGCCACAAGTTGTTCATGGATGTCGTCAACAATCCCGTTCGGATCAACACCTCCACATGTGAAGCAATCAATTGCCAGAAGTCCTTCATCCGCGTAGCAATGCGCACTGACGTGACTTTCGTCAATCAAGACCACGGCTGCAAAACCAAGTGGGCTTTCGATTCCATCGAACTCAGAAACGTGTGCGTGAACTTCTCGCACGTTTGAACGCCCAACTGCACTTCGTAAAACAGAGAGGACCCATTGGCCCTCCCCTTTGAATCCAATATAATCCAGCGTCACATGCCGACCCTTTGTGTTCATTTTTCATCCCTCAATCGTCTTGCAAGATGGGCGGACACAATTTTTGTCACAAGCATAGCTGCTGTGAATTGTGTCACATTGTTGTTGGAGTCCGGCACTATCTCGTTGACATCTGCCCCCACCCAAGTTGCATTGGTCGCTGCAGCGAGCGTTTCGATGGTTTCCACAACTTGCCAAAATGCAAGGCCACCGGGGACTGGTGTCCCTGTTGTAGGAACGTAAGATGGATCCAAACCATCCATGTCCAGTGTCAGCCAAATCGGTCCACTAAGATTTGATAGTGTATCGAGCCAATTGTTCCAAGCGACTTCCCCCCCACATGGATTCAGAATATCACGGGCGAGCCAAGATTGTACCCGGTCGTCGTTGGCAGTAAACTCTGCTTCTTCTCTGGAGAATGCGCGAATTCCTATTTGCAGAATATTTCCGACTCCCAAATCCAGTGCGCGGCGGGCTGCGCATGCGTGACTGAAGGCATCCCCTTCCAATTCTTCACGTAAATCTGCGTGTGCATCGATTTGTACAATCGTCAACTGATTGAGTTCAACTTTCTCGCCCACTGCTTTCATGATGGCGGGTAGCATTCCATGTTCACCTCCGAGTACGACTGGGAATGGTGACATCTGTCTAGATATGTATTCACTGATTCCAGCCAATTGTTCCTGCAAGGTACCCCCTTCTCCATCCCATGGTTCGGCGGTACGAATTCGAAACCCACACGGTAGATCTTCAGGTAACAATGCATCATATAACTCAACTTGAGAAGATGCGGCAATCGTTGCCTTGGGACCTTCGATGCTACCTTGGCCATAGGAACTCGTCAACTCATAGGGGACGGGCAGGATGATTACATCCGGCTCCCCTTCATCCTCGGGCAGTCCGAGGAAATTCCCTTCGACGAAGTCGGTCACATTCCAAACGCGTAGAATCAAGCGTTTAACCGTGACGAAACCGCATAATGTGAGGGTCGAGTAGGTAAAAATCGCCAACCGTTGAAATAGGGCCGCCTACTCCCATGTTACATTGGGCGAGGTTGGTTCTCGCCCTTGGGGGGACGAATATGGGAATGAGTTTAGCCTCGCTTACCGCTGCAATTCAAACTCACATTGATCCAGATATGGAAACCATCACCGCAGAAGGGATGGCTGAACATGCATTGGGATTCTTCGGATTCTATGATAGAATCATCGACAATGCACTAGAACCTACTGACCGGAACTTGTTCTACATGTTCCAAGATTATGACCTGTTGACCACTGAATCGGAAGAAACGACCCTTTGGGACGGTCGAGAATGGCGAATTCACTATTGGAAGTTCAAGCCGGAAGCGGTAAATGCTCTTGCAAAACCGAAGAAAGAAATTACCAGTGATGACCCTTATGCCGGAGTCTATGATGATGTCCCGGATGGTTTGTGGCGTACGCTTTCAGATGATGACTACGAAGAACCCCTGTTTTAGTTGAAGTGCGCACGCCGGGACTTGAACCCGGGTG
>DAVT01000079.1:36267-37277 GCA_002505685.1 Euryarchaeota archaeon UBA501 | reverse complement strand
GCATCATAACCGCTAGATCACGTGCGCATCAGTAACGGCGTGTTCGGTATTGCCGTGTGCAATCAACGCCAGGGAACTGGTCTTCAGATTCACGGTATACTGTTTTCAAATTCTTGACGAAATTTTCATCATTTACGAGCAAAATAAAGTCCTTGATTCCTGGCTCTTCTTCACCATCCAACCATCCGAGCAGAATTTCCATGGTCATTCGAGCCCCTTCACGATGTGGGTAAGCGTAAATGCCCATTGACAAAGGAGGGCATACAATCGTGTCAACTCCACCTAGGGCTTTGATCTGTTCAAACATGGCCTCATAGGCTTTGACAATCAATTCACGACGACCTTCGTCTTGACTTGGTCTACGACAATCGGGCCCAACAACATGAATCAAGTGCTTTTGAGGCAAATCAAATCCAGGTGTTGTAACTGCAGTCCCCACTGGACAGGGTTGCAAGTTTTGTGCGCGTTGTGTCTTCCCAATTTCAAGGCAAGCTTCCCGCAATTTTTCGCCCGCGGCCGTATGCATCTTTCCATCCAATCCTTCGCGTCCTGCAAGGCGATTGCTTGCACACGTCACAGCGACTTCGGCTTCATACCGTGTGAGGTCTCCAGCGATGACGCGAAGTAGTGAATGACGGCATTGCCTAGCAATGATTGCGTCGGGCATAAATCGGCAGGGGGGGGCCGCCGGATTTATGCCCATCGCCCAAAATAGCATGATTTTGGTGAAACGGTACCATAGGTACCGATTGTCACGATGCCGACACGGTGAAAAGTTGAGGGGGCGGGTGACAAATCGTGCGCTCTCGCTTGGCTCTGGCCCTCGTACTCCTTCTCGCATTGCAGAGTTGGTCCGCAGTTTCGCTTCCAAAGGAAGCGGAAGCGAGTGCGAGCGATGGTGAGGAAGAGCCATTCAGAGATGTTGCAGTTTTGGAACCGTTTTCTTTTGAGACGTTTACCGACTATAGCGATGTAGCAGTCATAATCAACAACCAAAGTGAAGAAAGTCG
>DAVT01000079.1:0-35852 GCA_002505685.1 Euryarchaeota archaeon UBA501 | reverse complement strand
ATCAACTCCAATCAATTCACACAATTCTTTTCTGAACCAATCTCGAACATGATTGCACAACGGAATTTGACTGAAATCAATGTCTTAGTAACGACAAAAGGTATTCCATTGAAGGTGAATGGAGGGCAAAATTCCAGAGCTTCATTCGATTCTGAATTATCTCTAATCAATGGAACATACATGTCAGCAATTTTTGGCGATATGTACGCTGAATCAAACTACGGATTGGCGGCAGGGAATACGATGAAGGCCTTTGATCGAGATGAGCAAGGATACTATCTAGTAACTAGGTTAACAGGATACGATGTTCAAACGGCATTGGGCTTGATTACCAAGGCAAGCAATAGCTTTGGGCAACATGGACTGAGTGTTTTGGATTTGGCAACCAATAGAAATGGATCGGGATACAAGTGGTGGAACGATTTACTTTACACGACGAATGAATCCTTGAATGAAATTGGATTCCCAGTGCACTTCAACCAAAACTCAACCTTCTTGAGTGGTATGTCGAATGTTTCAATGTACGCATCTTGGGGTAGCAACGATGGTGCATGGGCGAACAATGAGTTGCCAAATTCAGGATACGATACTTCAGATGGGAGTTGGGCAACAGGTTCCCGGCATTGGGATGGTGTAGGCCCCTCTCTATCACCAGGGGAGCAGTGGTGGTGGACGCGGCAAACCGAAACCAAACGCGATGGGAATGCGGCAATGGAAGGACGGTTGGAAGATGCTCCATGTGGAGCAAGTGACGCATCTACAACAAATGGTCTCCTCGCAGAGTACTTTGACAACAATGGAGTCAGTTACAATGTAAGCACGATGGTTAATCTCTCTGGCCGAACACCTGATTTTGTTCGCCATGAACCAAACATCGATTGGCCGGCAACCACCAGCCTATGGACTGGTTTGGACAGTCGTTTTCTCGATTATTGGAGTGCCCGGCATACCGGTATCATCCACATCCCCAGCGATGGTAATTGGACCTTCTACCTCAGTAGTGATGATGGAGGTAAATTGTGGATTGACGATGTAGAAATTGTCGACAACCAAGGCCACCATGGGATGCGAGAACGCTCGGGTGTAGTTTGGTTAGAGGCTGGTGAGCATGAATTGCGAACCGAATTTTTCGAGCATGGTGGACATGCGGGTCTGCAATTGAAATGGGAGGGCCCTGGGGTCTCAAAGCAAACCGTTCCAACCAATGTTCTCACTAGAGGGAGTAGCTACCCTGTTAGAGAAAATGCATTGATGCATTACTGGGATTTTGAGGAATCCAGTGGTGATCAAGCCAACGATTCCGTTGGCAATGCACACCTCAATTTCTCTGGAACCAATGGTACCCAGTGGAGAAATTGTGTTTTGGGCAATTGTGCGTTCTTTGATGGAATTGATGATGAAGCAAGAGTCGATGTAGAAGATACTGTATCTGACTTCACAGTTAGCATATGGGTTCAGGCAAATCACAGCGGCCAATCACGACATTCTTCGGTGATTGCAGTGAACGATGTGGCTGGCGATGATGATTCGTTCCAGTTCCAAACCAGTGGAGGCAATCCAGGTAATTGGGAATTGTATCACAACAATTCGTACAGTTTTGGTACTGTGGATCCCACCGCTTGGCAACACCTTGTGGCCACATTTGAAAACGATACAATCACACTTTACATGAATGGGGTTGAGATTCTCAATCAGAGTGTGCCAAACGGGTCAGTGAATAGCATTGAAATCTACAAATTTGGTGTTAACAGGGCCGGCAACACACATTTCGCAGGCGTGATTGACGAAGTTCAAATTTGGGAAACTGCATTATCGCCCGAAGAAGTCGCAGACGTACATGATGAAATTGTTTGGATATGTCCAAGTTTCAACACAACCAACAACTCAATCGCTTACGTTGAACAACGATTCGAAATCGATTCAGAATTGTCCGAACACGCCTGGATAATGGATGGATATTCCATGCGAGAAGGATGGGTTGAAGGAGATTGGTGGTTGGAAGTTGAAGCCTATGACCAAAATGGAAATTCTGTTTCGCTTAATCGATCGCAAGAACGAGGTTTTTCCGATGACTGGCAATCGAGACAACTCCGATTCCGCCCAGGAATGAACGCTACTGAATTGGCAGTACGTCAAGTGGCTGAATTTTCAGATGGTACGTACAATGGTTCGATTTTCTTTGATACACTCAAATTGTATCCGATTCGGCCACACTTTGAGTGGTTGGATGGTAGTATTGCAGAAACTGCAGTCAGTACAGGTGGGCGAACATTTGTCATGAACTCAAGTTATGGCCAAAGTTTGGTGTCAGATTTACTTGATGATGGAGTTTCAGGCGTCAAGGGATACGTCTACGAACCATACCTTACTGCTGTATCCAATCCAGAACAACTGCTCTCTTGCTATGCTAGTGGATTTACGATTTCGGAATGTTATGCCGCTTCAAATGTCCAACTTTCATGGATGGGTACAGTCATTGGAGACCCAAAAATGGCAGCATATAGTGATCGATTACATGACATCAATGTTTCAGAAGTCGTGGTACCAAACCGATTGTCAGAAGGTGAGAATGGCACGATTGAAGTTTTGTTGGAAAATCTGGCACCTGGAGTTGCAAATGGTTACTTGGAAATTCGGGAGAGATTGAACTACGTTCTACTAGCAAATGTCTCAGTTGTAGTCCCTGGAGGAAATGAGGTCGGTAGTCGACTTGTCTTGCCGGTTAATGTCACCCCAACTAGAGACGGAGATTCCGAGTTGTTAATTCGGTGGATTCCTGCGCATTTAAGTCCCGAGAGAATTGTGGATAATAATTTGAAAAGCCTCGTAATTGGTATCAATGGTCCACCTGTAATCGAAGATACTACTTGTTATACAACGACTGCAACAAGAGGTGGAATCATCATTTGTCAAGTCGATGTTTCTGACGATTTTGGAATCGCTTCTGCTACAGTTTCTTGGCGCTACAATGGCACAAACGATTCATCAAATACTTCGATTTCAGCATCTCCTCAAAACGATGGGACCGTTTGGAAAATTGGAATTTCAATTCCCGTAGATGCTCCACTTGTTCGGGTTGATTTACAATGGGTAATCGTAGATTTACAGAACCAAACTGCAGAAGTCAATTGGGATTCTGCATTCCAAATCATCGATGCCAGAGCCACATGGTTTGGAGTACACGTTTCTAATGCCGATCTCGAACCTTGGCTAGGTTTTAACCAACCCATTTTCGGTCAAGAGGGGTGGATACGGGGCGAGGAACATGTGATGACCGCTTGTGTAATTGATACAGATCACAACAATGAAACTGAGAGACCGACTATCCTCGTCGATGGAGTAGAATTGACACCTCCCGTTCAATCGAGTTTCAGTGGCGAAAAAACATGCTACGAAACCACATGGACACCAGAAACTGGAGGGGACCTTCAACCTGTTTCAGTTGTTTTACTTGTAGGAGATGTTGAATGGTCAAATCGTAGTCTTAATCCATTTGATTTACCGCCTATAGCTGAATTGCATATTTCCGAACAAAATCATTTGGATGGGGGGGGAGACCAGATTTTCATTGTAGTGAGCGACCCTGATGATCCAGATATTGAATATGATTTGAACTCGAGTATTCTATGGCCAGGCGCAGGCTTGCAGTTGCTTGAGGAGGAAATTGTGACTGCACCGGCTGGATTAGAACCAGGAGATGCTGAAATTTCCACCCAGATTCGTGGGGGGAAATGGGATGGAATGGAATGGTCTTGGACCCGGCCAGTGTTTTTGTCACCTCCTCAAATTTCGACACCTACACTGTGTGTAGATGACTTGTCGGTCGATTCAATTAATCGTGGAGCAGAAGGTGTGGATATTTGGATTGGAGTAGCAGGGGGAAGACCCGTGCAGAATGCAGGTATGCGATTAGATCCGAATGGGCCTCTATCAAATTCGTTGAGTTCAATATTCTTTGAACTGGGAACCCCGCCTACATCCTGTGCACCGGGAACTGGGCAAGAAACACACTATTACCGGCTCAACCTAGAGCCAAATTATCTATTGACGTGGCCACTAGGTTCTGTGGAATTACAAGTAAATCTCAGAGATATCGATGGAATTACCGGTCTTTCAGAAACGTTGATTTTTGAATTGCGAGGTTCTAAACCTGAATTAGATTTCACCCGAATGCCAAGAGAATTTGTTTCAGGAAATTCCTCGACATTGATTGTAGAAATCATCGATGCAGATGGAATCCAAAACATGGAGTGTTCAGTTCTGCTCAAAGATCAGGATGACATCACCCTCTATTCGCAAATTTTCATTCCTTCCACAGATGGATTGTGGACGCTAGATTGGGCACCACCTGGAACCGATGCTGCCAATCACACGCTATACTTTGCCTGTTTAGACGAAACGTCACTCTCTGTGACTGAATCTGTGGTTATCCATTCTCAGAAAGCAAATGTAAACCCACTAGATGAACAAAACTCATCTCAACAAGGAAGCGGGGATGAAAGTTATGAAATTGTAATCGGTACTACCGTGGCCATATTGCTATTAGTCATAATTTTCACAACCATGCTATTTTCACGGAGTAAAGAAGAATTCATCGAAGAAATCGAACAGTTGCCAGATGAGGCCTGGGCGGGCCAAGATCGAATGGAATCGGATGAACGTCTTGCAGAAATGGCTGGTATTTCCGATACAGAAAATGTAGGATGGAGTGATGAAGAATTGTTGGGATCCGGATGGACTCAAGAGCAAATCGACATTTATCGGGCAGAACAAGAGAATGTGGATACACAAGAAGCTGAAATATTGAGCATTATGGAAGAAGAATAATCAAAATTAATTATTGATTATTGATTTTGCATTAGACCCTGTTTCGAAATATTGGATCTAATTTCAGGAAACCGCCTTTTCTTACTGTATTGAGAACTTCTGATAAACTAAATCATTGTAACGTATCCACTACTCTACGCGTACGTGAGTCATGGTACAGGTTAATTTTCCCTAATTTTTTCCCAAGAAATTTTCGAATCAGTTGGAGTGGATAATACATTCATTCATTGGAAAAATAAATCGCAAAATTAACACGAACGGTACACTGCTAAGCCATCACTGGATGGATGTGAAATATAGAGGATTTTGAAAGCCCAATGGCGTATAATCGAGGCGCTGCGCCTGATTTTCTTGTGGGACTCGAAAAATCGTAAAAACTGCAATTTGGGGCGCAGTATAGCGTTTATCGGGAGTAATCCTTAAGGTGGTCCCAAAGAGCGTCAGGACCAGAGGTGAAACTCTATGGGAGAAAAGAAGTACTTCGTCCTAATGAAGGGCGGAAAAGACACAAGCCAGGTCTTCGCAAGTCGCCAGCCTCGTGGCGCGGCTTTGAAGGCAGCCACTCGTGGCGCAACCGACATCCACCTGAGAGAGCGTGGCACCAAGCGTGTTCACGTCTTCAAGGGCTGGACCGAAATGGTGACACCTCCGGCATCTGCGCCGGAGTGGCTGAAGGCGAAGGGCCAGATCAAGAAGGCCAACGTCAAGAAGCAACGCGTCGACCACCTTTGATAGGAATCGGAAGAATCTAGAGTTGGTAAACACAAGATAACACACAGGCCCGTCAGAGGCGCTTCGGTGCCTCTGGCGGGCTTTTTTTAATTGAATTATTAATCAATTATCGAAGTCCCAATTTCTTGGCGATGATTGCAATTGGATCGTAGTATTCTGTCACCAATCTTTCCTTCAGAGGAATGATTGCATTATCTGTGATGTTGATACCGGCAGGACATACTTCTGTACAACATCGTGTAATGTTGCAATATCCAAGTCCGTAGTCATCCTTAATCATCTCAAGGCGAGTTTCATCTTGGTCCATTGGGTGCATCTCAAGGTTGGCTAGACGAACAAAGAATCTAGGCCCTGCAAATTCATCCCAGAGTTGGTGCTCTCGCATTACGTGACATGTATTGACACACAACATGCATTCGATACATGCTCTGAACTCTTGAACCCTGTCGGCTTCTTTTTGATCGAATCTCCAATCCATTTCTTCGGGACCATCTAACATTGGAATCGTCTTGTTGAGGTCGTAGGCCCACTGAACGTCGGTGACCAAATCTTTCGTCAATGGGAATGCTTGCATGGGTTTGACAACCACAGGTGTATTCTCCGGAGTTTCTTCCATGATGTCTTCCATCCTCGTCATGCACATCAATCGAGGTTTACCATTCACCTCAGCACTGCATGAACCGCATTTACCTGCCTTACAATTCCAGCGGCAAGACAAATCCGGAGCATGTTCAGCTTGAATTCGATGTATTACGTCTAGAACGACCATTCCCTCATCCATTTCAACTGTATAGTCAACCATTTCACCGGTTGGAGTATCATCTTCATCAGGTTCTCCTCTGAAGACTCTGAATGTGACATCTTCTGACATATTCACTCCTCCTCGTGTAGATCATCTGCATCTAACAGTTGTTTCAATTCATCTGGAATCGGAGGGTAATTGACATGTGTAAGGTCCATTCCACCGGATTCATTCATGATAATGACGCTGTTGATTTTCCCCCAGTGTGAATAGTCCGGCGTAGGATAATCCAAGCGGGTGTGCCCACCTCGACTCTCTTCCCGTGCCAGTGCTGCCATTGCGCACATTTTGCTGATATCAATCATCGCGCCAATTTCAAGTGCTTGGTGCCAACCTGGATTGTAGATTCGGGTTCCACCGGGTGAAGTGCTGGCTTCTCTTTCTCTGAATGATTCCAATTCTTCAAGCGCTTCTTCCAGTTGATGTCCTTGACGAATAATTCCAACTTTTTCCTGCATCAAGTCGCGTAATTCTTCGACAACCTTTGCAGGATTTTCTCCACCTTCACGCGAAAGCGGAGCCAATGTTTCAGCAATGATTTTCTCAATTTCAGATTCAGAGATTTGCTCAAATGATTCAATTTCTTTCGCACTTTCAGCAGCGTATTGTCCAGCGCGTTTACCAAATGTGATTAGATCCGACAATGAGTTGCCACCAAGTCGATTGGCCCCGTGCAAACCAGTTGCTGCCTCTCCGGCTGCGTATAATCCGGGGACGGTAGATTCCTGAGTTTCGGGATGAACTTTGACACCACCCATCACATAGTGTGCAGTTGGACCTACCTCCATTGGTTCTTTTGTAATGTCTACTGCTGCCAATTCCATGAATTGATGATACATTCCTGGAAGTTTCTTCTTGACCTGTTCCTCTGGCCGCCACGAGATGTCAAGGTAGGCACCCCCATGCTCGCTTGCCCGCCCGGCCTCTCTTTCTGAGTTGATAGCTTTAGCAACCACGTCACGAGTAAGAAGTTCAGGGGGCCTGCGGGCAGTCGGAGTTTCATCGGCAACGATGGAGGAAACCCATTCCATTGCCTCACCCTCGGTATCTGCAAATTCTTCCCTGTACATTTCAGGTACGTAGTTGAACATGAAACGCTTACCTTCAGAATTGGTTAGCATTCCGCCTTCACCACGGACACCTTCTGTAACTAGAATACCTCGGACGCTTGGAGGCCAAATCATACCAGTAGGATGGAATTGAACAAACTCCATGTCACCCATTTCTGCTCCTGCCCAATAGGCCAGTGCGTGACCTTCACCTGTATATTCCCATGAACCAGAACAGACAGACCAACAACGGGTAATACCGCCAGTAGCTAGAACTGTAGATTTGGCTTTGAATACGTGTAGTGAACCATCGACTCTGTTGTAGGCGAAGCAACCAGATACTCTTCCATCGGTCTTGAATAAATGTCGAACAGTATATTCCATGAACACTTCCATTCCGGTGTGAATACCTCGCTCTTGTAGAGTTCGAATCAGTTCAAGACCTGTCGCATCACCGATGTGTGCCAAACGGGGATAGGTGTGTCCACCAAAGTTACGCTGATTGGTCAAACCCTCAGGCGTGCGATCAAAAATAGCCCCCCATTGCTCGAGTTCGCGAATCCGATCGGGACTCTCCTTAGCATGAATCTCAGCCATGCGCCAATCACTGAGATATTTTCCACCTTTCATCGTATCTCGGAAATGAGTTTGCCATGAATCGCGGGGGTCTTTGTTCGCAAGGGCTGCCGCGGCACCTCCCTCGGCCATCACGGTGTGTGCCTTACCGAGCATCGATTTGCAGATGACGGCGACAGAGACTCCTAGCCGTGTGGCTTCTATCGCTGCCCGAAGGCCTGCACCGCCAGCGCCAATGATGACGACATCATATTCGTGGACTGTGTAATCTTCAGTCATTCAGAGCCCCCCCCATAGTACATAATCGGTCCAGCCAAACATTGGATCTGTACATGCATAGACGTAGAAATCTGTGAACATCACCCAAAACAGGGAGTACAGAGCCCAATCCTTGTGCTTCTCGTTTAACTTCGTGCTGAACTTCCACATTTTGTACTTCAGACGCGCCAAACCGGTCGAGGTCCAATCATTCGAACCACCTCCAATGACATGACGGAAGGCATGACAACCCAACGTGTATCCGGTTAGCATAATCACGTTGACCAACAATACGAGTGAACCAACAGTGATTCCGTAGGTGTGAACATCACCTTCGTGGAAATTGATTGAAAGCCACACGTCGTAGGAAAGTATTGGAAGGTAAGCTAAGGCTGCATACATGAAGTACCGATGCAAATTTTGAACGACCAACAAACCTGTTTCACCTTTGTATGCATTCCAAGGTTTGCTGACAGCACAAGCAGTAGGGTGCTGGAAGAAAGCTCGATAGTATGCCTTTCGGTAGTAGTAGCAAGTTCCGCGGAAGCCTGCTGGGAAGATGAGGATGAACATGGCGGGTGAAAGCCACCAAATTTCCTCTGGCATCCAACTATGTTCATCTGGAATGATAAGAGGACTGAATAAGGGACTCAAAACATGGCTACCATTGCTCTCTATGGCCATGGTTTGTGTTCCTGCAGATCTCCCAAAGTCCTCGAAAATCCAGAAATCTGCTTCCATGAAACCTCGCCAAGTTGAGTATACAACCATGATGCCGAGGTAGAAGGCCATGGCGGAAGGACCCCTCCACCAAGCATCGATGCGGTCGGTTGCACCGAAGCCCTTCTTCATGGGTAACGGAATTTTGTCCCCCATGTCATAACAGCCCCAATTGACCGACCAAAGAGTCCCCACCATATACTTCGCTGTGAACCCCATAGGGGTTCAAGTATCCTCACCCAGTGCGATGCCTATGGATGAAGTGTTGTCAATTTGCACAGAATGTGGTTTCATGCCGGGGGTATTTTTCCCAGGAATGAAGTGTCCCGAATGTGGTTCATTGATTCTCTGATTAAATGTAGGGAGTGTTTGATAATGGCACTGCCTTTCGGAGTGCCATGGATAGAAGATTTGTAGCCCTAGTGCTTGTTTTCATGTTGATGCTACCCGGTTGTATAGGAACTGAAGATGTTGAAGTTATTGAAGAGGAAACAGTGGCTACACCTTTGCCTTCAATTGTCTCTGTTCCACAAACCAACGGCTGTGACAACCTGAATCCGATTCACTGCATGCTTCCCTTCCCATCAGATGCCTTCCTTCGCGAAGATAATTCCACTGTCACGGGTCTTCGAGTCAACTATGCTGAGAATACTCTACCAGTATCGGGTTCCCTTTCAGATCGCGGGGAAAGCGTACAGATTGAATCGCTCAACTACTTGGATGGGATGAGCCCAACCACTCAAATTATGACCGCATTCAGCACCCTTCCAGATTTGACCGGAGTGGCGGATCAACACTCCATTGGTCTTTCACTAGAAGATGGACATTCGACGATTCTGCTGAACTTGGATTCCGGAGAAAAGGTACCGCATTGGGTTGAAATTGATGCTAGAGCGGATGACGAAACCGCGACAATTGTTTTCATCAGAACCATAGTACAATTGGACCCCAATACCGCATATGGAGTTGGGATTTCAGGATTGAATGTCACGGCTTCAGTGGCTTTCCAAGCGATTTTGGATGGATTGGAAACCAATGCGCCTGATGTTGAATCACGACAGAGCTCAATGGCGGATTTGATTTCATCGATTTCTGATGCTGGACATAATACTTCCAATCTCAAGGCCGCTTGGCAATTTCACACCGCCTCACTTGATTCGATTGTAGGCCCCATGCTTTCAATGCGAGCCGATGCGTTGGAAAGGTTGGGGGATGACGGGATTGACTGTACCATCGAAAAGAATGAAACAGATTGGATGGATGATACGGAACTAGATTTCCGCAGAATCAAAGGAACATACACTGTACCTCAATATCTTGAATGGCAAAATCCACCTAGTCGGATTAGCACTGATGCAAATGGGGTTCCACAATTCGTCGAAAATGCAGAAATCCCATTTACACTCGTGATTCCTTCTGTTCTTGCTGAGAAAAATAAGAGTGGGCCTTTGGTTGTGTTTGGCCATGGATTCCTTGGAGACGGACGAGGTGCAGTTTCTGATTGGGCCATTGGTTGGATGGATGAGTATGAGGTTGCGATGGTAGCCACAGATATCTCCGGATGGTCTGGTTCGGATTTAGATACCATTTTCGAGGGTCTTGGAAACCCTGAATACTTTGAGCATCAATCGGACCGCCTTCAACAAATGCTGGTCAACCAAATGGCTTTGGCACGCACGTTCAAGGGTGTTTGTAGTGACAAACTTGAACTATACCACAACGATGTAAATTTGGTCAATAGCTCTGATGTTCATTACATGGGATATTCGCTGGGTGGAATTTACGGCGCCAGTATCACAGCGTTCTCTCCAGACATAGATCGTGCAGCGTTGTGGGTTGGCGGTTCAGGATTCTCTACATTCATTGAGCGTAGCACGAACTACGCACGATTCTCTGATGGGTTCAAACTTCCCACGGCTTATCCCGAACGGAATGACCGAGCACTTCTCATTGCCGTTTGTCAACAAATGTGGGATGCGACAGATGCTGAAACATGGCTGAGGTTCGCACAAAACGGGTATGGGGACCAAATCCAACCATTCAATGTCTTGTCTACGATTTCGGTAAACGACGCTCAGGTTCCCGAACTTTCTTCCGATCGTTCAGCTAGAGCAGTGGGTATGCCTGTTCTCAATGGTTCTATGCACATTCCATATGGAGTCGAAATTGCGGATGGGCCCATCAGTGGTTCAGCGATTGTATATTGGGATGGTGATTACGAAGCAATGCCTGAAACAAATGCAGCACCTCCGATTGGTGACGCTGGTAAAGCACACAATGAGATTGCACCCATCGTTCAAGTCAATGAGATGGTCGAGGTGTTTTTGCTGACTGGAATCATCAATGATACGTGCAATGGAAGTTGCACATTCGATTTCTCAACCGATCAAGTTCAGTGGGACTGAGATTCAAGTTTACGGATCTCCTTGGGCTTCGGCCAATCTGAGAACCATGTCTCTTGGCCCTCCCAATCGGGAATGATACCCATATCCGCACAGATGAGTTTCGCAGTGATGCGCCCACTTTCAAGAATTGTTGGCAAACCACTTCCTGGATGCGTACCCCCTCCAACCAGATACAATCGCTTCAATTCTTCAAAGCGATTTTGGGGTCGCCGCCATAACATCTGATCAAGACCATGGGCGAGGTTGAATACTGCACCTTTGAAGATATCTCGTGATGCCCAATCATCAGGTGTTACAATGGTTTCCGATACGATGTGCTTCTCCAAATTCTCATAGCCCAAATGTTCCATTTGCTTGATTATAACATCGCGATATTGATGCTTAATTTCATCCCATTGAATACTTGGATGCTGGTTGCTGACAGGCACCAATACGTAGACTGTTGAATGACCCTCAGGTGCCATTGATGGGTCAGTAATACAGGCATTTTGAACATAGACCGACGGGTCGTTCCAAGATACCTCGTTGTTGGATATTTCGCGCAGATTTTCTTCGTAATCCTTGGCGGCGTAAATTTGGTGATGCGGTAAATCATACAACTTGTCAATACCAAGATACAACATGAATGTCGAGCATGAGTATGATTTCTTGTCGAGTTTTTTATTCGACCATCGCTTACGCAATTTGTCGGGAATCAATCCCTTCATCCCTGTCGCGAAGTCGACGTTCATGACGTATCTATCTGCGTGATAGGTCCCTTGATTGGTCTTCACGCCTACCACCGTTTTCCCTTCAAAGAGGAATTCTTCAACTGGTTCATTCAAACGAATCTCAACACCCATTTCTTGAGCAATTTCAGCCATGCGCTCGGTAATCGTACCCAGCCCTCCCTTGGCATGGAATACACCATACTCATACTCTAGATAGGCAAGAATTGTGAACAAACTCGGAGCTTGGAAAGGACTCATCCCTAGATATTTGGTCTGAAAAGACATGGCAACTTGCATTCGCTTGTCAGGGAATATCTTCGACAAGTCTGATGACACGCTACGCCATGGCCGTAGAACTCGAGATACACGGAGTGCTCTACGACTGATGAGATCAGATGCACCTTTCCATGGTGAATTCAAGCAGTTTCTAGAGAATTGCAATTTTCTACGATTGTCATCCATGTATACCTGAAAACCATCCGCATTTTTGTCTCCACACAATTCACGTATTTGTTCAGTCATACTGTCAAGGTCCGAAGTGACGTTCAAACTTCCACCTGAACCGAATACAAGACGGTAATTTGGTTCTAGTGGAATAAGATTCAATTCTTCATGAGCATCCCTTCCCAGTGATTGAAAAATCTCCTCAGAAATCTCAGGATAGTGGAAGAATGTGGGCCCATTATCGAATTTGTAACCATCTTTCTCAAAAACTCGTGTACGGCCACCGACTCCATCTGATTTCTCAATAATCGTCACACCCACGCCTGCCTTTGCAAGCATCATTGCTGCAGTAAGCCCGCCGGGGCCAGCCCCAACAATCAGAACATCCGAGGTCGACTCGCCCCCCATACAGTTGCAATCCGTAGCCCCCCGCATTATGAGATTTCCGTACTAAATTTCCGGGGACATGTGGTGTATTCAGGGAGTTAGAATAATAGGTACATTTTATTCGCCCCGTATAGAGTACTGAGTACTTTTGATGATAGGGGACAAATACATGCGATTTGAGTATCAAACCACCGTCGAAGCTGATCAAAAAGTAGTGTTTGATTGGTTTGAGCGTCGTGGCTCCTTTAGGAGGTTGATGCCCCCTTGGGAAATAGCCGAAGAAGTACGCTCAGATGAAACTCTAGAAGATGGGGCACAACGCGTGTTCAGATTTCCTTTGGGTCCATTGAAGATGACTTGGGTCGCGGAACATGTCGGATATGAACCTCCTGAAAAGTTCGAAGATTTCATGCGGAAAGGTCCTTTTCGCTCATGGCATCATGTACATCGATTCATTGAGAATGGTGAAACTACCATTGTACAGGAAGAAGTAGAATATGAATTACCAATGGGTTTTCTCGGTCGAATGTTTGGTTCTAGAAATGTGCGGAACCGACTGGACAGAATGTTCCGGGCCAGAGAATTGCGATTGATTCGAGATATGCAACGACACTCTGATTTCCGCCACCTACCTCGAAAACGAATCCTTGTGGCCGGCTCATCCGGACTGATTGGACGACAATTGGTAGCATTCCTTGATACGGGTGGACACGAGGTTTGGCGTTTGGTTCGTCGAACACCAAAAGAAAATTGCAACGAAATCCAATGGGATCCTAGTTCTAAGGAAATAGACATCTCATCATTGGAAGGTTTTGATATCGTCATTCACCTAGGGGGTGCAGGAATTGGAGATCGTCGTTGGACAAAATCGAGAAAAATTCTCATCGAAAAAAGTCGTACAGAAAGCACGGATTTACTCGCCCGTTCTTTGGCTGGATTGAAACTGAAACCTGACGTGTTTCTAATCTCCAGCGCGATTGGTTGGTATGGAGACCGGGGGGATGAAATCCTCGATGAAGATAGTGAGGCTGGTACTGGTTTCCTTCCACAAACCTGCCTCGCTTGGGAAGCGGCTGCCAATCCCGCTCGAGAGGCTGGAATTCGTACCATTCATGCGCGTACAGGAGTGGTGCTCGATGCCTGTGGAGGAGCATTGCAGAAAATGCTACTTCCAGCAAAAATGGGGGCAGGAGGCCCTATCGGTTTTGGTCGACAATGGTTTTCTTGGATTTCCATGGATGATCAAATCTATGCATTACATCACCTTATGATGTCAACAGACACTGAAGGGGCATACAACCTCACCTCACCCGATCCATTGCAACAGAAATCATTTGCCAAAGCCCTGGGCAGGGTTCTCCGGCGTCCTGCATTCATGCCCACTCCTCCTTTCGCAATTTGGTTCCTGTACGGAAAAATGGGTGTTGCTTTGACAACGGAAAGTCAACGGGTTATTCCAACAAGGTTAATGCAAACTGGATATCGATTTGAGCACCAAGTGGCTGAAGATGCTCTCCGCGATGCACTGGGCAAATGGAGAACATGATGCAACTAGGTGCATCCGCCGGGGCGCTCAAATTCCAAGGGTCAATTCGTTCATGCCCATTGGATGTTTGAATCTACCCAACGAGCGACGTTCTTTCTACCCCAAATCCAATAATAGATTGAGAGAGTAATCATGCTAAGTCCCAATGTTTTGAGCCAGACCATGAAAAATCCCCCAGCGCTTCCAGTAAACCTCAATTTTCTACCACCAAGTACAACTCGCTCTGTCCAGTTGGTGTAGTACATTGTAGTCGTCCATGGTACTGCCAAGAAAAGTGTGACACAGTTCACCAAGAAACAACCAATCTTGATGAAGAACATCTGCAAACCACTCTCGGCCATCAAAATTCGCCAATCTCCACCAGATGCTGCCATTGCTGGTGCTGCTGCTACGGGCTCGGCCATGGCAGGCGCTGCTGCAACTGGTTCGGCCATTGCTGGTGCTGCTGCTACGGGCTCGGCCATTGCTGGTGTTGCTGCCACTGGTGCAGGTGCTTGTTCGACTGGAACCCATTCATTTCCGTTCCACATAAAATTGCCATCATCACTGAGTTGTCCACTCATGTTGGTGCGCACGCGTAGGGGGCTTATAACACATAATCTGGCAAAATTTTGAGGTGCTTTCACCATGGATACTTCAAATTCCACAATATACCATCATTGATGATCACTTGAATACCCAACATAGTGGCTCCGACCACTGGCCAAATCGTATCGGAAGAGACTTCTTGTTTGTATGCACCCCAAGCAAATAAACCAAGCAAAATGTTGCCTAGACAAACCAGCCACAAACATCCAATCACAAGCCATTGGCTCCAACTTTCATCGATACGAATGTGGAGGGCAGTCAATTCTAACCAAAACATTGAGGGGATTGTGACTAACAAGAATGCAAGCATCAGTCTTGAATGACCACCGCTATCCCCTTCGCCCCATGGCCACTGAACTGTTTCTACGACTGCAGCGTCCCATCGATACAGGAAAAACCACCACATGATGAGAAAACCAGTTGCTGAAACGAACATACATGTTACATTGAGTGTACGCCATGATTCAGGAATGCCACCCCACAAATCCATCGGGCTCTCCATTCGTGAAATTCCGAACACGTATGATGCTAAAACCAAGGGCCCGGTGATGTACAGGGCAAGCCGAAGTGCTTCACGCGTAATCTCCATTGCTTATTCCCTCAGGCCAAGGATCCCCAATCAACTTCAGCTTCTTCGATTTCAATTTCATCGACGTCCATTTGTGCTAACTGTAATTTTCCGCTCAATTCATCATTTACAGCATGCCAATATGAATAGGCTTCAATGACCCAAATTCCTGATTCTCTAGTTCCATTGCCCGATCCTTTTACACCACCAA
The DNA here is from genome assembly GCA_002505685.1 of Euryarchaeota archaeon UBA501. GTDB lineage: Archaea > Thermoplasmatota > Poseidoniia > Poseidoniales > Thalassarchaeaceae > MGIIb-P. The sequence goes on along the minus strand of DAVT01000079.1, from coordinate 20,029 downwards.
ATGGCAGATGTGCTTCTGCACCTGTAGTTGAATTGTTGATGCCAGTCATTCCAGCTTTGATACCTGTCTTGAACCGATAGGCCTCGAGGCGATCATTTGTGTATATTGCACTGGATAATCCATAGGGTGAGGCGTTTGCTAGGTGTAGTGCATGGTCGAAATCTTTGGCCTTCACGACAGTAATTGCGGGCCCAAATATTTCTTCATGGAAGCATTGCATATCTTCGGTGACATCAACGAAAACGTGGGGCCACATGTATACACCCTCGGAGGGATTGCCTAGGAATCCTGACGGTTTGTTGTCATTGGAAATACGGCCTTCTCCGAATATCTTAGTGGCACCACTTGAGACGCACATTTCGACGCCTTCAAGGAAATCCTCAGCATATTTTTCAGATAGCATAGAACCGTAAAGAACGCCATCATTTCGCAATGAATCCCCAATTGTAGTACTCTCAACCTTGGTCATCAATTTGGTCATGAATTCATCATAAATGTCCTCGTGAATGATTAGATTTCCTAGGCTTGTACATCGCTGTCCAGCAGTTCCAAATCCTGCCCAATAGGCACCTTCAACCGCATTGTCGAGGTTTGCGCTGGGCATGATAACCAATGGATTCTTCCCGCCCAGTTCTAGACTTGCGGAGACCAGATTGCGTCCACAAACTTCGCCGATCATTTTTCCGACGGCGGTGCTGCCAGTGAATGAAATCTTGTTGACCATTCCCTTGTCTACAGCATTGACCAAGTGTTGCCCTGCACCACTACCTTTGCCATGAACGAGGTTGATGACACCATTTGGTAACCCTGACTCATGCATTATTCGCGCTAGAGCAAACGACAATAGTGGTGAATCTTGGGGTGATTTCCACACACAGGTATTCCCACACATGATTGCTGGAATCATTTTCCAGAATGGAACTGCCGATGGGAAGTTGCAAGCGTTAATGATTCCACAAACACCCAGTGGCCTACGATAGGTGAACAGTTCCTTGTCGGGTAATTCGGAATTCACCGTTTGTCCGTACAGACGTCGTCCTTCAGATTGGAAGAACAAACAGGTGTCAACGGCCTCTTGAATTTCGCCACCACATTCTTTCAATGTCTTTCCGATTTCGCGTGCTTGTAATCGAACCAAGTCATCCTTGTGTTCCATGAGTAGGCGACCCATATTTCCGATGATTTGTCCGCGGGTTGGAGCAGGAGTAGCGGCCCAACCCGGGAACGCCTCTTTGGCTGCCTTCAGCGCTTCGTGAACATCGGCTTCAGTCGACAGAGGGAATTCACCCAAACAGTCGTCCAACCAAGCGGGGTTCATCGATTTGAAGGTAGAACCATCGCTGGCCAATTTTAGTTCGCCATTGATGATGTTGTATCCCTTCACACAAGGGTTGCCATTTGGATTGCTTTGGTCAAGGAATTCTAGACCTGTTGAGAGCACGTGCGCCATATCCCGTCGAGTGACACCCCCATCATCAATGCTCGCCTCTCGGCGGTTGAACAGAACCTCCCAGACTGCGGTCCAACCAGAATTAGAATTGAACAGGTTTTAGGAGGGGAAGGGAATGCACCCCTTGCTCTGGAGGCGATGACATGGCTGATGAAGAAGACAAGACACTATCCCTACGTGTAGCGAAAGCAATCCCAAGTGATGTGGGTCACGGCCGAGCAAGAGTGCCCTTTGACAACGATTTGGGGCTAAAACCCGGGGATGTTATCGAAATTGCAGGGGAGCGTAATACCGCGGCCATCGTATGGAGATGCAGACCCGAAGACGCGAACCTTGGAGTCATTCGAATCGACGGTATCATTCGCAAGAATGCGGGCGTTAGTTTGGGTGACCGTGTTACCATCAAAAAAGTCGAAACTAAGGAGTGCGAAAGACTCGTTCTAAGTCCAGTTATGGCCAAGCAGCAGAAGGTGAAGTTTGGTTCAGGAATTGAGGGATTCGCACGTCGAGGTCTCAACAAGCGACCAGTTGTCGCTGGTGACCGCATATTTATCCCCGGAATGACTCTATTTGCTGAAGCATTACCCTTCGCGATTGTCTCTACCAAACCCAAAGGCATTGTTCGAGTTCTGCCCGACACTGAAATCGTCATCAAGGAAGAAATGGTTGAGGATGAAGAACCCGGAGAGGTTTCTTCGATAATGTACGAAGATATTGGGGGGTTGGGGGACCAACTTCTCAAGGTTCGTGAAATGATAGAATTGCCATTGAAGCACCCTATTCTCTTCCGCAGACTTGGAATCGATCCACCGAAAGGTGTGTTGTTACACGGCCCCCCCGGAACGGGTAAGACCATGATTGCGAAGGCTGTTGCCAATGAAACAAATGCACATTTCACCAGCATCAACGGTCCCGAAATTATCTCTAAGTATTATGGTGAATCCGAGAAACAGTTGCGTGAAATTTTTGATGATGCTGCCTCAAATTCTCCTGCGATTATATTCGTCGATGAGTTGGATTCAATCGCACCCAAGCGTGAAGATGTTTCCGGGGAAGTTGAACGACGAGTCGTCGCTCAACTATTGACATTGATGGATGGAATGCAGGGTCGAGACAATGTCGTTGTCATCGGAGCTACAAATCGGCCCGATGCCATTGACCAAGCGTTGAGACGACCAGGGCGATTTGACCGTGAGTTGGAGATTGGTGTACCAGATAAGAATGGACGTCGAGAGATAGTCAATATCCACACACGAGGTATGCCTATTTCGGATGATTTTGATATGGATTGGATTTTGGAAAATTCATATGGATTCGTGGGGGCAGATATCATGAGTCTAACCCGAGAAGCAGCGATGAAAGCTCTGCGTCGTTACCTTCCTGATATTGATTTAGACCAAGACGAAATCCCACCTGAAGTCCTCGAGAAGATGGAAGTCCAAATGGGAGATTTCAAACTGGCCATCAGAGATATTGAACCAAGTGCTCTTCGAGAAATTTATGTTGAAGTTCCTGAAGTTTCTTGGGCTGATGTTGGTGGTCTTGATGAAGTGAAAGAACGACTCAAAGAGAGTGTTGAGTGGCCACTGACAATGCCTGATAGATTCGAACACTTTGGAATTAAACCCCCTCGAGGAATTGTACTATTTGGAGCACCAGGCACTGGAAAGACACTAATTGCGAAAGCGATTGCCAACGAAGCAAAGGCCAATTTTATCACAGTCAAAGGACCTGAATTAATTTCCAAATGGGTTGGTGAATCCGAGAAAGCTATCAGAGAAGTGTTCAAGAAAGCAAAACAAGCCAGTCCAAGTATCATTTTCCTAGATGAGTTTGAGTCAATTGCTGGCGCAAGAACTTCAAACTCAGGCGAAGGTAGCGATGTATCTAACCGTGTGGTAAATCAAATGCTCTCTAGCATGGATGGCATTGAATCGATGGAAGGCGTCATTGTGATTGCAGCAACCAACCGACCAGAAATGATTGACCCCGCTTTACTCAGGAGTGGTCGATTTGAGCGAGTCATGCACATTCCGCCACCCGACCAAGCAAGCCTAAGGAAAATCATCCAGATTCATGCTAAAGATATGCCATTGGGCAAATTCAACTTGGATAGTCTGGCAGAGAATATGCAGAATTTCACCGGCGCCGATGTCGAAGCGGTGTGTCGAGAGGCTGCACTGATTGCCATGCGGGCTGAGAAGAAATCTGTATCAAAGAAACACTTCGAGCAGGCCATAGATCGCGTGCGTCCAACCATCACGCCTGACATGATTGAGTACTATTCAAAGTTGGAAGCAATGTTAACCAGTGGCCTTGAGAGCATCCGTCGCAAGACGGATACCTTGATGGGCATTGAAAGTGTATGAGGTGAATGTAATGCCAGCAGCATTCTCTACAGAACTATCTGGTAGAAGAGTCGTGGATAGTCGCGGAGACCTCCTCGGCATCATTGTCGACTTGTTTATCGATGATGTGGGGGGGGAAGTGCTTGGATTATTGTTGGATTTAGATGAGGGATTGGACCCTAGCCTGCTACCATGGCCAACATTCGGTGAGCATTTGGTCATACCAACAGAAGAAGTGGCCACGATTGACGAGGATGTTCATTTGAGTCGTTGATGTAAAATTCGGCTGATACTGTCTCTCCCATCGCCCCCAAACCGTCTTAAGGCTTGGTTCAGCGTCTCGCCGCTGCACATCCTATGGATGTGGGGAGCTTGTCAGCATGAAAATTGGCTCAGTGGACATCAAAACTGTGCTGAAATCGCGGAAAACGCGTAGAGTCGGTTTGATGTTGGCGTTCTATTCTGTGCTTGCTCTGTTGTTGCTGAGTATTGTTAGTTCATACCTAGTCGACAGTGACCCACACCTCTCAGCTTACGATGATGATTGGGATGATTTGTCCGCATTCCGTGCTGATTTGAAAAACATGGGCGTGGATACCACAAGCATGATTTCAAGCCCAGTTCTGCTGGGTGAAATAGAAAACCCTGAAGATACCGTTTTCATTGTCACTGGTGTTGAACAGGATACCATTTCTTTGCCCCGTTTTACGGGAGATGCAAGTGTGGTTCAATGGAGTGAAAGTGAGGGATACACTGCTACCGAAATCAATGCAATCATCGAGTACTTTGCTGCTGGAGGAACTTTGCTGGTGATGGATGATTTTGGATATGCCGCTAGTCTAGCAGATGTTTTCGGCTTAGGATATAGTGGACATCAATTGTATGATGAAGATGCTTGGGCACGCGAATTGGGTTACGAATATGTGTGGATGAACTCTTCCAATCCATACGACTACACCGGATTAGACCGTTCCATTCAACATCCATGCTTTGGAGATTCTGACAATGATGGAGTCATCGATCGTCTTGACCGAATCGCTGGGGCACCCGATGGGACCGTACCTACTTTCTCTGAAGCCGGTCTATGTGCCCACCACATAGAAACCGATTCAGAGGGCACCCAATTCTGGAACTTCAGTACGAATTACAACGTCCTACTGAATACCCCATCAGCATTTGACAAGGAAGATGCGGAAGAGCCTAGCGACAACATATACGCTTGGGGACGTTCCAGTCAGGACTCTTATCTCGACACGAATGATGATGGCGAAGGAGATGTTGGATTTGAGGGTGGAGGAATCGAAAGTGATGAGGCAGGCCCATTCACTATGGCGATTAAGGTGTGTGACAACCGCGATTGCGAAGAGGAACCTGGTGGCACACCAATGGGTCGCGCTATTTTCGTCAGTGATGGTTCAGCCCTGATGAATGCCATTTATGATTGGGAGAATACCAATGCGGAAAGGTATGGGGCACTCAATGGTAATGTAATGCCCAGCAATGACAATCGTCGTTGGGTCCTTGACATCATCGCAGAATCTCTTCTTGCAAACGATGCTGACAATGGAACTTCTGCTCAGGGTAAGCAAGTTATCTTTGACGAAAGTCGACATCAGCAAACCAATGCCCTCAGTGATACCTACAGTCTGATTTACTACATTTTGGTGTACTTCACGAATGATTGGATGGCAATGCTCTTCCTGTTTTTGGCTCTATTTATCACATTCGAGGCCGTCATCATCAAGAAGGTAGATCCTGAACCATGGCGGCACGTTTTCAGCATCATCTACTATGGATTTGGAGATGCTAGGCGATATGGATATTATCAACGTCCAAATAAAGTAAAACAAGTATTATTGTCTAGAGTTAGGAATTTGAATTCACTGACTCGAGATGAGTTTGATGCTCTACCTGCCCGTGAATTGCAGAAGATGATTAGTGACCCCGTACTGGTTAAATTCGTATTTGAAGATCGAAATTACAGCTTGGAGCAACTTGTGGCCGTTGTCAAACGAGTCAAAATGTGGGGACGGAAGTAAGGAGGTGAGAGAATATGTGGACACGTAAGGCAGCTCTACTCATGACCTCTGGTATCTCTTTGGTCTTGATTGGAATGATGATCGCCAACTTCCAATTGATGATCCTTGGCTTGATGTTCATTGCCTTCCTTGCTATCAATTCATGGGTTGTTGGACATGGTCAGTTGGAGGTCGTCCGTACATTGTCTGCTGACAATTTGTACAAAGGAGACGATTTGTACGTTGAATTGGCAATTACCAATAGTTCATTCAGACGTACACAACAATTGGAGATTTTCGATAACGTACCACACGAAATGAAATTGCGTAGTGGACTCAATTACATGCGAGTCAACCTTGGACCCGGTGAAACAACAAGGATTCGCTATGTTTTGCGTTGCCCTCTTCGTGGCCATTATTCATTTGGACCCGTCTCGGTTCGCTATCGCAACACATTCAACCTCTTCAGCCAAGAGATGTATATTGACCACCGCTCGGGGCTAATCGTATTCCCACAAGTACGTGAAATTGAAGAAGCAATGATTCGAAGTCGGACGCCAAAGATGTACACTGGAGCAATGACACTGAGAACTCCGGGGCCCGGTTCTGAATTCTATTCACTAAGAGAATACGTACCCGGTGATCCATTCAAGATTATCAATTGGAAGGCATTTGCTCGAACTGGAGTTATGATGGTCAATGAAAAGTGTAGGGATGCGGTTACGGATGTGTTCATATTACTCGATTCTAGAGACATCAGCCGAATTGGAACTGTACTGAAGAATCCACTGGAAATGGGGACTGTGGCAGCAGCGAGTTTGGCTTCCTACTTCATCAAGCGGAGAGATTCTGTGGCACTTGCAGTATACGATGATAAGTTGTCATATTTACCTGCGGACGGTGGAGATAAACAGTACTTCAAGGTCCTATCCAGTTTGGCAGGGGTTGCGCCAAAGGGAGATATGCCACTACAAGCAGTAACCAATTCATTGGCACCAAGATTTAGCCGAGGGAGCCCCGTATTCGTAATCTCAAGTCTAGAAGGTGATGGGACTGTACCTCACGCGATCCGAGATTTGGCTGGAAGGGGGCATGAAGTGGTTATCCTTAGCCCATCTAGTATAGACTATGAGAGATTGGTAAGCCGAATCCCTAGAATGTCATACGAAGTCATGAAGCTTGAGCGGCAAAATCGGCTTTCTGCGGTTGCCGGTTATGGTGCTCGCGTCATTGATTGGATGCCTGATGTTGAATTGAGTCAAGCATTGTTGCAGGTGAAGATGTAGGGAGGTGAGAATATGGCAGATGATGTAGCACAACAAGAGGAAGGGATGACCAGTCTACATTTGCGTGTTTTGCGCAAAGAATGGCGTGTTGTTTGTCTTCAACTTGTGGCTACATTGGCATTGATTTGGTTGTTCCTAACGATGACACGTGTGTTTGGTCACTGCCACCCGGATTATGCAAGCACTGGAGCTTGGTGCCCTGCTCTTGATCACACCCTAACGCTCGATCAAATAGAAGACACATTGACCGATGGTGGAGGTTTGGATGGTCTTCCCTTACCAGATTGGGTAACAGGGCAGGGCAACGAAGGAGATGGACGCTATTTTGTCCCAATTCTACTCAGTATGGCGATTGCTGGGGCTTGGGTTGCACTGAATTTCCAGCCTCCTGCAAGACGTCGAAAAATCACTCTTGGCCTCCTTGGATCGATGATTCTATTCTTGGCAGGAATGTTCCTTCTAACTTGGACATTTGGAATGATTATGAGTTTTGATTTATACTTACCATTTGGAAATGCAGATGATTCGATGAATCATGCCAATCATTTGGTTTGGCCATTATCTGTATACATTCAGTTACTGATTGTCCTGTTGTTCCTCGCTCCGGTATTGTTTGGATTGATGGGAATTTGGGGTCTCTCAAAGAGAATGGTCAATTGGTCAATGGCCTACATGCTCGTCTATCTCGGAATCTATGCTCTGCTTTCCTATGAAGGGGTAGTAAGTCAACTTGCCAGTGTATCGGATCCGCATTCACCTGGCCTGAACCCATTGCCCACCCAGATTGGGGAGGCTGACACTCTAGGAGGTTTGATCTCAAGTCAAGTTTGGGAACTCCTGTTGGTTGCAGTACTGCTGATGGTATTTTCTGAAACCGCTCAGGCCACAATTCGTTTCCTTGAATATGCATTCAGATTGCCAGAATCTTGCAAAAAAGATCCAGAGTATGTAAGGCAATTCCAAAGTATCCTCAATACCCACATGCAGCATACGGTAGTTGTCATCTTTTCAGTTGCATTTGTCACAATGCTTGCGTTGAAGTTTGATGATTTGATTATCGATGTTGTCAGTTGGACTGGATCTGGGCAATGGAGTGGACAAGTCAAGGAATCACTGGAACTTCGCCTAACCTATGGAAAGGTCATTTCAGCAATGCTATTCCTGACATTTGTTGCTGGATTGAGATACATTGTACCTTGGCAAAGAGTATCCGGTTTGATTGAATCAGCACTGAGCAAGGTCAAAACAAATCCGTGATTAATTGCTCTGGGCAATATGGAATCTTTGAATTACACGCGAGATGATTTCTGCTGTGATTATGGCCGTTAGAGGCATCACACAAACCGTAGCAGGCCACAGTAATTGGTCGCTCCATCCTGATTCCAACCACATCCATTGTCCAACAAGAATTGCGGCTCCGATAGTTAGCAAGAAACTGGCTTTTTCAAGGTACCAAGGAAACTTGTCTCCATGAGTTTCTATACGACCCATGAGGGTTTCAGTTCCCTCTTTCTCCATGTGTTCACCTACATGTCCAAGTCCGACAATTCGCGCTCCAAGTCATCTAGAGCGTCGCGTCGCACAGGATCGGCTGGGGGAGCAACTCCATTCTCGGTATCTTCTCTGGTTCTAGCCGCGGAATCTACCTCAGAAAGTGCTACATCGATATCTGACATAAGGGCGGATTCATCTGGATTACCAGTAACATCTGCGGGAGTTAAACCCGCAGAAATTCTTGCTGAAATATCCACCCCATCGGTTTCAGAAGCTGGCTCAATCGGTTGCCAAGTTGAATTTGAAGCAGGTGCCGAACTGGCTTCCGGAGTTGGAGCCGCAGCAGGAGCGCTTGGCGCGATAATCTCTGAGGACATTGGGCTCGCATCAGCGACATCCTCTACTGGATTCATGTGCCGGACTGCTTCGCTATTGATTTCAGGGCGTTCGTGACGAGCCAATCCATCGATTTCGAAAGGCAGGCTTCCAGATCGCTGGAATGACCATAATGCCCCCGAAGGTTCTTCCCCGGTTAGACCTGCCACGTCGAGTCTGCGGAGTAGAGATTCTAGAACTTCTACTGTTTCTGCCAAACCTACTGCATCCCCTGCAGTTCTTCGATCTGCATCTAGGTAAATTTCATCCAAGGAACGCTGAATCAATCTGCGTGCTTCTACGGAAATGTATGGTAGTGCTTCAGGCATGTGGCTAAACCGCTCAAGTGGCTTGATATCTTCTGAGGGGAGGCCTAAATCAACGAGACCCCGCAAGACTTCCTGCAATTGAGCCAACATGGTCACTGATCTTTCGTATTCATCGAGTAGGCCTTCCAAATCAATGACGACGTGTTGTACTGTTTCAGCGAGTTGATGTTCTAATCTAGATTGAACAGACCAGCGTGTCAAACCACGAACTGTTGAGGCTGTCTCTGGAGCCTGTCTCTCCAACAGCTCCATGACTTCAAGAGATAGTAAATGTCGGGGGGTTTTGGCAACCTCATCAACACTGTGTTGAATGATAGACAAGGCTCGCTCAACCGCTCGATCTAACAGAACGATACTATATCCTCGGCTTCTGGCATTGGCCATTCGATCCAAGACTGGTTCTAAACTCGAAAGCCCACGTTCGTCTCCTAGCAAGGCTTGTGCCAGTGGTTCTTCAGCCAATCTTGCACGAATTCTATCCGCCTCTTGTAGATCAAGTAGTGCCATTTCGTGGGCCTCTTGAATATCTTCTGCCTGTTCTAACAACATCCTAAGTTCTGTTTCAGATTGTGCTTTTCTAGCATCGAGATCGCCCAATTCTCGTAGCAACAATCGACGCTCTTCCATCATTTCCCTTAATTCGGATTGCATGATTGTCGATTTTCTCTCAGAATCAAGAATTCGCCCCCTCTCCTCTTCCATCAATCGGCGATGTGCGTGACCTTCTGCCTCCAAATCTGCCAATTCTGCTCGCTGATTCTCTATTCGACGCTCTACCTCATCTAGTTCTCCTTGACCTGTTCGGTGTCGGTCACGTTGTGCATTCACTTGCTCTGTAAGCACTCGCTGTAATCGTTCATCGTGATCAATGGCTTTACGAATTTCATCCAAACGGGTTTCAGCGGAACTCAATTCGGATTTGACGGTGGCTTCCTGAGTAGTCAATTCTCGCAAATCTCCAAGCAAAGCTTCTCTTGAATCGAACTCTCCTAATGCACTCGCCAATTCTTCGGCTCTTTTCTCCACCATGTGTTCAAGTTCAGAAACTCGTTTGGTGAGACGATTGGATAGTGCACTCGCTTCATCCATGCCTGCTTCTGCAGTGCGAACTTTGCTGGTCATATCATCTATTTCCCGGTGAAGTTCACTTCGCTCATCTCTGGCTTCTGTCAATGAGGCTTCCAAATCATGCATTTGTTCTCGAGCATCGTCTCTGGAAGCGCGTGCTTCCTCGAGTTCACGCTCTAGACGGCCCTTTTCTCGTTCAAGGGAAATCTGAGTGTGCTCAAGTTGCTCAAGGCGTTTTTTGAGTTCCCCTCCAGCAGGTGTTAGAACTTTTGAACTGGAAACCGGCATCAACGTCGCTGTGGGCGAACCAGTCTCCAACATCTTCCATGTAGAACGGCCGGATTCCATGGATTCCAAACCTAAATCAAAACCGAACAGAGCATCCAATCGCCCGGAAATCAACTTTTTTCGGTCATCGGAACGAGTCCGACAGTTTGCAATTGCATCTGTGAGGTGGGCCAATGAGAAATCTTCCACTGTGGAACCCACCAAACCTAGTCTTGCCCGCCGTTCAAGACGGTGGGTTAACAATCGACGAGAGGAAGTTGTCATCGCATGAATAGCATCAGAAAGGGATGACTCTGACGACCCCCGAATTCCGCTGGGCACCCCATTCACAAGTACCACATATACTGGCTCATCCGACTCAGAGACTGACTTTATGTACCCTGTCAATTGGTCTTCATGGGCTGCCCTCAAATGAGAAATCAGTTGATCGATACCCGACTTGGACTCTTTGGTAACGAATCCTTCAGGCAGATCTTCGAATTCAGTCATTTGCTCATCATCGATTGAACCAACGAGGCTGGCGGCGTTCGCGAGTGCCGCATGGGCATCCGAACCATGGCTACACCAAATCGCAACAGATGCTTGACCTGCTTCTGTTAGCATCAATTGTCCCCCTTCAAGGCGTAGATTGGCTGATAGGGACTCTTGTTGATCGAATTTCGCAGCTATTCCCCGGAGGTGTTCTTGCCCTAATGTGGCCAAATCCTCCGGTGTGGATGGTAAATTTCCACTAGAATGGATTACGACTCCGTCCTCAAACGCCAAAGCTCCAATGACCTCATCTGATTCAACGAGGCGGTCCACCAATAGAGCGAGGTCTGTGGTATCGATGGGAAGCGCAGCTGCTCCTTGGGCAAGAAGAGAGGCGACGTCGGAGGGATCTGAAAAGGCCTCTGGAATTCGGCGTGCCACCTCAGTAAATTGATTCACACTCCATGTCGATCCTCTTGCACTCAATTCGTGTGCATCCGATAATTCAAGCAAGCGAACACGCCCGCCTTCTCCTGTGACAAAGGTTTGCTTTGCATCAGACTCAGCAAGCCAACCCACGACCCTTCCACCGTAAACCAAACGGTGTGCACAAGCGGTTTTCGCCCTAGGTTTGTAGTGAGATATGACTCCCGTTTCAAAGGGCATTTGATTTTGCCCTACGCTCAAGTCAGCTTCCGAGTCAACGGTATTTCCTGGTGGTAGATTAAACAATTATTACACCTCAATCAAATCTTCGATTATTGGTCGCAAAGTCCGAGCCTCATGGCTTAATCGGCCAACTGGTAATTTTTCACTTGTCAGCCACAGACTTGAACCACCTCGAATCGTGGTTACTACTGTTGTTATGTTGCCCTCAAACCACATCTCTTCCAGAGAGCCGAATTTCAGTTCAGATACCATCTTCATGGCTTCATGGAAGAGGGTGATATTCCCTTCTCCACTACCTTCTACGATTTCGCCATCTCTCGACAATAGACAGGCCTTGACACCATCGATATTGGAGAGCAAACGTGTCAACATGGTCGTCCTCAAAAGTCATCGAGGTTCAATACGACTTCAAGAACTTGCCCCATGGCGGCCCCTAAGGGGGCCGTTTGAGTAGTAAATTTGATTCGCCAACTGAAAAATGGGTATTTCGCAGTAACTGTTCCCAAAAAGTGCCCACAATTGGGTGTCGGAAGATTGGAAAAATACTAGAAAAAATATGTTTAAGATTCCAATTGAAATTTCAAAAAATCAATTGAATAATTTATCCATAACGAACAATCGATTTGAAGAGATGAACCCCTTCGCGGCACCGTGTCCCTCTCGTTAGATGTGCAATCGTGCAGTCGATGTAGCCATCCTGCAGTAATTCACCAAATCTATAGTGGACAGCATCTTTGTCAAGCCCATTTGGCTAAATCCATTCGCAAGCGTGTGTCCAAGTCTCTTCGGAATCAACTGAATTTACCCTCTGACGCGCGTGATGAATCCGGGCAGCCTGCGGTGATTTTGGTTTGTATTTCTGGCGGAAAAGATTCCGCTGTGCTATTGGACATGATGATCAAAATTGTTGGAGCGAGGCGTGATGTCGAATTGGTGTGTGGTTGTGTGGATGAAGGAATTGATGGCTATCGGTCTCCATCGATGGAATGCGCTCGTGAATTGGCCCAATCCCATGGCTTGAGATTTGAAAGTATAACTTATCCTGAACTCGGTTTTGAGCGGATGGATAATGTGGTCAATTCGATGCCTTTGATGGCAGGAAACCACAAAGCAGCTAGAGGAATGAAGCCTTGTTCGTACTGTGGTGTATTCCGGCGACAAGGTCTGAATGCTCTTGCAGAAAGGGTTGGAGCCAAGTGGATGGCTTTGGGGCACAATTTGGATGACACGGCTCAATCTGTATTGATGAATCTGGGCAAGGGAGAAATGGAGAGAATCATCAGATTGGCCCCGCACACCACTTTTCCGATAGTGGGGTTACCCCCTAGAATTGTGCCACTCAGATGGATTCCAGAAAGGGAAATCCATGCCTATGCAATTGGGGCGAAATTACCGATTCATCACGATGATTGCCCACATGCTACTGGTGCCCTAAGACAGAAGCATCGAGCTTACCTTGCCGAAATGGAAGCCTCGAATCCAGGTACAATGCACGGCCTAGTCCATTCAATGGACGCTATTCGGGAGTTGTGGGCTTCGACCGAAAACCCTCCTGCATCGTGGAAACCGGGGGAAGCTACTGAGTGTGAAAAATGTGGGGCACCTTCCAGCCAGGCCGTTTGTCAATCTTGTACATTCCAGCAGTGGTTGGCTGAAATCTAAACCTAAATCAGGTTGCCAATCAATTCACTCATGACTTGTGGCCGGCCACAGTATCTACAACGTAATTCTAGTGGGTCGGTCTTCACGACATTCAATCGGTGGTCTTGTGGCTCTCTAGGATTGATGGTAATACAATTTGAGAATGTGCAACTTGCTACATTAACCAACTCAGTTCCTATCGTGACTTCGCGCTTTTCAGCGACTGCGTATGAACGAATGATGGCGACGCTTGCTTTCGGAGCAATTAGTGCCAAACGGTCAAGTTCATCTTGTGTTAGTTCACGGTCTTCTACCTTGATGATGTCCTTACGGCCATGTTTTGATGAGGGGACATTCATCACTAGGCTAATCGGAGAGGCACGGTCATCTGAAATCCCAAGCATTTGCAATACAACTAGGGCTGAACCTGCTGGAATGTGATCAATCACTGTACCGTTATTGATTGCAGTTACTCGACGCATTTCTCCAGCAGACATCAAGCATCACCTCTTGGGACATCGACGCCCAACAATTTGCACATCAGCGCCATTCTGGCTACAACACCATTGAAGGCTTGCTCAAAGTAACGAGCATGTCGGCTTGCATCAACATCCGGAGAAATCTCAGTAACTCGCGGAAGTGGGTGCATGACAATCATCTCGCCTTTGGCTCCGGCAAGGTCTGCTGCTGTCAATTTGTAGATTCCAGCAACCTTTGCATACTCATCCTCGTCTGGGAAGCGCTCCTTCTGAATGCGCGTCATGTAGATGACATCGGCATCTGGTATGGCCCCATACAAGTCCTCAGTTTCGGTAATTTTCGCTCCAGAATGCCCCAAATCTGAGACGATTTCTGCGGGCATCGAAAGTTGGGCTGGTGAGATGAATACCAATTCACAATCAAATCTGGCTAGGGCATGAGAAAGGCTGTGTACAGTTCGGCCATATCGCAAATCTCCAACAAGTGCGACTTTCAATCCCTCTAAGCGACCGTGTGCTTGTCGAATGGTAAACAGATCGAGTAGCGTTTGTGTGGGATGGTGCCCGGCCCCATCCCCTCCATTCATGATGGGGATGTCGCAAGCATCCGCCGCATACTGGGCTGCCCCTTGGCGTGGATGTCGGAGTGCCGCAATGTCGCAGTAACCGTCGACCATGCGCATGGTATCGTACAGTGTTTCACCTTTGACAGCCGAGGATGAGTTCACGTCCCCTAAGTTGACAACATCGCCCCCTAGTCGCTTCATTGCGGTCTCAAACGACATTCGAGTTCGGGTGCTTGGTTCGAAGAACATATTCGCCAATAACTTGCCCTGAAGAAGTGGAAGATATTCCGTCCCTTCAGCCACAGGGAGCAATCTTTCTGCATCATCAAGTAGAGAAATAATCTCTTCATTTGTCAGGTCATCCATGGTAATGAGGTCGCTATCCATCCTGTCCGCCGGCACCCCTTGACAGACACACGAACTTATTCATTGGGGTCATCAAACAAGGTCGATTCCATAGGAATCGGAAGCCGAGGGCTTCAAGGGGGAATGGGTGGTCCGCGAATTGATGATTATCAGTCGGACCCCGGTTCGCGTCTCGTTTTGTGGGGGTGGAACTGACCTTCCTGCCTATTACTCAGACAGTGAAAACGGGGGCTTGGTGACCTCAATGGCGCTTGCCAAACACATTCATGTCACCGTCAATAAGCGATTTGACAATAGTGTCCGAGTGGGTTATTCCAAAACTGAAATTGTCGAAGACTTTGAAGATCTTGAACACGAACTGGTTCGCGAAGCGATGCGGATGACCGGTGTAACCCATAGCGTTGAGATTACGACGATTGCAGACATCCCATCACGCGGCACTGGATTGGGGTCCTCTTCTGCGTTAACCGTAGGTCTGTTGAACGCATTGCATACCTACGCTGGTCGAACACCTGATGCGGCACAATTGGCAGAAGAAGCTTGCAGGATTGAAATTGATATTCTTGGCCAGCCAATCGGTCGACAAGATCAGTATGCAGCGGCATTCGGTGGATCGAACCAAATCGCTTTCTTGCCCGATGATACCGTCATCGTAACACCCATCGGAATCAATGAGGAGGCCTTGGCCTCGAACTATTTCCTAGTGTACACTGGAATTACGAGAAAGGCAAGTGATATCTTGGCCAAACAATCTGCTTCTTCTGGAAAGAAGCGAGCTGATTTGGATGCACTACGACAACAGGCGATTGAGGTCAGGACCGCTCTTGAGGATGGCAACCATGCTGCTGTGGGATCACTATTGGATGCATCTTGGCAAATCAAGCGAACGTTGGTAGATGGAATTACAGGGGATGCTCTAGATGAATTGTATTCGAGTGTGATGAATTTAGGTACAACCGGTGGCAAGTTGCTGGGAGCTGGTGGAGGTGGATTTTTCTTATTCCAAGGTACCCCAGAAATGCAATCCAAAATCGAAGTCACACACAGGGTGATTCCGCTCATGATGGATAACGAGGGCTCGACCATCATTTTCGATGATGGTTCACGCGTTTGAGGTGATATTGTGCGCAAGGCGGTTCTAATCGTCGCATTGTTGTTATTGGCGCCATTGCCCACCATTGGGGCCGAAGAGAATTCGATTCACTTGTGGAGTGAACAAGCCCCTGGACCGGTTCTTTTGTGGGATGATTCGGGCAACTTAACCCCAATCGACCCAAACCAACCGATTGACATTCACTTGCCCGAAGGAAATTGGAGTTTAGTGAAAGTTGTCGATGGGGTCCCTCAGGAAAATCTGCTATTGTTCAACCAAAGCACAAATGTCACGTCCTTCTTGAATCAAACAATACAGGACCCGCGAAGTATTTCGGGGGGAGCTCACCTCAATCTGTTAGGTCCAATTGAACAATCTGCGATACTGAACGCAACTTGGTCTTCTTCGATTGTAATCCCAAATACACTCGGCCATCCCGAATTGCCGAACTCCCATTTGGGTATCAACCACC
Organism: Euryarchaeota archaeon UBA501; assembly: GCA_002505685.1. GTDB lineage: Archaea > Thermoplasmatota > Poseidoniia > Poseidoniales > Thalassarchaeaceae > MGIIb-P. Next base: position 3,616 of record DAVT01000079.1, on the reverse strand, counting down.
AATTGGCGAGTGAATTCGGTGATGATGTTCAACTATTTTCTGAATGGATTTCCAACAACACGGGAATTGGATGTTGTGCTTACGACAAAATCGACATGATCGGGGAACCGAACATATCTGCATATTTTGACAATGAATCATGGGGCTGGAGCACATATGCAAATATCTCCGGTCAGGCTGATGGGCGCTCTACTCGTCTGCTATGGGTTCCAATTACGGGGAATTTATCCGATAGTACAGATCTTCGAATTACCCTACCTTCTCCTCACGAAATTCGTTATTCACCTCAAAGTGATTACATCACTGGATTGCCCGATGACTTTGTCATACACCGTGGAGAAATTGGCGTCAGCGGTAACGTAACCGTCGCTTTGGGCACAAATGTGGCTCCAATTGTGTCTTGGTCTGCTCAAGATCGACAACTGCCTTGGATCCCATACGGACAACCTACGACAATCGAATCTACTTGCTCAGATTCATCGATTGTATCCCCTCAGAGCAGATTCATATTGAGAGAAGGAAGCACTATTTTGTTGGATGAGAATTCAACCAACATCACCATTGATTCAATGTTCCTTAATCTAGAAATCAGTACTTGGCTGAACCTCACGCTTGAGTGTACGGATCCTCAGGGTTTGATGGGAAATCAAAGTCTGGAACTCTACCTTGATGGAATTCAACCGACCCGAAATATGCAGATGCAATATTTGCATGTGGATGATGAAAATCCAGTAGATTTGGATATCGGGCAACAGACTCTTTCCATCCCCTCAGGGGCTGTGCTCTCTGGTTCAGTTCAAGCCGGGGACGATTCCGCTCCTCCTGTCGACATTCGTTGGACATCCAACAAAAGCAATGGATGGGTGCAATTGGGCATTGGCAACCATGCATGGGATGACATGTTTGTTCAAGGTCCACACGTCAATGGACAACACCTTACAATCGAAGAACGCCATATGGCCAAACCCCTCACTGTATACAATCTAGGAATACAATTGACGGATGCTGCAGGGAACGTCGCCACCCAAACATGGGACCTCGTTGTGACCGACAGAACTGAGCCAAAACCTCGTCCGGCTCTAAGCATTGATGGGAATTTCTACGGCGATCTCAATCGCCCCATCGAAGGGGGCCCAAACGTGGAGGTTAGTTTGGAAGAGTCTTGGGATGATATTGATGCGATTGAACAATTGACATGGTCTGTCGAATTGAATGATGAACCATTAGATGTGGGCACTACTTGGACGGAAGTCCAGTCATTCACATTGCCATCATTACCAATGGGACGGCACGTATTGGTAGTCAATGCAACAGACTCATCAGGTAATACTGGAACTCATTCAATGCTCTTTGATGTTGAACCGCCTGTTGGAGAATTTTTGCAAGTGACTGAAGTTGTAAAGTTGGGCACGGGAGGACCCGGTGAGCCTGGTGCACTCGATATCACCTTGGTAAATTCTGGACAAGGAGAAACTCAGTTCCGTCTTTGCTACATTCAAGATTGTACTTCGGAATTGATTGCGGTGGAAGCGACTGTCGATGGACCTGGTACGATGACACACCGACTTTCCGTGACTGAATGGGCTTCGGGAGACGTCATCATACGAATCGAGTTTGTCGACAATTCAAGCGAAGAATTTGATACAGGGTTGTCGATTCATTCTGAAATGACACCCTTGATGTGGATGTTGCTTATTCTGCCACCCTTGATTGGTTTGGTCGCACTTTGGAGACTCAAGAGGCAACCGGAAAATGATGACTCGTGATAGGGCATCTATCATAGAGGGTGACTTCATCGCCGTAGGCGATGGACAACCTCGATTCACCCTCTGCTCGAGTCGATTCTGAGATTGCTTTGCAAAAAGGAAAGGTCTCAGGTCTTGCACTGGGTTGTGCGTTGGTGACCATTGCCAGCGCTGCTTGGTACATGTGGCCGGCCCTCAACAATCAGGGGATTTCAGTCTTCGATAGATTGGGTGCCGTTGGTCTATTACTTGCTGCGGCACTTTTGTTGCAGGATTTAGTTGAACCCGATGCTCGCGCAAGGGGTCGCTTGGGGGCTGCAGGCAGCCTTTCTTGGCCGGCAATCGCTGTGTTGGGTGTGGATTTCCTCAGCACTGAAGGATTCGTCCAAATTGGTCATTTCCTGATGTTTATCGTTGCAGCGGTTTGTCTTCTTTCGTCTCGTGAATATCTTCGTGGTAGTTTAGATGCTCAGAGATTTCGAGGCATCATGACATTGGGTGGGCTAACCATTGGTGGAGCGATTATGCTATCATCAAATTTGGATGAAAATTCGATGGTTGCGGCCTGTTTGGTTCTCGGGGGCGCCGGCGTATTGGTTGCCATGGACTTGTTCGGTGGAGATTTGGACCGTGCAGAGAGAAAGCGGTTTGGTCGTGCACTCGATGCATTGGAAGTTCGTATTCTGAATCATCAGGCCAACGGTGTGAGTTTGGACCAAGCCTCCAGTTTATGTCGCAACGCCTCAGATGTAGGCTACAAGGACCCTGAACTTGGATTCAGCATCCTTTCTCAGGCAGAAGAGGACATTGAACGGACTCTAGCCCTAGCTGAAGATATTACTGAGATTCGACAAGTTTGTGCAGATTCTGTAGAGCAGGCTGCCGAGATTGCTCCGACTGCGAAAAAGCCGCAACGAAGCATGGATGCGGGAGACCGAGAGCGAGATTTGGGCAGTTTGCGCGAGGCTGAAATGTTGTACAGGCGAGCAAAAAAACTCGCATTGAACATCATCGAACATTGGAAGGCTGCTGAAGAAGAAATAGCCAATGCAAGCAAGATGATCGCCTCACTTGAAGGTAGTCAACACCAACAATTGCATGACTTGCTTCTTCAAGCCAAAGAAGCCCTAGCCAAGGAAGACTGTGTTCTCGCCTTGGAAATCGCAAGTACGATTCCAGACCACGTATCCAACTTGGGTGAAGCGAGCGAAGGGGCTCAAGAGGCCTACGAAGCAGCGGTCCAAATCATGGAAGAAAGTGAGGGCATTGACCTCAAACTGTGGAACGAGCGCCTGGAGAATGCCAAGTTGCATCTTGAGGAAGGTGAATTCAGCCTTGCTCGTGGTGTCTCTGATGGTATTGTACGCGAAGTCAGAAAAGAGCGAGAAGCTATGGGTGATGTACAACGCGCCCTGCGTCAAAAGAAGAATATCAAGAAACGCTGGGAAGGGCATGTGGATTCGGAGGCATGGGAAGAGCGTCTCAAAGATGTGGCTGCCGCTGCCAAACGGAAGTCTTGGTCTCATGCTGCCGCCTTACTCGATCGTCTGACTTCGGATTTGGATGCACTGGATGTAGCCAGTGGGGATGCCAATGAATTGTTGACTTATGTCCAAGATGAATGGTCAAGCCTGCGCAAAAAGTTGGAGGCTGTAGGTATCAAGGCCATCGATGGAGAGCGCGGTGCTTGTGAAAAAGCGGTAGGAGATGCCGATGCCGCCTTCTCAGAAGGGCGGTTGGAAGATACACTCAGTGCACTGGGTGAAGCAGATGCGCTGATGGAAAAATTGCGACGGCGAGTCTAAACAATAGTGCGGCCTTCAAAACCCTAGTAACTCACTCGCTGGAGTTGCCGACCAATCGCCTCTTCC
>DAVT01000009.1:1084-8342 GCA_002505685.1 Euryarchaeota archaeon UBA501 | reverse complement strand
CGTTGCGCAAGGGTACGTGCGGTTGCCACACGACGTTGCTGGCCACCTGACAATCGGCGTACGGGTTCGCGAATTTTTTCTGAAATTCCCATGGCCTCGATGGAATCGAGTACACGCTTGTTTCGCTCGGACCACCACGATAGTCCAGAATCGCGGAATGATGAACCTGCGCGTGCTCCGAGGTCTACATTGTGATACACACTGGTATGTCGCACGAGTCCCAATCGTTGTGGAATGTATCCTAGGCCCCCACGTCTCGCAACATTGCATTCAATTGTTCCTGAAATCGGACTAACCATCCCTGCAATGGTTCGTAATAAAGTGGTTTTACCAACACCAGAGGTACCTACAATAGATACGATCTCGCCTGGATTCAAACTCAAATTAAGGTTAGATGCGAGTGGTTTTTCATATCCAATCGTCAAATTTTCAGCAACAAGGATTGGACCAGTAGCATCGTGGCTCGCAGTCCCAATATTGCTCATTTAAGGTACCCCTAAACCATCTCGACTTTGGAAATGGTTTTTACATTGACGCATCGTAAAAAATTACCAATGATTAGAATCTGAAACTTTATTCTTGATTCTCCACGATTTCCCTTGCCTTCTTGACCATCTTGACCAACTCTTTACGTGCACCTTCAGAATCTAAGACTTCTTTATCGAATGCCAAGCGGATTGGTCTCTGGCCGGCTTCAGTTGTTGCTGACATTTCAAAGCCATAGCGATCAATACCTGTCATCACTGCCTCTGTTGTATCTGTGGCTTTACTCATCGTCTTGCAATAGAGTACCATAGCATCACTATGGTCCTCATTCATGTGTGAGATTATGTCCATTGAATAGGGTACCAATGGATCGGGCTCGGCTTCAAGCCACGTTTCTTCTTCAACCCAAGACATTCTGCCAAAGCCTCCAATATATCGAATGGCTTCAACTTTCAATCGATAGAACGAAAAATCCTTGAAATCAACATAGAATTTCGCACTTTCGTGTTTGGAGAGGAAAGATTTCTTTGCATTATCTCGCTCATGATCGGGCAATTTGGTACATTCTCCAACCAAGGTGACTCGGCCTAGGGCAAGGGGGTTTCCTTCCCCTGCTTCGGCAATAAGCAACGAAGCTTTCGAACTCTTTAGCAAATTCTTGGTATGTTCGGCCAGGGCACTGATTAGAAATATCGGGTTACCCTCATGAATCACATAAGTCACAAAGGATCCGTAAGGAAATCCTTCAGGGCTTGTCGACATTGTGCACAAGGTCGCAGTCGACATTTTTTCTGCCAGTGTTCGCGCTTGTTCTGCATGTGTAGATGTCGCAACATTGGGGTCGTAGAGTAACTCTTGGTTGCGAGTGTCGTGTCCCTTAGGGGGTGCATGTCTGGGTCTGTTATCATTCTCTTCTGTCAAGTTTTCACCCCCTATTTTTCATTAAACATTTTTCATTATCTGCAATGTAGCTTCAATCCACTCTTCGGCTTCATCCTCATAGTCGGTATCACAATCAATTCGGTCGTTGACTCGAGTACCTCCCTTCTGTTCAATAATCTGATCCCACTCCTTTCCTGATTGGCAAAACATCTCAAAGGCAGTATCTCCCAAAGCCAAAACGGCAAAACTAACTGAATCCATGCAACCATCCTCCGATTCGCTTACTTCATCAAACAAATCTTGCGCATTGTCTGGCTGATCTCCTTCGCCCCATGTACTACAGACAATCATTAATCGATTACATGATGTGATATCATCTAAATCAACCTCATCCATTCCTTTAACTTCTGCTTCCAAATCGAAATTTCCAGATAAATTTCCGGCATCAAATGCCAAATCTTCTGCATTTCCAGTTTCTGTTCCAAACAATATCAACAATTTTCTATCACTCATTTTTTTCACAACCTATTCTTCTTCTGATTTAACAATTTCATCTTGAATAATTACGCGCAGTGGTTTGTATCTTGTTTTTTCCACAATGCTGCTTGTTACACCGAATACTTCGGCAATGTTTTCTTCGGTCAATACCGTCTCTGGCGTGCCCTCAGCCATAATTTCACCTTGATGTAGTAGAACGATTCGATCTGCAAATCGGGCTGCAACATTGATGTCGTGAATTGCGATTAAGGCAGACTTGGGCTTGCTAGTGTCTGATACAATTTCCCGCATCCGCTTCATAACTTCAATTTGGTTTTTCAAATCTAAATCGCTTGTAGGCTCATCCATGAGTAACAGGCACGGATCTTGTGCTATCGCCTTGGCGATGATGACTCTTTGTCTCTCTCCACCAGAGAGTTGATCAAAACGTCGAAATGCAAAATCTTCGAGCCCAAGATAGCGAAGTGTTTCACTGACCATATCGCGATCTTTATCGCTAATTCTCCATGTAATGTGGGGGCGTCTACCCAACAAGACTACGTCGAAAACATCCATCGAAAAACTGGTTAACACCGATTGCGGCACATAGGATACTTTTGTTGCTAATTTGGCTAAATTGTACTGTGCAATATCATCACCGGAGATGCGAATTTTACCTGAGGAGGGGGTCAGAATTTTGTTGATACACTTGAGTAAGGTGGATTTACCTGCGCCATTTACACCTAAAATAGCGACGAGTTCATTCTCGCCGATAGAAATGGAAGCGTCCTTGAGTACATGATTTCGGCCCCAACTGAAGTTTAGGTTCTCAACATCAAGAATTTCGTTCAATGCCCCGCCCCCTTTCCCTTCAATAATAGATACATGAAAAACGGCCCTCCAATTACGGATAGCATAATCCCTACTGGAATCACAACGGGCGCGAAAAGAGTCCTGCCAACAGTATCTGCAAATAGCATCAATAGAGCACCAAATACACACGAACAGGGGATGAGTTTCCGATAATCGTTGCCGACGATTAGGCGACTCATGTGAGGTGCTGCAAGGCCCAAAAAACCAATCAGGCCAGTAAATGCAATCACAACTGAAGTCATTAGTGCAGATAATATCAGGATTCGAACCCTTGTTGATTCAGGGTTAACACCAGTTGATTTTGCAAAGTCGTCACCTCCCAAAGATAAGGCGTTGAGATCCCATGACCATTTGAGGGCAGAGGGCATCAAAGCAATCACCACAAGAGAAACCAATAGAGCATTTTCCAATGTGGGCCGAGATAGACTTCCAAAGGACCAATGGGCAAGTTGAGACAATTGTGCATCTGTGGCAAAATATTGCATGGTAGATACGATTGCTCCGGCGATGAAAGTAATGGCAATTCCCACCAAAATATAGGACTCGGCAGAAATTGACCTAATATTGCCCAATTGGATGATAATCGCGACAACAATCAGTGAGAATAGGAAAGCGTTAGCCACGATGGCAAGTTCTGAACTAGATACAATCGAAAAACCCAGAACGATGGCAAATGCAGCCCCCAACGCAGCCCCTGATGCAACACCTAGAGTCAATGGAGAAACCAAGGGATTTCCAAGGCATCCTTGCATCAAAGCTCCTGCTGTTGCAAGGGCCGCACCCCCAACAATAGCCATCAAAATTCTTGGAAAGCGGAGTTTCCAAATGATATCAGATTGCAATTGATCTGCAGATTCTAAGCCAAAGAGAATTTTCATGGTGGTAAGCACATCGAGATTGCTAGATGAACCCCAACCCATCGCAAATATTGCGAACAAAAACGTCACGATGCACAGAATAAATATCACTATGATTTGTGATTTTGAATTTTCGATGTGTTTCTGGGAAATTGAGTCCATATTTCAACCACCCATCGTACTGCAAACAAATTTACCTTGTTTTTCTAAACCGTGATAATTCACAAAGTAATCCTGTATAAAGGATTCAGTATCCAAATCCTCAAACAATTCAGGGTGCAGAATTTTTGCAAGTGTAGGTAGGCCATGAATCATCATCGGCCCGGCAAATTCACCTGACATGATAATCATGCGATCATCTTGTATCGCCTTCATATTATCGAATCCAGGCCGATCACGAATGAAATCCATGTGTGTACCACACATATCATCCGTGTCATAAGAATTGAAACCAATATCAAAAGTGATTCCATCAAACATGATTACATCAGGATTGGCATCCAATATTGCTTCCATATCGACATGAGTTGTGTGTCCTGGTAAATCCTTGAAATAGTTCATACCACCGGCTTTCTCGATAATATCTGTCCACTGAGAGGTGCCTGTTAGGACCACTGGATCTCGCGTCAATGAGGCATGGTGTTCCATGACTACTGTAGGGCGATTGGAATTATTCAATCCGGAAATTCTTGAAGATATTTCCAATTCAATCGAATCAAATTCCTGAAACAATTGGTTGGCTTCATCCTGTTTTCCAAATAGTTCTGCAACCACTGAAATTTCGTCTCTTAATACATCATATTTGTAAAAATCCAAAGCGAGGACTTTGATTCCAACGGGCTCCAACTTTTCTCGGATTGCGTTGGTATCAACCATTCCATTGGTAGCGAAAACGATGTACACTTCGGGTCGTGAATCAAGTAGGGCCTCAAAGTCAATTTCGGAATGAGCTGATTGTTGCACTATTTTTGTGTCTGTGTATTCAGGCCAGAGGGTTTCATCATAGAAATCACCTGAAACTCCGACAACAACGGATGAATTGACTCCAAGCATGCGCATTACACTCGCCGCATATGTGTTGGTAATTGCAACTCTTGAAGGCGAATCGTCAAAACTGTGTTTGACATTATTCGAATCGATTACCTGAATCGAGCCATTGGATTCAGAATTATCTTGTGAAGAAAAGTGGTATACTCCAATTGAACAAGCCACAATTAGAACTGTTTGGAAGAGTGCCAGATGACGATTTTTGGTCAACCTCTTCGCCCCCAATTCGCAGTAATAATCAGAATCAAAAGAATCACTCCAGCAAAGAAAATGCTGACGGGAGTCAAGATAACATCTTCATCGACGGTGATGAAAATGGATGGTGATTTTTCAGAAATCTTACCATCCTCAAGGCCGACATGAACCCGAATACGATTCTGCCCTGAATCAAGGTCTTTCAGGATGATTGTGCTCTCTGTGCCATTGTATACCTCTGTCGTCATTCCATCCGCATCTTGGACGGTTACTGAATACCATGCGGCATTCTCGACTGATTCCCAAGACAATTCCAAAGATTGACCAGCCCCGAGGGATTGTGTAGTTGTAGTCACGACCGGTGGTAATTGAATGTAAAATACACTCAACTCAATTTGATCTCCTTGGAGGATATAACCAATATCCATTACTGCATTCAATTGATACAGATAATCACCGTCAAGCTGATTTTCTATGTCAAACGAAGTCAGGGGACCTTCGTAAATCAATTCACCGTTTTCCACCAACTGATATTCCGATGCGCCTTCAAATTCGGCCCATTCAATGCTATAATCGTTCACAGCTAGGTTGCCTTGTTCAGTGGTGAACTGAGGAGTGGTCGGTAGATTGTATCCGGTCAACTCATACTCGACCATATCCGAATGAGAGCCCGGTAAACGATCGATTATTTTGACATAATTTCGGACTGTTGAATTATACCAAAGCTCCCATGATTTGACACCATCATTTTGATCTACAATTGTGATGTAAGTAGTATCAAAAACTCCTGCAGCGGTGGTAATTTCGACATTTTCTTCAATTGAGATTGTATTCATCGTGTCATCGTAACCATTGGGGTGACCTGGGACACCAATGATGTTGGTTCTGTTGAAGTGAAGTGATGTAGGAGGATTTGTAGAAAACAAATGCGCCTCTCCATCTTGATTCGTGAAATCCCAGCCCAATTGGCCTTCTTGGAAGTATGATGATTCTGAAGGAGCATCGACCCAGTATGTTTTGACACTAAGCAGGCTGGTTGTATCGACCCAACGATATGCTTTTTCACCCTCCTCGTAATTTTCATCGGATACACGAAGAAGGAATGTTTCACGGTCCCGATCAAATGCATCAGTGATGATTTCCGTACCAATTGCAGTGTACGTCTTATTTTGGTGATATTCAGGTGTGTGTAACAAAGCATAGTCCCAACTCATTCCGGCCGACCATAGTTGATCACTGGACGAGTGAGGCAAAACGATAATGAGAAGCGGTTGAGCATTTTCATTCGAACCATTGGAATTGTTTGCGACTATGTTGAATTCGATTGTACCGGACGCTGTAGGCGTATACATAAAGGATTCAGAGAATCCTCGATAAGCCAGATTTTCTTCAGATATCTCACCGATGTACAACGAATAATAGTCGGTGTAGTCACCGCCATCCCATTCGATTGCCAATGGAGACATAGTGGTGGTCTGCATCTGAGTAACAAAACTGACATTGTGAGGGAATTCAACATCCACGATTGAGGTTTGATTGAGCCAATTTTCACCGGAGGAAATCGACAGGTTTACTGGTTCAAGAATTTCAACACCATCGATATGATATGTCAAATTTTGAGTACTCCCTACTTCGAGGTTTTGCAGTAAATAAAAGCCATCTGAATTCGTTGTAACACTATTGTTGCCATTGCTTACCGTAGCGCCAGATACAGGAACATCCAAACTATCGATGATGAATCCGTAAACACTGTTCAATCCGTGATGGAAGTCGAAATCATTCAAACTTGGTTGGGCTGAGGAGCCGCTTTCCAATTTGAAGTGTACATATTGCGTCGAGTGATCAATGTCACCATAGTAAGCTCGCATTGTGTAATAATCACCCGTGGTATAAGGTCCAAATTCCGTGCGACCATCATCGAGGGTGTGGCTCTCCGCGGTTTCCACCAGTTTGACGGTGGTCATAGGTGAACTTTGTGCTGGTTGACCATTACCATCGAATACCTCTGCAGTAATCCAATTGTGTCCAACATACCAGTCCAATTCCATGTCACTTGAGAAGAACATCGAGCGATATGCCACAGTGTGCCCATCGTTCATGAAATAGGCACGGACTGTATGTTCTCCTGGGGTAATCCCAGAGTACTCGTAGTAACCGTCTTGAGACCAGACCGAAGCCATCGAATCGACTTTGATCGATGTACTATTCGCGAGTTGCCCATCTGCTGTGTAGATGTATCCTGAAAGTGTGTAAATTTCACTCTCAGGATTATCTGCAGAAACTTCCAGTGGTGCCAAAACCATTGAGAACAAAAGTAGTAGTGAAATAATTGAGGATAACCTTTCACTACTCATCAGTAGCACCCAATGCTGATGGTGGTATAATTGTAGGGGGTGCCGGTCAGGGGAGGCTTATCCCTGACCGAACACCCCGCGATTTTC
>DAVT01000009.1:0-777 GCA_002505685.1 Euryarchaeota archaeon UBA501 | reverse complement strand
CGAACACCCCGCGATTTTCCACTTCTTCGGAGGACTTACTGTAGGGTTCCAATGTCAGCGGAAGTGATTCCATAGTGCGCCCATGCACCAGTAAACCAATCAGATACATCGTACGATTCGCCAAGTTTACTAGCATCAGTCAAATCAAGAATCTCGTTCATCTCCCCTGCCCCATAGTTGTCATAGTACATTGGCATTCCAGTGGAACCAACTGCTCCAAATCCTTCGTTGCAGTTTGTTTCGTTCATTTCTGCACCCATTGGACCAACGGCCATGTTCGCTACGGTGTGAGTTTGCATGTTGTAGCAGCCAGTGAATGTTGTTCCACCTGGCATTGAGGCATTATCATACCATGAAAAACCATCACAGTTGCTTGCATTTCCAGCTCCAATGTAAGACATGGTGTGGGTTTGGTTGTTGTAGCATGCATCGGTGTGATCTGCGACAAGCGCCTCGATGGCCATCCAGAATGCATATCCTTCTGCCTGATACTTCTCAGCAGTTGTGTTGCTGTCCATCTTGTGGGTGTACTTGAGTACAGCCTGCGAGTATGTGATTACGAGGTTCTTGACGACGGTGTCTGCAGCTGCAGTGTAACCTGCCGCATCTCCAGCCTGTAGGGCTGCGAGTCCGTCAACCATTGCGGCCTCTGTTGCAGCAAACGTGTTGGCTACTCCGTCAGCGTTGGTAGTACCGAAGTCACCTGCGCGCTTTTCCATAACCTTGGCTGGGGAGCATCCGTAGTCTTCATCAGGTCCGTGGAAGAATGCCCAGCCT
>DAVT01000038.1 GCA_002505685.1 Euryarchaeota archaeon UBA501 | reverse complement strand
TTTCCACTTTCGGTTTTGAGGTTGAATGTCCCTTGGGTTTTTTCCATATCCCCCCATTCCAAAATGGGTTCACCAATTTCCTCCCCTCGCATCCTACCCCTTAGGAATTGGATTGGTTTGTCACGAATTCGGATATTTTCTTGTTCCAGATATCCATCCAGATAGGCATTGATGGCCGTACGTGTTTGGCGAGGCGGTGTGAAGATTCCATAAGCTGCTCTTTCGCCATAGACCACATGAATGAGGTCACAAATCACATCCAAAATGGCCAAATCGTGTTCAATTACGATGACACGTTTGCCTGTTAGTGAAAGCTCTTGGATGATTTTCACGACCCGCATCCGTTCGTGGATATCAAGGTAGGACGAGGGTTCGTCAAAGAAATACACATCCGCATCTTTCAGCAATGTTGCAGCAATAGCGACCCGTTGTAGTTCACCGCCCGATAGTTCAGGTAAATTTCGAGAGAACAAATGGTCAATAGCCAAATCTTTGCTTACCTGTTCGATGACTCCACGTTGGTCAATTCGTTCTAACAACGCGCTAACTTTACCATCAAACGCCTTGGGTATTTTGTCGACATATTGTGGCTTTACTGCTATTCTGACGCCGTTCTCAGCCACGTTGGTCATGAAGTCTCTCAACTCACCTCTCGGGAATGCTTCGAGGACTTCTTCCCAAGGTTGCTCTCCAATCAACCAGTCGCCAAGGTTCGGCCTCAATGTGCCAGACAAGAGGTTGATTGCAGTTGATTTACCCATTCCATTCGCACCCAGAATTCCAACAACTTCGAGTTTCTTAGGTGCAGGTAAACGGAACAATCGGAATCCGTTTTCGCCATAACAATGGGTTAAGTCGTGGTCCAATTCTTCTGGGAGATTGATAATTTTGACCGCATCCCCTGGGCAATGTTTGGCTCTGACTAGGCAAGGAGGACAGGCACTTTCTAGGATCTTGCATTTGTTGCCATTGACCTGTATACATTCAGCTCCGCAGGTGCCAGCGTATTTTTGCAAATACATGAATGCTGGAGAATTCGGTTTGCACCGGTCTTCAATCAGCACTGCGATTCGCATCTCCTCTCCTCCTGTTTGCTGGCGCTTGCTGTGGTTCTTAATCGGTTGTGTTGCTCACCAAAGGTGAGCACACGTTTTTCCCTGTTCAGAAGGAAAAGAAGCGATGGCGCAGATATACACCTGCAGCCAAGGTCAACTTCTCCGCCTTGCTCAACTTCACACGTTCGGTGAAAACATCTCCACCAGTCTTCTGGATTCGACGTAGAATGCTACTGTAAAATGCCATCATTGCAGCTGGACTGTAACGGCTTTGTTTTGGAATCAATGGTAGAAGCTTGAAACCCTTATCGCGGTAACTCGCAACACGTTGTACGTACTCGTCTACGAACGGTTTCCAACCGGGGTGTTCAAGCAATTTCTCACCGGACATGATATCTTCTTCTGTGATGCCAAACCGCTCCAAATCTTCCAAGGGTAGGTAGATTCGATCTCTAGCCGCATCTTCCTGAACGTCCCTTAGGATGTTTGTGAGTTGCATTGCGATACCCCAAGCTTCAGCAAACTCCCGCTCGGCTGCAGTACACTCTAATCCGTAAATTCCGATACAGACTAGACCCACCGTAGAGGCAACTCGATAACAATATGAATACAGTTCTTCAAATGTCTGATATCGATTGGTGTACAAATCATCCTCCATGCCACTGATGAGGTCATCCATGTATTCTCGAGGAATTTCGTACCTACTCACAACATCCTTCAGCGCTAGGAAAATTGGGTCCGTGCTGGACACGCAGTTGTAAGCGGTGGAGAGTTTTTTCCTGAAGAAGAATAACTGAGCCAATTTATCCTCAAATTCAGTTCGCTCAATCACCGGTTTGGCCGCAGCCAATTCTTCCAGTTTTCTTCGATAATCTATTGCTTCTGGATCATTGGCTCCCTGTGTACCAGGGAAAATATCGACGTAGTCACCATCCGCAATATCATCAGCACGTCGACAGAATGCATAGTAGGCACAAATTGCTCGGCGCTGATCGTTTGGTAGATATTTGAATGAGTGATAGAAGTTGGCCGCTTCGCGCTTTGTCAACTCTTCACAGTAATCGTATGCAGCCTGCAACATTTGACTTGGAACATCCTCTTCCTCCCAAACTGCTGCTTCAATATTTTCGAATGGGTTGACAAGTTCTCCACCGTGACTGACCACACCCATGAAGTGAGCAGACTCTGCTGCCAATTCTAGAGCGGTAATACTGGCCGCTCGAACCGCTTCTCTGGTGATTACAACCGCTGCTCTCAACTGCTCTAATCGGGAGTTGACGGGCATCCCTTCCTCGCCTTTCCGAATTGGTTCATCCTCGATGAGAATGAACTCATCTAGGAATTCGGAGGAACGTTGGTTCACGGTGTCGGACATACGCGTCAGTGTCAGGGGGGGCTCAATCCTTATTGAATCCACCCCTCAAAAGTCCAAGTGGTCCCCTTTGGGGACCTATATCCGAAAAAGTTCCTAATGACTCAGAATCAAAGATTTCGATTTGATCTCATTAATCGCTGGCCACCGCCGGGCAAAATCAGCGAACGCTTTGTTTGACCAATCAGTTCCTTCATCTCCACTCTAGAAACCTTGACTCGATTTTCTGAATCTAGTACATTTTCCTCTCTTAACATCGACACCGTTCTTTGGCCGATTAAGACCGGCAGCATACAGGCTGCACGAAGTCTGAATTGGGAATAAGGAAGCATTCCAATATACTCGATTGCTGCATCCAAATGTGCATCGGCAATATCGAGTAATCTGTCGTAAAGGGGGCGGAATTTTTCCATGTTTTTCATATCGAGTAAATCACTGGAATCTAATCCTTTATCTTGAATGAAGTCAATTGGTATATAGCAACGTCCAAAGCGTAAATCTTCGGGGATATCACGCAAGATATTGATCATCTGAAGCGCCTTTCCGAATCGGACCCCAAGAGCAAAAAATTTCTCTCGCTTTTCCCCACTTGAGAATGATGAATTTAGGATGTGATTGCAAGTCATGTGCGTCCAAAAATCACCGACGCTACCGGCGACTCTGAACGCGTAATCATCGAGTTCTTGATCTGTTTGTAATGCGGAGATTGAGCCGGTGTCATTGGCAGGTCCAAATCGTTTCAAATCAAGCGTCTGTCCTGAAATGATAATTCCAAGACACTCACGCATGAATTTCTTGTCGAGTTCATCGAACAAATCCAAAGCAGAAACGACCTTGCTGACGTTTTGCATCAAACGCGCTTCGCCTTCATGCTCTTGCAATGCTGTAATCTCAGAAAAATCTGGCAACTCGTTTGAAGACCCTTGAGCGACTGAATCATACTGTTCAAGGGCCTGAATCAAATGCTCAGCAGACCCCGTCTTGGTGTCAGCAATTGTATCGGCAACACGAGCTAGTAAGTATAGCAATCCGACCTGTCGACGAATTTTCTTGGGTAACATTTCCAATGTCACAAAAAAAGAACGAGAAGTGTCCTTCAGGAGTGCATCAATCTCATTGTTGATGAGGCCACCCATTTCTTCCCCTCGACCGTTCTAGACGGCTTGTGTTCTTGACACTGTGGGCATTTCGATTAAGGCAACCTTTTCAAAAGAGAGCAGAGCCCTCCCACCCGTAGGGGTGGGACCATGGACTGTCAAGTGTGCTCGGAAGAAATCCCAGAGGATTCTCTTTTCTGCCCTGAATGCGGTGCTAGGCAGGACCCCTCGAATTCTGGAGCGATGGGTGGCCGCAACTTCGGAGTGGTCAGTTCACAAGCCGTACAGGCGACTCACGATATGCAGGCAAGCGATGCCGCTGGTGGCACCGGTGCAGCAGCTCCCTCAGATTTCTTGAACCAAATCGCAGGGCAAATGACTGGAGATGCTCCGGCACCTCAGATGCCACAAAATCCGACTCAACCGCCTCGCAATTCAATTACAGACCAAGTTGTTGACAACATTGTAGAAGCAGAAAAAGCGGACAAGGCCGACGCTCGCAATGAGTGGTTGGCCATGAATCAGCAGACTGCAAGCGGTGTGTTGGCAGGTTTAGCAGGTGGCGAAGTACCAAGTCATTTGGCTACATCTTCAGGTTCAGCTCGTTTCCTCGATGATGGCCAAGATGTAGGGCTTGAGAAAAAGCGAGCCAAATCAAATCAACCCTCTACTTCACTACTCCGTAGAATGGCTGAAGTTGCCACACGTCGAGTTGCAAGGAAGCGAGGAGTTGCAGTCGAATCACCACAAGTCGCACTGACTGATGACGACACAGTTCAAGTCAATGTCACTTACATCGATGATGGCAGAGTTTTGGACACACCGCCGGATCTTTCCAATGCATTTGAACATGCAATTGCTACAGAATTGGCACTGAAGGGATTTGACATTGGGATTGAAATTACCCTTTTCCGTTCAATGGACGGCGATATTGAACTCGTTTGGGGTGAATCTGCAGATTCATCAGATATTGGAGATGAAGATGATGATGAAGAGTTGTTTGCTTGTGACGATTGTGGCCATTATCCAATAAGAGAATCCGATACAAGCTGTGCCGGATGCGGTGCCCAATTTATCGATGACGATGAAGATGATGAGCCCGCTCCACGTAGTGCACCTCCAAGTGGCGGCCCCCCTCGTGGCGGTCCGGGT
>DAVT01000069.1 GCA_002505685.1 Euryarchaeota archaeon UBA501 | reverse complement strand
GCCTGCGCAAAAAGTTGGAGGCTGCGGGTATCAAGGCCATCGATGGAGAGCGCGGTGCTTGTGAAAAAGCGGTAGGAGATGCCGATGCAGCCTTCTCAGAAGGACGGTTGGAAGATACACTCAGTGCACTGGGTGAAGCGGATGCGCTGATGGAAAAATTGCGACGGCGAGTCTAAGCAATAGTAATCCTACTTTGAAATTAGAGTCTATGTTTCTTGATTATCACTGATGTTTAGGATAAACAACACCGCGCTTCCCTTTAGCGAATTCAAATCCAGAACTGCTCATACAATCCTCTATTCTATTTTTGTCTTCAAGGCGTTGTTTTTCAAATTCCGAAGAATCCTCATAGCGCTTTTTCAATTCCTTAGAGAATTTTCGAAATTTATCTTCCTTCTCTCCTTGAGCATGAGCCAATATTATTGCCTTTTCAATATCTTTGGGTTCCACTTCGTATTCATGAAAAAATGCGTTTTCTGGAGATGGTTTGCCTAGGTTACAACATTCTAGGGGGAGGTGGCCATGTTGTTTAGAGGCGCCGTTAACTGCTCGCATCATCACGATATGAGGGGGGATAACATACCATCGAACTTGGTCGTCTGTATGGGTGTGATGTATCACAAGAACCTCATATTCCCATGGTCTTACTTGACTAACGGAGGTTGTAGACTTTTTTACCTCGATTTCGATTTCCCCATCAAGAATGACATCAGGACCATGCTCTGTTGCAGGATTTACAACCACTCGTTCTTCATGATTTTCAATATACCCGCGCAACTCTTCGACAACCTTTCTGCCAGCTTCATGCATGTTTGCCATGAGTCATCCTCAACTTCCTCCAATTTGAATGGTGCGGCCTTAAGGCCCTAGTAACTCACTCGCTGAAGTTGCCGACCAATCGCCTCTTCCATGGAAAGACGGCCCACTGCAACCGCTTGGGCCAATCTTTGTGAAATGGTTACTCGACCATTCGACATTCTTCGACTCAATCTTTGCACCTCTCTGACTTCACCTGAAGTAGGAACAACGGGTTGCTTGTGAGTGATAACCTCCCCATTCATTTGCGCAATTCTAGCGGCTGATGCATGGTGTTGGTTGCGTTGTAATCCACGCGATGTTCGTCTCTCATCGACACGCTCCACACGCAAACCTCGAGCGAGGCAAACATTGGCCAAGCGATTGGAAATTGTACGGGAGCCATCTCCAATTCGCACCGTCAAGGAAGTGTGTCCAATATCATTGGACAACGAACAAATTCGATCGATGGTCGCATCCACAGATTCGAACTGAGCCGTTCCCAGAATTCGACCATCCCCTACCCATGCTAGACCGGGGCGAGGACCTGGGTCTATTCCAAATGTCAATTGCTTGATGATTCCTCCTTTCGCGACAAAGCGCAGGGCACGGTCAATGGCAGATTCTACTGATTCCAATGTGGCGCCGATTCCTAGCGGGTCTGCTGCAGCCTCAACTTCCTCTGGTGTAGCCAGCCAAACCAAGGCGGAGGGGGGCAAAGGAGCATCCTTCTCAAGATGTGCACAACGAACGTGTCTAGCCTTCAATCCGGCTAGCAACCGATAGGCCAGTCGGAAATCCGAAGTGCGGACAATGACCTTTCCCACGCTCATGGGTACCTCTGTAGATAGTCAAACCTTCGCATCTCGCGGGACCGAATTCAACTATTTTGAAAACAAACAATGCGGATTCGCGGGGTTTCAGCGAACACCGTAATAACCGCGGATGTTCCGGATTGCCTGATGGCCTCGTCTTACGAGCGTGAATTACGAGCCGTTTTGGCCGGTTCTCCTGATGGGGTTCGAGCCGTTACTCGCTCTTGCACAGAGTTAGAACGAGCACGTGCGATGCAAGTTGTTCAGCGCCCCTTTTTGGTAGTGAGAGCTGCAGGTTCGGGCATGGATGGGAGCGGAGATTTGTTGGCCCTTAGGGGAGATCTCTGTTTCCCTATTGAAGTAAAAACTCGAGCTGATAAGAAAGTGTACTTCTCGGGACAGAAAGAAGAGCAGTTGCAAGCGATGCAAGAAATCGGAGAGAAATGTGGATTGATGCCGCTCTATGCTCATCGCCTCAAAGGCGTCCGAGGCGATTCATGGCGAATCTTCCGGGTCGAAACCTCAACGCTTACCGGGCGTTTGGCCACTTTGGCAAAACGAATCCCTAAACTTCCACTTACACGTACAGGAAAACCACATCTAGACTGGGACCAAGGTTTGCCTTTGCACCAATTTCTAGGGGTAGTGTGTAGAAATTCAGACTCGGCCGGGTTGTCGAGATTGGTAGAAGATGCTTTGTCAATTGAAACCGAATCTGAGGCAACGATTGAAATTGAACCAAAGCCGTTGCCAGCATGGATGGAGCGATTTCAGGCCTAAACATCTTCACCAGACATCAATGCCTCTAGTTTGTCGATGGCCACTCTTTGGCGGCCCACATCACGGCTCAATCTCTCATAAGCAGCCTGTTCCAGCATTCGGCGAATTGCATCCCGATCGCGAAGCAAAGTATTGACTCGGCGCTGGGTTCGTCGTGCGTCCACTGCGTCGACCATAACCTTGCGAGGGAGGCTTCAGACTTGAGGTCTCGCCCGATGGTTCAAGAAGAAGCGAGAAGAGGGAAGGGTGTGAGCGGTACCCGAGCAGCACGCGATAGGCGTGCCCTGATCCTGATTTTTATCAGCGCGTTTCTTGCTGCACAGTTCCATTGGGCATTTGGTGCAATAGGGCTGTGGGTGCTGATTCTGAGTCAATTAGAACGAAGGGGCATACTCGACAAATGGAATGCAACAAGGGTACTTGGTGGCCTGTTGATGCTGCGTAGCAATCGAGGTCAAGATACCATCGAGAAAATTGCCAAACCTCGAAAATTTTGGAGAATTTATGGTGAATTTTCCCTTTGGACCTGTTCATTGGTCATGGTTTTCATCGTTTTATTTCTGATACTTTCTTTCGGTTCTGCACTAATCTATGGTGTCCCAAAGAGCGAGGCACCGGCTAGTCAACTCATTCCATTTCCCGGCGTCAGTCCTGTCATTCCATTCTGGTGGCCAGCAATCGCCTTTGCTGGCGCTTTGATTATCCATGAATTCGCCCATGCTTTACAGGCGCGAGCGCACGGAATGCGAGTTCGTTCAGTGGGCCTACTGATGCTGGGGCCATTTCCTGCTGGTGCATTTGTAGAACCCGAATTTGAAGAATTAACCAAAGCACCTCGACGTGAAAGAGCAAGGTTGTTTGCGGCTGCCCCGGCGACCAACATGTATGCTGGATTTTTGTCGTGGTTATTAATTTGCATCTTGGCAACCCAATTCTCAGTTGTCAATCCCGGTGTTCATGCAAGTGGAATTATCGAAGACTCTGCAGCCGCCGAGTCTGGTTTGGAGCCTTGGGAAATAATCACACACTTTGAGGATGTACCAGTTCCTTCAGCAGCAGACATGACCGAGCAGTTGAGCACCCAGGGTGTTGGAGAATCTGTCAATTTGACTGTGCTTAGCCACCCTGATGGTGACGGTATACGCACAGAACGTGTGATTGTGGTGACGCTGACCAGCAAGTGGGATTATATGAAATCGCAAAATCTAACCGATGACCAAATAGTAGCTTTGGGGATTGACAAAGAGGATGCATTCCTTGGAGTTTCAGGGATGGCTAGTGGTTCAAGCGGAATGGACAGACTGGTGGGGCCCATGGCTTGGGAACAGGACCGTCCGTTGTACGTCGATGCATTGGGTGTGGTTATTCAGCCGATTGTACTGATTGATGCGCCCCTGACTTTTGAGGGTCAAATCATGATGCCCCAAGAAATGGAATACATCGAAGCAGATGGATGGTTGGGGGACATTCTAGGTACAACGATTCTAATGGCCATCATTACACTCTTGTTTTGGTTCATTTGGTGGAACGTTGGCTTAGGTTTGGCCAACCTCATCCCAATTATCCCATTTGATGGAGGGCATTTGATGAAGGATTTCTTGGGTGTGATTGTAGGTTTTTTCAACCGTTTTTCGGGAAACCCTCACAGTTTGAAAACAGAAATGACGGTTACGAAAATTTCGTCATTTAGTAGCCTATTCCTCTTCATGGGATTGTTGTTGATCATCATCGCGCAACAAATCTGAGGATTCCCGTTCCAGTTGGTCTTGTGCAACCTCTGGCGCTGTTTGCATCACACGATCTGCAACCCGTTCCCAAATGGCTGGAATTGCCAGTAGAACGATTGCTGTAAGAATCAATTTCGACCATGAAGCATCGGGAACGGATTGACTGTTATCAGAGAGGCCCAGTTTGATTGAACCGACCCATGGAATTTCTGCTCCAGCAACTCCAATCACCCATTCTCCTTTGGTAGTCTGGACTGGGTTTCCATTCTCATCTGAAAGGCCTGGCCCCTGACTTTGAGTATTCGCTGCCGGTTGGTCAATCATGCAATCATTGTTGTCGCCCTTGGTGAGGTATCCAGCATGAACGGGATCCCAATCTTCGATTTTTAGATTGTAATCTCCACCATGATATGGACAAAGAATCTCAAATGTCCAAGTGATGCTGGTTACATTTTGAAGTGTTGTTCCCGGCACATCCCAGCCTCCCGAAGGATTTTCCACGACTTCGAGAAGTGCTCGGTGAATAACCGGTGTATCAGAACCTCCATTTTTCTGATAGATGATGACGTCACCTGGCATTCCATGACTTTCGTAGCCGTCGTATTCCCCTCCAATTTCAGTCGCTTCTACAAATGTGATGATGTCTTTTCGTTCATCGGCCATCACCAATACGAGATCCCCAGCATCAATGGAGCCGACTTCGCCGTTTGCATCGTGCTGCATGGAATTGGATTCAATAACCACCATTGGAGGCCAAGAACCGGTCATCAAAACGAGAACTGAAATCAGTACTGCAATCAACCCACCGGCGAGCAGGGCCTCCCGTATCCAGGACCATGCCTCGCCCATGGCGTTCACTCCTCTTCTTCTGCAACAGTTGACTCTGGTCGTTCCCCAGATGCTGGGAATGACATCCACATCATCATCGCAGTAAGGAGCAATAACACCCAACCCGAAATATCGTCAAAGTGCGGTGCTGCATAGGAGCCGGGGGACAAACCATTGAGATATTCCCAAATGTGTAGGGTGTTTTCTCGTGTCCCATTTTCTGAAGTTGCAATCCCCCAAAACATGTTGTACAATTGCAACAAAAACCCGCTTACACCAATAAAGGCCAACGAGCGATTGAACCAATGTTCTCGCAACAGTTCCAAGTTTACTAGACGGGAGAGACGTGAATCGTCTGTGGCCCACCAATTAATCAGCACATCTTCTGGAACAGAATTTTCAGCTTCGGATGGAACTGAACGGCCACGCAGCAAACCATGTTCGATGTAATGTGCTTTCAAGCGCGCACTCCAAACTTTCCCAAGGGTCTTGGCGGCTTCTTCAGCTTCTTTGCGTTCACGCCCAAGTTCAGCACGTGAAGTCGTATTCAGCGTCTGCATCAAGTAACTCCACTGTCCTTGGTAATGAATGAATTCAGGACCAACGAAAATCAGAGCGGTAACACCCACGAAGAAGCCGATCCAAGTACCGGTTCGAAGATGCTCAAGATCTGAGACCTGAGCGCCATCCATGAAGAAGAAGAATACAATTGACCACATCACCATTGAAAATGAGATGAAAGATAGGGTCCCTAGGATGAACAAATGGCGTTCTCTTTGTCCTTCCCACCAACTTTTGAACGGCGTCAACAACTTGCTCATTTACATCACTTCCCGGCTAGAATGACTTCTGGCTGCTCCTCGCGAAACTCTTGGCACTGTTGAGTGTTCGCCTCAAACGGACCCTAACGGGTCCGGAATAGTTTGAAATCAAATGGCACGGGTTGTCGGCGTAGCCGACAGTCGGCGAGGACGAGTATACATGCGAAAAATTGCCATATTCCTTCTCTCTGTACTCTTGTTTTCCTACACCCTACCACTTGCATCTGCAGTGACTGAAACTCAATTTACCGATGGTACTTCCACTTACACTCATGTGTTTAGTCAAGCAGGTGACTCCCCTACACCGGGTGTGACCCTCCCCTACGGAGCGGATGTGCAAAATGTCGAATTTGAGATTGAAGGATCTGCATCTACATCAACTTGGATGAATCGAACCACAAACTCTGATTTCGGTGGTGCGGGTACAACCGGTTCAAGTCAGCAAGGTCAATACCTCAATCAGTATGGTTGGTATTATTTCTACAAACAAAATGTGAAAGTTGGAAATGGCGAAGTGGAATTGCGTCCTACTGAAACAACGACGTACTGGGACATGAATAACGCGAATGACGCTGCTTCATCCTCAGGGGGCAGTATGAACACGACTGGTCAGCACTACTCAAGTGCTGAATCTGGATACCTTGGCATGAGTGATACGAGAACAAAGAGTGTTTCTGGAGGCACATGGAATTACATGGGTCCAGTTGTCAAGCAAGGCGACGAAATACATGTCATTCGGTATGTGGGTGTCAATCAGTATGGGGGGCAACAACTGAGTTCTATTCAAAGATTCAATGCAACCACTGGAGTTTCTGCTGGAACTGCGACCATTCAATACAACAATTGTACATCCAACAATGTCTACTACGTTACCGATGCGACCAGCGATGGAGATGGCACGGTATGGATGACCTCATTTTGGACTACCACATCATATGGTGCAATTACGAAGTGGTCCGTCAATTCTGGCGTATACAGGTGTGAGAGGTCATGGACTATGACTGAAGTTGGAGGGGTTTCGATCGACCCGTCAACCAATGAGATGTACATCGTCAAGCGGGTTCGAGGAACCAGTTCGTATGATATGGATCTATGGCAGGTAAACCGCAATCAACCCACCACTGCTGTAAATTATTGGGGGTTGGGGACTATTTCTCCATCTGGTGGTTTCTCGAATATGAATTCTTACGTAAGGCCTGCTGGACTGGATGTGAACATGCCGAGAATCTCAGTCAATGTTCACTGTTACTACTATGCATACACATACTACTGCGATAGCAATCGAGTATCGTGGATGAACGTCTATCATCAAAGGTCAAATTGGCCTGAATTGCAGGGCGAATATCCAAGTTCATACGCAACCATGGGCCTTGAGAATATCGATGGTGAATTGGCGACAACCTGCTTGTATGGCACAATCAATTCTTACTGTCCGAGTTCAACCACCCTTAGAAAAATCAAGATGCGGGGAGTAGGTGCAACAGGTTGGATGGGTACACCATCTTCAACAGGTGCTACGATTACATCTAGCACAACAACTCTTGCAAGTACAATTACCGAACTCACTCTGAGTTTAGCCCTCACTTGGGAGCCCACCGGGACTTCTGTTGATTTTGAGGTCACGAATGATGGTGGGACCACATGGAAACGGGTCAATAGTGTCGGCCAAACAATCACCTTTGCTAATGCTGGAAATCAATTGGCTTGGCGTGCATGGTTGAATGGTACCTCAACAGAGGCCCCTATTCTGGACACGGTAGGGTTGAGTTATGTTAGCACATATGTTTCAACGGGCCAGCTTAGATGGTATCGATCATCATCACAAGGTGTTGCACCCGTTGCAGCGTCTGTTTGGTGGAATGCATCTACGCCCGGAGGCAGTAGTGTGGATGTATATTTCCGAATAGGTTCAACAGGTTGTACGGGTGGAACTCGCGTCAACGTCCCCTCCTCGGGTGCGACCGTATCATTTACTCCATCTTCTACATCAATGGCCTTCTGTGTCGATTTGGATGCTGGGAGTGGTAATCAGTATACTCCGACCCTGTTTGATATCAACCTAGCCACCTATACCAATGCACCTAGAGATGTGAAAATCGATATCTTTGATGCTGACCCAAGCACCCCAACATCATGCACTGTGGGTGGATATGAATGGGAATATGATGGAGTCTTAATCGGAACAACTATTGCCCGAGATTCTGCCCCAAATTACGACCTCCGTGATGCATTCAATTGTATCGTCCCAGGCACAAATAGTGGGACAGAAGTGATTGGGGTCAAAGTGGGATCTGCATCTGCAGGTAAGGTCAAGATTACATCGATGACGATTGAATATACCATGGCTACAGTCAATTTGGACATCAATTTTGATGAAAATATGGTTTTACATGAACGCTCTCAATCGTATGAGGTGGTGACAAGACATGTCATCGGAGACAACGCAGCCACAATAACCAACGCTGAATTGATGTTTATCGCCTCGCCGAGTTCATATGCACCCAAACTCACTTGGGCAAGTGATGGGACACTGGTTGATGATGATCCTGAAGATTGGATTATTCCAGACCAAAGTCGCACATGGACCAACATTTCCAATGGAATTTTTGAGATTCATTGGATGTTCAGGGTTACCGACGATTTCCCCGAACAAGAAAATGTGGGGTGGCGCGTGAGCTGTACAGATGATACAGGGACCACTCCTGCATTCTTGTCTTCATTCGGTAATGGAAATGGAATTCGAGTGAATCAATCGTATGGCTTGGGATGGTTCACCATCCACGACGTGGAAGGGGAAGTCGTGAATGATGATGTGCAGAATAACGATTGGGTTGTCGCCGGAG
This sequence comes from Euryarchaeota archaeon UBA501, assembly GCA_002505685.1. Classification (GTDB taxonomy): domain Archaea; phylum Thermoplasmatota; class Poseidoniia; order Poseidoniales; family Thalassarchaeaceae; genus MGIIb-P. The sequence goes on along the minus strand of DAVT01000069.1, from coordinate 30,055 downwards.
AAACCGTTCACTTCCAAGGACAAATGTGGTTTGATGGTTCTCAAGATGCACCCCTCAACTCGGTTTTCGATGTACGTGTCGCGCGAAAGGATGCTCAAGGTGATTTCACCGCATCTTCATGGAAGGATAACTCAAATCCGAATGGAACATTCTTCATCTCAATTGCAGTGCCCGATATGGATATCCCTGAAGGTGTCACATACGAAGTGCAGGCATACAATGTACGGGATGCTAGCAAGGTGATGCCAACCAATGAATCATGGATGCGTACATTGAGGATTGATGGCTCTCCTCCTGAAATTATTGATGCATGGCCTGCTGAAGGTGACTATGAAGCGAGTTCGTCAGCGCAACAAATCGCAATTACAATTTCAGATGATGTGGGCCATCCTGAATCCTTGACTCTCAATTATTGGGTTGAAGCTGATCATGATCAAAATCGAAATGGAGAACCCGATGAAGAAGAATACGTCGCACAAATCATGACAAATTACACCGACGATGTCGAGAAGATTTTCTTCGGTATGATCGATGATTCTCGTAACCCAAACATGGCTAGGGTTTCGTACTATGTTTCCGGACACGACCCTGCTGGAAACTTGATTGTAGGCAATGATGGTCCCGGTTTTGCATATGACTTGACCACCTATCTAACACGAAAGGACATGTCTTCTGTATTCACCGGATTGAATTGGGAAAATCACGAAGATGGAGATGATGTGTATAGTGGTACTGACCAATCAATCTCAGTTGGTTTGGTTGATGCAAACGGTATAATTGATTTTGAATACATCTCACTCATCTTTGATTTTGAAGGACCTGATCCCGAACGTGACCAGCAAAGAATATCATACAATGGAAGAACCGATGTTTGGAGTTCAGAGAGTGAATTTATCACACTGCTACCCGGAAGTTCGGCTGTTGTAACGACGAATGATACTGGATTGCCATGGATACACACAAATTTCGACTTCCAATTCTCTTGGGATTGGCCGGATGAAGATGTTTCAGATTTGGCATTGGAATACAAAGAGTTGGGTTCTTTAGAACCAACTAGAATTGAATTCATTGACCATACATTCAGCGTGGAGAACGATTTGGTTCTAGATGCATCTACCTACGTAGTAGAGGATGTAGCAGAACCCCGAACCGGTCCACTAGATGATGCGACACCGGTTCGGCCTGACGATCGATTACGTTGGTCGGGACGCGTTGTCTATGAAGGTAGTAACACGCCTGCTCCAAACGACCTGGGAATTACAGTGGAAGTCTTTGATGGAGTTCAATATTGGTCAGATGGTAGTCTTTCAGATGATGGAGGTTTCAGTATTGAAGTCCCACTCACTGCAGCCTCTACACTGCAAAGTGCGGAATCCCGAACCTTCCTGACCGGTGTCAGGAATGTTCCGGGGCGCGGCGAGGATATGACGCGTGACACGGTTGCAACTACACTGCAATTGCAAGTTGACCACACACCTCCACGCGTCCATCACCGACTCTCTCCAGTAGACGTCATAGACATCTCTACTGCCTCCGATTTGACCTCAGTTCCTGTACGATTTTCTGGCTGGGAGGAATGTGTATTGCGGGATGGGGACGACCGATGTGCAGGATTTGGACAGTCTCCGCAATGGGTCAATTGGGTAATGCGTGATGATACACGAACTATTGCTGCAGGCCAATCACCTCTAGCCATGCAATTGAATGGTACTCTGCTAGAATGGATTGGTGAAGTTGATTTGACCAGCGAAGGGTTGGTTACACCACGAAGTGGATATCGCGTAGGATTTTGGGTTACTGGTCACGATGCTGCTGGAAATGAATTCCCCATGACTGCAAATACAGAAAGTGATCCTGTTCGAGAACGTGAGGACTTAGACGGTGATCAAGATCTGGCATGGGTACGACTTGGCGCCACCGTTGCAGAACTAATCGTCAAGAGTGTTACACTCAGTCAAGATACTGTAGGGGAAGGCGCTGAAATTGAAATCGTGGCGATTATTGCAAATGTAGGGGGGGTCACGGAATCCTCATTTGCAGTTCACTTTGTCACCGAGAATGGTCTAATTCACACGACCAGAGTTATCGGCTTACCTGGAGATGGTGAGCACCGAATCACAACTACTTGGACTGCGGAAGAAGGAATTGATCGTGTAACCGTAATCGTTGATGCTGAAAATGAAGTGGTTGAGGTTGATGAAGAAGGAAATTCAATGTCCGCCGGAATTGCTGTTGAGTACTCTTGGGGACTTGGATGGGTGGATTCATGGCGTCAGAATCCTCTGACTGTTATCGGAGTGATGTTCGCCTTGATTCTACTTCCAGTCATTGCTACTATCACATGGAAAACCTCTCTCTCGGGTTCATCAAGCTTGTATGATGAAGAGTTAGAATATGAGGAAGAGGATGAAGAAGAGTGGTACGAAGATGAAGAAGATGAGGGCTGGGAATAGCTCTAGATTTCATTCGGCGTATTGAAATCACACGCCCTTCGCCCATCCCCTACGGGGAAGGGCGATGTCTGTCTATGGTATGCTTTGCAAACCATTGGCCGATCATCTTCATTCGGAGAAATGGGAGCCAACTCCAATTCAGCAAGTTGCAATGGAACCTCTACTCGGTGGAAAGCACAGACTACTTGTTGCCCCAACTGGATCGGGTAAAACTGAAGCGGCAGTATTGCCAATTCTATCTTCATGCTACTCTCAGCAATGGGGGCGGATGTCAATCCTGTACGTCACACCACTACGCGCATTGAATCGAGACATCGACCGAAGGTTGGATGGTTTGGCAACATTGCTGGGTTTGACTGTGGGGTTGCGCCATGGGGATACACCGCAAGCGGAGCGGAACCGTCAATCAAAAAACCCACCTCATCTTCTTGTGACGACACCTGAAACATTGCAAATTATGTTGACAGGTAAGCGATTGCGAGAGCATCTGAAAAATGTTCATGCGATTGTTGTCGACGAAGTACACGAATTGGCTGCTTCTGAGAGAGGATCACAACTGCTCGTGGGGTTGGCGAGAATTGAAGAAATGGCTAAACGACCAATTCAGCGAATTGGATTATCAGCAACTGTTGGAAACCCCGCCGAGGTTGCATCTTGGCTATCCCCAAGCAATGGCGAACACATCGTGGCAGATGCACCAAGAAATACCGAGGTGAGAATCACCTGTTCAATGCCAAAGGAATCTGATGAAGCCATTGCATTGGAACACAATAGCTCACCTCAAGCCATGGCGAGTTTGCGTATGTTGGCATCAAGGCTCAAAGAAGATGCTCCTGCACTCGTCTTTGTTAACAGTCGAAACGCCGCAGAAACTGTAGCCAGTAGATTGGCAACCTTTGATGATTCACTGGAAATTGGCATCCACCATGGCTCACTTTCAGCAGACTTACGAAGGGAAATGGAAGATCGATTACAAAATGGAGAATTGCACGCATTGGTATGCACGAGCAGTTTGGAATTGGGAATTGATGTTGGAGCGATTCGGCATGTTCATCAGATTCAATCTCCTAGAGCAGTAGATCGATTATTGCAACGTCTTGGGAGAGCTGAGCACGTTTTGGGAGGAACCGGTCGAGGTGATTTGATTGCTTGGGAACATGACGAAATTGCAGAAGCAGCGGTCATCGCTCGTCGCGCAATTGCTGGACAAATTGAGGGGGTGCGATGGCGTACAATGCCCCGGGTTGTCGCGGCTAACCAAATGGTAATGATGACCCTTTCAGAAGGTATTGTGCCCCTCTCTGCAACGACTGAAATCTTCCAACGTACTGCAATTTTTCAGCAATGGACTGCAAAGGATACTCTCGATTTGGCACACATTTTGGACGATCGATGGCTGATACGATTGGTCGAAAATCCCGATACATCGGACCCACTTGAATGGGCACCATCTCTTTGGAAGAGTTTGGCTAAAGGAACAAATCTACCAGAAAAAAAGCCAAGCAAAGAGGACATTGAACAACAGTCAGATGAAACACTTAACAAATGGCGGAAGGAAATTAGGAAATTACTGCCAAAACATCTCAGAGGTGGATGGACATCAGCAGGTGCGAGAACTCGTTCATACATGCTAGAGCATCTATCTATGATACCAGATGCACAGAGATACACGGTACGTGACATGGTGTCTAGGCGCGCAATCGGTTCGGTAGATGAAGCGTTTGTGCTATCATTGAACAACTCCGGTGAGGAAACTGATGGAGCCCCACGGCGTTTCGTAATCGTGGGCAGAACTTGGGAAATTGTGGAGGCTGACCCAGCAAAATCAGAATTGATTGTAGCACCTGTTGGAAAAGGTGGAACCGCACCTGTGTGGAGTGGAGAATTGCCACCGGTACCTGCTGAAATCGCTAGAGAAGTTGGACAATTGAGAAGGTCCATTTTGGAATTGACTACTGGGGCTGTGTCAGAAACTATCGGAGACGGAATCCGATTGGATCGAATCGGAGGCAAGGCCCCAGATTGTGACATTGAGGACTATCCATTGGCCAATGATGCACTATCAAAATTGGTAAACAAAGTTATCGAACATGTCGATGCTTCAGGAAATCTACCCGATGAACATCACCTAGATGTGGAAACTAGGAAGGATGCAATTATCGTCCATTCGTGCCACGGAAGCAGAATCAATGAAACACTCGCACACTTTTTGCAAGCCATGGCTTCGACCATTGATGGAAGAATGGGTAGAGTGTTGGTCGACCCATACCGAATTAGTCTGCAAGTACCTGGATTGACCGCGAAACATGTTGTGAATTGGTTGACACAAACGAATCCCGAAAACCTGCCTACGATCCTTCGGGTGACAATACCAAATGGGCGTCAACTACGATGGCGACTTGTACAAGTTTGCAAAGTAATGGGGGTGCTTCGCTCAGGAGTCGACCCTAGAAAGGTCAACCTCAATGGAATAGCACAGAGGTACAAAGATACACCCTTGATGGAAGAAGCGTTGGACAAATTATTCAACGAGCGTATGGATGTTGAGGGTACTGTCGATTTACTCCACGCAATTCATGATGGAAATGTCATCGTTGAACAGAGGGCCCCTGGGGGACTGGGTGTTTCCCCTCGCTCTGAGAGAGATATGCAATTGCCCGACTGGTCCAACGTCGAAGTACGAAGGAGGTTGGAGGCTCGATTGATGAATGAAAGAATTGCCATGATTTGTTTGCGCTGTAAATCCCCTACTCGTGTTCGGGTAGCACGATTCCAAAACTTAGATCGAACCTGTGTAATTTGCCAAGCAACCATGCGCGCAGTGGCTAGAGAAGGATTGAGTAATGAGTTGTCAAAATGGGTTGCTTCAGATGATGAAAAAACTCGTAATCGAATGATGAGAAACGCTGAGATGGTCAAAAATCGAGGATTAGATGCTATTCTTTGCCTCATGGCTAGAGGGGTTGGTGAAGAGGTGGCGACCCGAATTCTCCGTGCACATCCACCCGGGTGTGATCGTGATTCCTTACTGAAAGCGATTCATGAAGCTGAGGTACAGTATGCGAAAACTCGTCGCTTCTGGGGTTAGCAATCCTCATGGACATCGGACTCGGACAGGGGTTCAATGTGGTTCGGACTGACCGGGCGAAATGCCTCAGGAAAGACCACAGTTGTCGATTGGTTAGTAGAAAATGGGTACTACTCAACCTCCTGTTCGGATTCAATTCGTGCTCATCTTCGTTCTAAAGGAGTCGAAATTAATCGCGAAAACCTGATTGAAGGGGGCCGCGAACTTCGAGCCACCCATGGCCCGGGTATATTGGCGGAAATGCTGAGAGATGAACATTCAGAGACACCAAATTTGGTTATCGACTCAATTCGAACACCTGCTGAAGTGGAAGCATTGCGAATACGACCGGATTTCAGATTGATCGAAATCCGAGCCTCACGTGAAGTTCGCTGGGAAAGGTTGCAATCACGCGGTCGCTCTGGTGACCCAGCGGATTGGGAAACATTTGTGGCTCAAGAAGAGTCTGAATTGAAGGCTAAAGATGACAGTGGACAGGCATTGATTGCGACGGCAGAAATGGCGGATATCGTCATCATCAATGATGGTGATTCAGAAGAATTGCGAGCGTCTTTAGAACTACTTCTCAGGCCTGCCGAATCGTGATTCCTGCCTCTTCCATCATGGAAGTAGACATGTCGAAATCCTGCATCCAACGCTCAGGAACTTCGCTATTTTCTGGATACACAACTTCGACGACACCTGCCTGAATTAGGGAACGGGCACAACGGGTACAGGGTGGCCAAGTGACGTAAGCAGTACAACCCTTCAGTGACAAACCAATACGGGCTGCATGCATGATTGCATTTTCTTCCGCATGACAAATGAGTGGGTACTTTTGCTCACGATCTTCCAAACGCTCGGAATCATCTGCAATTCCTCTTGGAAATCCATTGAAACCTGTGCTGCGAATTTCTCGATCCTCACCGACAACTACGCATCCAACTTTTGTTGAAGGATCTTTAGACCAACCCGATATATGGTGAGCGAGTTCGATAAATCGCTTATCCCACTTTGAACTCATCGGTCCACCTAGCCATGCCTACGGCATTCACCGTTTGAGACTTCTTACGCAACAGGGTCGATACCATCCTCACCCTTGGGAGCTACCAGTATATTCTGAAATTCCATCAATCCATCTTCATCGATTAATTTCAGAATGGCACCAATCAGGTAAACGCTGCCGATGCAAAGAATGGGTTGGGGTAATTCACTATCCAGTTCAATCGATTGTTTCTGCGCTTCGTTCAGGGCGTGCTCAATTGATTGGATAGCAATTATCTCTGCTTCCGTCCCATGTGCACGCAGTTCGCTGGCGAGTTCCTCACAATCTACTGCCTCTTTTCTTCCATCTGGAGGTTGTGTCACGAATACATGTCCAATGTTTCCTTCAACGATTGTTTCGACGAGGGGTTGTAGAAATATACTGAGATCTTTCTGCGTTGTACAACCAATCAAAATTACACCCGGCATTGGAGACATATCTTTTGTCTTCTGAAAACGTATTTGCTCGCACGCTCTTGCCATTCCGCTGGGATTGTGTGCGCAATCTAGGAGCAGTGGTGTATCTTGATATTCCAGCCATTGCATTCTGCCTGGCCAATTTGTATGAGTGATGGCGCGCTCGACTGCCTCGTAGGCTGCAAATTCACCAACTCGATGGAGAGCGGATTTTGCCAACATTGCAGCCTCTTTTTGGTAAGGAATCCATCCGTCGAACTCCTTCGTTGTAAGGGGTCGGAATGCCTTGACGGCTTCTGAAAACTTGACGGATTCAAGGCGGTCCCCCCTCCACCACCACGCCCAATCGTGATCGCGAACTGTGCGTTCGATTACTTTGCGCACCGACGTGTCATAGGGCCATGCAGCGATGAAGGGTCTACCCTGTCGGACAATGGCTGCTTTTTCCTCAGCTATTTCTGCCAATGTTTCACCCAATATGTCTGTGTGCTCTAAGGAAATCTCAGTTAGAATACAACAATCTGCATCTACCAATCTAGTAGCGTCCCATCGACCGCCCAAACCAGTTTCTATGACGGCTCTTTGTACGCCCATTTCCCTGAATGCCAACATCGCCACCAAGAAGGTGGTCTCGTAGAATGTTGGATTCACGATTGGCTCAATTTTCGATACTTTCTGAATTTGAGTCAAACAATCCTCAAACAAAATATCTGTTATAGGCGCCCCATCTACACGGATTCTTTCATTGACAGAAATCAAATGAGGAGATGTGAACAATCCTGTGCAAGTTCCCGATAGAGTCAACGCATTGGCCAAAATAGCACAGCATGTCCCTTTTCCATTACTGCCTGCAACATGCACTGCTGGGAAGGAATGCTGGGGCATATCTAGACGGCTGAGAAGCAACGCAGTATTGTCTAAGGATGGATTGTAACCAAACGATTTGAGGGATTCCAACCAAGACCATGCATCAACTTCCATACGTCCCCCTCAGACCTCCGGTGAACGGTCGCCTTGAAATGGCCTTTGAGGGTCCCCCAAGACATGTCGGGTGACGGATTCGCCGCGAAGCGGCGTGCTGATGCTGCAGAACAGAGCAAGTCTGCACACCAAGATGCTTCCCTGTTAGAACAACTCAAAGCACAGGCTGGCTCGATGGTAGGAATGGCGGGAATGTTTGTCGTCACCATTCTTTTGGCAATGAAAATTCAACCTTTTTACAATCATGATGAGATTCGTGCATTTGGAGCTGAAGGTTCAACAAAGGCAGGGTTTATCCTCATCGAACTCGTGTTCATCTTTCTCTTTACTGCACTCATAATCTATCTTGCAAGAAGAAATTTACAGAAATTCATCAAGTGGGGCGTACTTGGCATTCTATGGATTGCGATGATATACACACTATATCCCTTGGCAGCCATGGTCTTGGTCCCAGAGGCTCCTCCATTGACATCGAATGACATGGACGTGTCTGAATCATACATTGTAGCCGTGGAGGAAGGTGGGGCCAATTTCTTCTATGTCGACTACCCAATGTCCGGGAATGCAACACTTGAGTATGCCGGAAATGCTGGAGAAATTGAGTATTGGAGCCACAACATCACCCCTGAAGATGGATTTGTTTCGGGCCCGGTAGAACTCACCCGTTCGGCTGACGGTATTGTGATGTGTGAAGGTACACAATGGGTTCTGCTTGATGCGGATTCTGGAGATGTTATCGATATTCACACCAAGGACTGTGATGTTGGGTTGAGGCAGGAAGTCACTGTTCCAGAACAACCAACGCAAGATTGGAAATGGGAATCTTGTGATGGGCAAGATGACATTGCTCAAGATTGGTCCATCACGGATATCGTTCTTGAACCGATTCCCGTCATCAATGATGGAGATATTGGGCCACGAGATTGTGGCGATGGTTGGCTATTCCCCGAAGCATTTGATGGTAAATCAGTCATCTTTGTTCAAGAATTTGGATCAGAACATTTCTTGATTGTATCACCGCAATGGGCTGGTATGGTAAAATTCCCAACACAAGGGCAACAAGAACAAGCACAACCTGGTGAACAAGTTGAGACTACTTGGGACATCACTCTCAGCGACGGAGAATCATTCGCTACAGCGACTCTGGGTGCAATGCCTGGAATCAATGTCTCGGGGCAGGATACACTGTTGCTTGGTACCTCACAAGGACGAGTGATGGGGTGGGATGTCCATGAAAACGGAACTGTCGAAGATCGCATGACCATGGAACTTTCGGATTCGGTTCGAGGAGTACTACTCGCTGATTGTTGCTCAGGAGGAAGCAATGATCTCTGGGTCATCGAAGGTGACCATCTTAGAATTTTCATGGGCGGTGGAATGTCTGAACTCACGCGCAGCCTTGAGGTTGGAGGGGACGATCCTCGGATTTCAATGGCGCTTCACAATATCGAAAATCCAGATTCAACCAATGATGATGCTATCTTGATGATTGAGCAGTACGGAGAATGGACCTCAATGCAGTACACTGCTCACCCAAGTGATACTAGCCAATTCCTAATCTACACATTACCTGGATTGATTGCACTAGTGATGTCAATTGGTTTGTTGATTGCACTAATCATACGTCCTGAATGGTATGTGATCAATACGGTTGGAGTGCTGGTGGGGGCCGGAACAATCACAATGCTTGGAGTCTCATTCGTACCTTGGATTATCATCATCTTCATGGTACTTGCAGCCATCTATGACGCATGGGCAGTATACAAATCCAAACATATGCTTGAGTTGGCCGATACCATGGTCAATTTGGAATTGCCAGTAATGTTGGTAGCTCCTCAGAAACCAACTCGAGGGAGGGTGAAAATCGACCGGAGAGAAACATCTACCTCCGAAATGCCAATGCCACCGAGGAAGGGCTTAGACGAAACTATGCTGATGGGTTTGGGTGATGTCATATTCCCTGGACTGCTATGCATTTCGGCGATGTCTTTCCTCCCAGATGTCGAAGGGCCCCTTGGATGGTCTGCACCAATCTGGGTGGCGATTGGAACCATGATTGGGAGTTTGGTCGGTTATTGCATTCTGATGACGTATGTGGCCCGTGGTAAGCCACAAGCGGGATTGCCTTTGCTCAATGGTGGAGCAATTCTGGGTTACTTCATCTCTGGAATGATCTTCATCGGTAGTTCAGCCTTTGTTTTCGACATCAGTCTGTTCTAATCTCCGTCGCTTTCAAGCATGAAGTACGGTTCCGTAGGAACCGGAGGGGTTCCATGCAGGACATTCGAATGTTCCGAGAACACGCAGATGTGATTCGTGCAGATCACGATAAACGGGGCTTGACGCATGAATCCATTGACGAGGTCATTCGTTTAGACGAAGCGTGGAGGAAAGCCCGCTATGATGCTGACCAACTCCGAAGAAAACGCAACGAGGCGGCGCGAGGAATTGCAGCCGCAAAGAAAGCCGGTGATGAAGAGGGATTCAAGCGAATTAAGGCTGAGGTCGATGAAATCGCTGCTGAAATAGAAGCTCTTGGTAAACTAGCGGACGAACACGAAATGGAAAGAGACCGAATCCGAATGTCAGTACCTAATATTCTCCATGGTGATGTTCCCGTCGGAGAAGACGAAAGTGGGAACACCCAACATAGTCTGCACGGAGACAAACCGGCGTTTGAATTCCAACCTAGGACCCATAACGAACTCATTGAGATGAACCGATGGGTGGACCTTCCCCGTGCAGCAAAAATCGCTGGAAGTCGATTCTTCTTCCTCAAGGGGGACCTTGCACATTTGGAATTGGCCTTGCAGCAATATGCTGTCGATTTCATTGCCGAACGTGGATTTACCTTTGTCCAACCACCTGTTATGATGAATCGTGAGGCGTACGAAGGTGTGACTGATCTCGGGGACTTTGAATCGGTAATGTACAATGTGCAGCCCGAAGGGTTCTACACGATTGCAACCAGCGAACATCCACTCACAGCGATGTTCATGGATGAAGTGATTGAACCCAGTCTTCTACCCATCAAAATGGTGGGTGTATCCCCTTGTTTCCGAAGAGAAGTCGGCGCACATGGCCAAGGTGACAAGGGGATTTGGAGGGTACATCAATTCACCAAGGTGGAGCAAATCATCATATCTCATCCAGACCATTCATGGGTTGCACACGAAGAATTGCTGACCAATTGTGTCGATTTGTGGGACAGTCTCGGGCTTCATTATGAGGTTGTAAATATCTGCACTGGAGACATGGGAACTGTGGCTGCGAAGAAATACGACTTGGAAGCATGGTTGCCTGGACGAGGAGAATATAAGGAAATCGTATCTTGTTCAAATTGCACCGATTATCAAGCGAATCGCCTCAAGATGCGCTACCGGACAACCGACGGTAATGCAGCCGTTCATACACTCAATTCAACAGCCGTCGCAACTAGTCGAGCCCTTGTGGCAATCATGGAACAATACCAGCTTGAAGATGGCCGTGTCAAGGTACCCGATTGCTTGGTACCACGAATGGGTGGAAAAACCCACCTTGAACCCTGTGGATGGTGAACTGATGTATGCTGTAATTTCCCCCGCGAAGAAGTTGAATTGCTCTGGTTGGAATCGTGACCTAAATTTCTCACGTCCGTCTCTCTTGGACCACACCTCTGCTTTGGTTGCAGAAATGAAGAACAAGTCCGCTGATGATATTGGACAATTGATGAAAATCTCTGAACAATTGTCGACATTGAATTTTGAGCGTTACCAATCGTTTTCCGCTGATCCGGAATGTGAAGGTGCTAAACCCGCAGCATTGATGTTTGATGGAGACACCTATACTGGTTTGCAAGCCCAAGACTTTGGTCTGAAAGATTGGGAATTCGCACAACAGCATCTCGGTATTTTGTCTGGATTGTATGGCTTGCTTCGACCTCTAGATTTGATTCAACCACACAGACTTGAGATGGGGACACGCCTCGGAACACCACGTGGAAAGAATCTGTATGCATTCTGGGGAGATGAAATAGCCAACCTCTTACAACAACGAAATGAAACTTCGTCTGATAATACTCTAGTGAATCTGGCTTCGAATGAATATTTCAAATCCGCAGCACGACCTGCATTGGGTATGGATGTAATTACACCTACATTCAAAGAAATGAGAGATGGGAAATTGAAACTGATTAGTTTCTCAGCCAAGCGAGCCCGTGGCGCCATGGCGAGGTTCATTGTCAAGAATCAAATCGAAAACCCTGACGATTTGAAACAATTTGACATCGATGGCTACAGATTTGATGCAAACCAATCAACCGATTATGAGTGGTTGTTCTATCGTTAATTTTTCAATTGAAAAAATGTTTTTCCAATTGATTTATTCTGCGCCATCTATATCGATAAGTGTGGCGCCAGCGTCGACCTGTTCACCCACTTTATGGTGGATGACTGCGACCGTTCCTGCTTCTGTCGCCGCGATTCGGTGTTCCATCTTCATCGCTTCCATGACAATCAGAGTTTGGCCCGCTTCGACTACATCTCCTTCCTGACACAGGATTTCGAGGACTTTGCCCGGCATCGGAGCAACCATGCCCTCTGCATCCCCTCCTCCTCCGGCGCCTTGTTCGTCAATAGAAATCACTTGGATAAGACCATCCAGGTGGATCCACCAATCATCTCCAACTTTAATCGCGTGTGCTAGGCGATTGTCAACCCAGATACGATTTGGTCTAGCATCGAGTTCGAACGTATGGCTATTCGCAACTTCTTGCTCGTCACACAAAGCGTGCTCTGAGCCCATGGCAATCTGCCACCGGCGACCTTGTGAATCTCTCAAATCGACCATGGCAACACCTCAGGGAAAGGACCTCCGCAGTGATTGGAAAGGATTGTATGGGCTCCCTCGCCCTTCTGATGATTCAACCATGGCGGCTTTGCGTGAGAGTCCCAATTGCTCAGCGGCTGCGGCAACAAATGGGGATACATCAGAGGGTTGAGCAACCCAACCATCTGGCCAATTGACCTCGATGAAATCGGTGGTTGTATCCCCTGCGTGATAGGCGGGGTGCCCCATGATATCACAAAGGAAGCCCAAATTTGTCGTGACACCAAGTAGTACGAAATCTTCACAAGCGCGCTTCATACGACGAATAGCAGCATCCCTATCGGGTGCGTGAACGATGAGTTTTGCCAACATCGGGTCGAAGTCAATCCTCGCCTCATCTCCTTCTCGGACCCCAGTGTCCAATCGGATTCCAGGTCCACTAGGTGGCCTAAACAAAGCCAAGGGTCCAATTGCTGGAAGAAAACCATTGCTTGGATCTTCAGCGTAAATTCTCACTTCAATTGCGTGACCGCGAATGGACAAATCACCTTGCATAAATGGTAACGGTAGGCCAGATGCAACTCGAATTTGCTCAACGACAAGATCAGTACCACTGATGCATTCCGTAATCGGATGCTCTACTTGCAGGCGTGTATTCATCTCAAGGAAATGAAAATCTCCATCTTCTGCCAACAGAAATTCTACAGTACCTGCGCCCTCGTAATCCACTGCACGTGCAGCGTTAACTGCAGCTTCTCCCATTTTCTTTCGGGTGACTTCATCGAGAACAGGAGATGGGGCTTCTTCGACCACTTTTTGGTGGCGTCGTTGAATACTACACTCGCGCTCAAAGAGATGTACTGCCCCCCCGTGTGAATCGCACAGAACCTGAACTTCGACGTGACGAGATTTCTCTAGTAAACGCTCGACATAGACTGTGCCATCTCCGAATGAGGTGGCGGCTTCACGGCTTGCTGCAGCGTACTCTCGTTGGAGGTTTCGTGGTTCGCGAACAACACGCATACCTTTGCCCCCTCCACCGGCGCTCGCCTTCAGGAGGAGCGGGTAGCCCACTCGTGTTGCTGCCCTGACCAACTCCTCGACCATGTCATCGGGGTCATCCAGTGGGAGTTCTTCTCCGGGAATTACGGGGACACCTGCCTCAATCATTGCACGCCTAGCACTAATTTTGTCACCCATTTCATCGATGGCATGAGCAGAAGGTCCAATCCAAACAAGACCCGCTTCTTTCACTGCATTTGCAAATGCACTACGTTCGGAAAGAAACCCATAGCCCGGATGAATGGCATCCGCGCCGGTATCTCCCGCAGCAGACAATATCGCCTCGATGTTGAGGTAAGTATCTGCAAGGGTATCACCTGGCAAGAATACGGATTCATCGGCAGTTTGTTGGTGCAGTGAACCTCGGTCTGATTCCGAATATATGGCGACTGAGCCAATGCCCAATTCCGCACATGAACGGAAGATTCGGCAGGCAATTTCGCCACGATTAGCGACAAGAATCTTGGTGATTGGATGAGGGGCTCCCTTCATCCAATCTGGTCCAAGCATCTGCATCACTCCTGATTCCAATTGGGTGAACGCTTTTCGAGGAATGAGGCTAATCCTTCTTGGCCTTCTTCCGAGCCACGCATCTCACTGGTTTTGTCCAATGTCCACCTTCTGAGTTCCTCGTCGGTTCCTGCCCAACGATCAAAGGTCAAGGCAAGTCGCTTGGCTTCTGTAACGGCCATCGGACCCGTGGTCATGATTTCGTCAATCACAGACTTCTCCGAGCCATCCAACGATTCCACTAACTCATTGACAAGTCCGATTCTAAGAGATTCTTCAGAACCAATACGTCCCGCCAGCATTGCCAATCGACGGAACTCTGCACTCCCAACTTTTCGATACACATAGGGACCGATGACTGCTGGCAGAATACCAAGTTTACCTTCAGATAACGCAATTCTCGTTCTGGGTTCCACGATGACATGATCCATGCAGGCAATGAGGCCAGCGCCACCTCCAAGAGCGACGCCCTGTATCTTTCCAATGGTGAAGCAAGGATGGGCCCAAAGACTGTTGAATAATCGATCGAGACGTTCTGAATCTGCCCTATTTTCTTCGGCACTCTTCGCTCCTGCATCACGCATCATGTTGATGTCAGCACCAGCGCAGAAGTGCTTGCCTGCACCTGATATCACGAGGACTCGAATGTACGGATTTCCAGTTGCATCATTCAATGTTCCACGTTCACCAACCGACCGCTCCTTAGTCCAATCCAGTAGCGAGATGATTTCGCTGATAAGTTGGATGTTGAGCGCATTGAATACATCTTCACGTGTGAGTGTGAGGTGAGCAATGGCTCCGTTAATTTCTAGCTTACAAAGGCCCGTTTCAGGCACTAAATCTTCAATTGCAAAATTTGACATTTCAATTGCTCCATTACATTCTAAAAATACCGAAATTTGTATCTGGCATAGGCGCGTTTAGACTGGCACTAATTGCCAACCCGAGTATGTCGCGTGTATCTCTTGGGTCGATGATTCCATCATCCCACAACCTTGCCGTCGAATAATAGGGCGACCCTTCGACATTATATTTCTCCAAAATAGGGGCTTGGAATGTAGCCCATTCTTCTTCGCTCATTGGATCAAGTCCTTCTCTTGCCCGTTGATCTTGCTTGACTGTAGCCAATACATCTGCAGCCTGGGGACCTCCCATTACAGAAATACGACTATTTGGCCACATGAACAGGAAACGGGGGTCATAAGCTCTGCCGCACATTCCATAGTTACCTGCACCGTGACTGCCTCCTATGATGACTGTGAATTTGGGTACCGGTACACAGGAGACTGCAGTCACCAATTTGGCACCGTCCTTGGCGATTCCTCCGGCTTCATATTCACGCCCAACCATGAACCCTGTGATATTCTGCAAGAACACCAAGGGTATGCCACGTTGACCGCACAATTCTACAAAGTGTGCCCCTTTGAGCGATGACTCTGAAAACAAGATTCCATTGTTGGCAACAATCCCAACCGGGTAGCCATGTATTCGTGCAAAACCACAAACAAGTGTGGGACCATAGCGTGATTTGAATTCATGGAAACGACTGCCATCTACAATTCTAGAGATAATTTCTCTTACATCAAACGGTGTCCGATTGTCTTCGGGAATGATACCTAGGATTTCATCCACTGGATATGCGGGGTCTTCTGGGGGTTGGAATTCCAGCTTCGTCTTGTTTCCTGAATTGAGGTTTTCGACAATGTTCCTGACCATTCGAAGCGCACTAGGTTCATCCTCTGCAAAATGATCAGCGACCCCTGATTGGGCGGTATGTACATCTGCTCCACCCAAATCCTCAGCACTGACCTCTTCACCTGTTGCAGCCTTGACCAATGGAGGACCCGCAAGGAAAATTGTGCCATTTCCTTTGACGATAATCGATTCATCCGACATCGCAGGAACATAAGCACCCCCTGCCGTACATGAACCACAAACGGCTGCAATTTGTGGAATTCCTTTGCCACTCATCATGGCTTGATTGCGGAAGATTCGTCCAAAGTGGCCCTTGTCTGGGAATACTTCGTCCTGCATGGGTAAGAATGCACCTCCCGAATCTACCAGATAGATACAGGGCAAGTGATTTGCATCTGCTACTTCTTGAGCACGAATGTGTTTCTTGACTGTCATTGGATAGTATGAACCACCCTTTACCGTAGCGTCATTGGCGACGAAAAGACATTCTCTACCATGAACCACACCGATTCCGGTGACAATCCCAGCACTGGCCGCCTTGCCATCATATAGATCGAATGCAGCCAAAGGTGACAATTCGAGGAATGGGGTACCCGGGTCGCAAATCGCTGATATTCGCTCTCTTGGAAGGGCTTTACCCCGGTTGCGATGTTTCTCGACATATTTGCCACCACCACCATCCTGCACAACATTCAGTCTCTCTCGAAGTGTCTCCAACAGAGCACTATTGTGTGCATGGTTCGACTTGAACGCAGCATCCGAAGAATTGACTCTAGATTGAAGTCGGTCCATACGCACCCCTAAGGGGTGCGAATACGAACTTGGCCTTGAACACTCGCCTGTCTCAAACGGCAAGTGTCATTCGCAAAACATCTCGTAATCCAGGGGCCAAACCGACCACTAGGAGACAAAGAAGCACCATCAAGCGCAGATGACGATGGCGAGTTTCAAAGCGAGCGTAAGCGAATAGCCACCAAATCATTGCAGCCAAACCAAACTTTAGCGCACCAAAACCCCAAGCTGTACCAGCCATGTCGATCACCCATTGAGATGCCACGTGTTTTTCGCCATACCCATAGTGTTCCAAACCAACGCTTGTTGCCAATCCATCGACCATTTGCCCATACATGCCCAAGAGAACCACTGGAATACCCAAGGTTGCTGGAGGTGTGAGTGATTCCATGCGCTCCCATGTCGAGGAGTTCTGTCGCTCCCAATCTTCTACAGTGATTCCTTCTGGAATGATTCCCGGTTCCAATCCCATGTGCTTTAGCTGTGCACGAGCCTCTTGACCAGTGAACCACAAAAGAACGCAGATGATGAATGGCACACCTACAATGAACAGGAAGGGTAGCATCGATATTGGCTCGCGGTTGTTTAGGGGCTCAATGTACAGCATCAACCAACCTGCGAGGTGAACGAAACAACCACCGAGACCAACTTGTATCAGACCTTGCTCAATCGCGGTGCAACATTCTAGGAACGGGTGTAAAAGGACGATTATAAGCAAACCAAAGAGTGGTGACAAAAATAGTGGAGATAGAAGCCAATCAACGAATTCTTTCTCCCAATGGCTACCTATCTGTGGCATGAATACCACCCATTGTAATAATAGTAAGATGGCTGAGAGTTGAGTGACTTTAGCCCTACCTTCAGAATCTGATTTTTTGTCAACATTGTGACTCATCCAACCCACTAGGACAACCCATATTGCCACATGGAAATGAATCAATGGAGATACAAAAAAGCCACCCATTCCCTCTGGATCAAACAAATAACCATCCTCATTCACTTCTCCCAGTGATGCCCAGAAAACCCATGGAAGTAGAGCGAGGATGGATTCATCTCTAGGAGGGACACCAATTCGTCTCAACCATGCAGATATTACGACTACAAAGGATACCAACAGAAGTGAGTAAGCGATTGTATCGACTGGGTTGTAACCAGCATCTCCAGTAGTTGAATCGATTGAGTGGGGTTCGATAAAATATGTATCATAACTTTCTGAAAGGATATTTCCGGGTGCAATATCTTGACCCAAAATTGCGCCTAGAAGGAGGATTACTCCCGTTAGTATGATGGTAGCAGCACCCCTCTCCATCAAAGAAAAATGAGAATCCGGTAACGGCTTCTCCGTCAATAGGGGGCTTTCTTCACTCATGCCCGAACCTCATCGCAGGTTTCGATGTGATTACTCTTCTTCCCCAACTTGGCGTGCTTCGTGAACCTCACGGAAAACAATGGTCTCAACTCCAATGTGATCCCTAAGTGTGCGGATTAAACTGAACTTTGTAAACGCCCAATTCTGGTCGTAGGCGACAAATTCAGGCAGAGTGATGGTCAAATCATCGCCATTGAATTCAACCTCAAATCCATCTCGACCGGTATTGGTCTCAAGTAGAGTAGATACCTTCTCAGCACGGTCTTCTACTACCTTGACAATCCGGTACTTGTAACGGAGAGTTCGACCAGCTAGAGGATGATTGAAATCGATGCGTGCACGGCCGGCGCGAACCATCTGTAGGATCCCTTGCTTTCCATTAATCTCAACTGGTCCACCGATGGCCAAACTGTCAGGGTCTCGAACCGAGCGGGCCAATACATCCTGTCCCATGGTCTCAACCGCGTTCGGGTCTCTTTCACCGTAAGCATCCTCAGGAGCAATATCGAACTCGTAATCGGTCTCAGCATCCGCCTCGGCCAAGTGTGCTTCAAAACCTGCAATCAAGCGGCCATCTCCAATCACGGTGACAAGAGGTGTGTATGTTCGGTTTTCATCGAACTTGTCCGCTTCCTTCGCTACCTCTTCGCGAGTCGTTTCGATGAGTGAATCATCATCTGCATTGTAGAGGTCATATTCGATGTGGACGATTGAACCGTTTTCCATTTTTTCCACCTACCCAACTTTGTGGGCGGCCCCGCGACCGACTTCCCCTTTATGAGCGTGCGGTTGAAGGGCCCGAGCCCGTAGGGCTCATTCTTCCTCCTCTTTGGGCGAAGGAGGGACCATAATCCAAGTCAGCGCTGTACCGATGAGAATCAGAGACCATCCGGCCCAAACAAGATGGCTGCCGGTCAAATCGTAAATTACAACTCGAATTCGATCCACAGAGTCCCCATGTTGCATAAATGAGGTCAAATACAGTTGGTTTGCTTGGCTTTGATCGAAAATCATCACCAAGTCACCATGAGGGCGGTGCCAAATATCGGTTTCCGCACGTGCGGGAATCCCCCCTTCATCGAATCTCAACATACCAGGATTCATCGTCGCAATGATCTCTCCATCCGATTCTTTCCTGACTTCAACTGTCACCAGAATCTTTCCATCTCCTACGTTTTCATCCCATTGCTCATCATCAGGCCCATATGCATGCAACTCGGTAAACGTGTACCAATATCCATTGTGTTCAATAGGCGTATCTTTCGCTAGCATGACAATGTGACTTGGATCCCCTCTTTGGACCAGTGTTGTGGTAAATACGTGGCCAACCAATAGCAGTAGAATACCGAGATGGGCTAGATGCATGGCCATCCGACGCAATTGTAATGGCTTTTGATGCAATTGAAATTCTCCTGCCCGAACCCAAACAAGACGCATCATCGGGGGAATCGAAAACACGAACAAGGGTAATGCAAAACCTGCAATCATCCCTCGAGTAATGCCTTCGGAGAACAAATGATCTGCATCACCGGGTAATGTATCTCCATACATATTGGCGAAAACTGCGCTGAACGCTATAATCAGAATAAGGAGAGATGGTATATGTTCAGGGTTCACCACTTTCCTCCAACTGTATACCGTCAAACCAAGTGCGGCCAAACACAATAATGGCAAACCAAAAATCTCATGCCAAGCCAAATTCGTGCCGTCAACTTCTGCCAAAAGTAGCATCCAAGTTAGCAAAAGGAATGGAGCCCCAACGGCCAATGGAATCCAAAGTACAACCCGTTGTTGCCAACGGCTATTCTTCCATTCCAATGGTGGGTCCTCAATATCCTTGATGAGGAACAACGGAGAAAGGAAAAGCAACATGCCGACAACGGCAAAGGTAGTTGTCAGCAAGAAGGCCCAGTAGCTGAATAGCATCAGCATCACACCTGATGATAGCCAAACAACTCTCTCACCAGATTCTCGTTGACTCCAAAGTAGGAAACCGAAAGTTCCTGCTAAAATTCCCACTTCAAGGGTGCCAATTTGCATACCGAGAATGGCGCCCGCTAGAATCCCCAAAGGTGCCCATTCTTGATCGCGCTCATTTGCAAAATGTCGTGTGAGTAGCCAAAGCATAGCGGCTAGAACGAGTAGGTATAGGTGTACTTCAATGCCGGGAGCGTCACCAAAGCCCAATTCCAATATCCTCTGAATCGGACCCATCGTCGGGTCAATTTCGCCTTCGGCAACAAATGCGTGGACACTCTGCCAAACTCCATTTGCCCGCGTCACCAATGTTGCGTGGAAAGAAAAGAAAGCTGGAAGTAACCCTAATCCGATGAACCAGTGATCTTCTTTGGCCATTCCCTTAGGCAAGCGCAGATGCAAAAGAAGTACTAGAGCCAACCATGGAAGTAGTGAACCGGTTTCGACCGGATCCCATGCCCAATAGCCACCCCAATCAAGAACAGTATATGCCCACAAACCACCCAATCCAACACCGAGTGTACCAACCCAAAACGCCGGCCTTGCAAGGTGTAAGATTCGGTCTCTAGCAGGATTACCTGAAATCAACATCGCGGTAATAGCATGGGCTCCAACACCTACACATAACGTGTAGTAGGCGAATACGACTGGAGGATGTATGACCATCAAATCTGTTTGCAAAAGTGCATTCAAACCTGGGCGTGAAAATGCATCATCGGGTGTCGAGCGGAAAGGATTCATCATCAACGCGATGAAAAGTAACAACATCGAGAAGCCAACCAAAAGGCGGATTCTCAACTGATGTTGCTCCTCTGATTCAGATTGGTGTTGCTTTCCATCGAGGAGAAGCAAAACCCCCAACATCGCAACCCAGAGTAGCAGGGGCCCTTCTCGACCCGCCCATATCGCACTGATTCGGTATAGAAGTGGTAAATCAGAGCCCCCATTCATCCACACATATTCAAGACTGGAGATGTCGAGAACAAAGAATGACAACAATGCGAGGAACGGGAGCATCAATGCGATGCCGAGCAGATTTCGCATCGATTCACCATCCGTAGTATTTCGCACGGCTATAACCAAATGCGAGCATGGCGGGGATAATGCGTCTGAAGTATAGTGAGGGTTTTCTGAAGAGTAATCTCAACCCGACCATGACTTTACCGTGGGGACCCATTGCAGACATTTCTTGAGGAAAACAACGACCCATGAGTGACATGTCATCATCACTCAAATCATATAACGCCGTCTTCCCTTTCAAGATTTTTTCATACGGAGGGAATTCTTTCTTCCAAGCGGTTTGGTATGGCGCTAAATTGGATTTTGAATAATCTCCAGAAGCAATCGCTGCTGCTGCGGTTTCTGCAGCGAATACCGCGGATTTGAGAGCGAGATGTGAACCGCCTTCAAACAGAGGTGATGTAAATCCTGCGGCATCCCCCACAAGGAGCAGACCATCGAAGAAGGTGCGCTCATGAGGTCCAGAGATTGGGATTGTTCCCCCAAAGCCTCGGATTGAGCGACCATCTTCTCTCCACGGGGGGTTCACCACTTCAAGATCCGAGAAATGAGTATTCTCGATAAACGAATCCAAATCGTTGATGAGGCCCTTCTTTTCTTCGCTAACCAAACCAACGTTGGCTCGTCCATCGCATTTTGGTATCATCCAAAGGTACCCCTTCTTTGCATACTTAGGCCAGATGTAGAAATCTAGGTAACCATCCGTGGGGACTTCCAGCATCTCATATTGCATCCCTGCAATCACTTTGGGGCGTTCATTTAGTTTGGTTAACTTTGAGCAAACGCCAGCAACTCCAGAGGCATCGATAATGACCTTGGCAGTGATTGGGAACGCCTCTCCTTTTCCTTCACACAACCATCCAGAAAATTGTCCATCCTTTTCGATTCGTGTCATCCCTGTCAATTTATGCTTCAAATTCAGACTCGCCCCTTGGGCAACGGCCTCGTTTGCAATCCACTGCTCAAACAAGTGCTTCTCTAACACATAACCAGATTCAGAGAGTTTCTTTTCGGTACCATCTGGAAAAATCACCCGAATCCCCTCAACGCGTTTGCTGATTACAGAATCCGGAATGTCCAATTCGAGATTGGCAACAGCGATATCTGAAAGGCATTCCCCACAATGAACTGGAGTACCAATTTCTGCGTGATCTTCAATCAAAATAACCGACAAACCTGCTCTTGCTGAATGCAGCGCTGCAGAGCCACCTCCCGGCCCGGCGCCAACGACTAGGACATCGCACTCGGTCGCCATTGGGATGGGTAACGACCGATACGGGCCTTGAAACACACGGTGCCATAGGCACCGGCTCACACACACTGTATTTCATACGATGAGCGTTTCCGACAAGCCATGGGATGGCGCCGTTTGGGCCGATATCTGCGCGCCTTGGAGGACCAGGGCGACCTGATTCGAGTCACACACCCTGTCGATTGCTACTTGGAAGCCGGGTGCATTGCGGACAAGCTCGTCAAAAACGGTGGTCCCGCAGTCATTTTCGAACAACCAATTCTTGCAGATGGAACGATCTCTGAATTTCCACTTGCGATGAATCTGTTTGGAACGAGAAGAAGAACAAATCAGGCATTGAGAGTCGAAAAACCAAATGAGATTGGATTGAAATTGACGGAGTTGATGAAACCCGATATTGGCACATTCGTAAAGCGACCATGGAAGGCATGGCCTCTAGCGAAAAGAGCACTTGCATTACCACCGAAAAAGGTCCGCAAAGGAGCTTGCCAACAGGTGCGAATGGCCAATCCAAATGTTACGAAGTTGCCCATTCCAACAACTTGGAGGCTAGATGGGGGACCATTCATGACGCTACCATTAGTCGTCACAAAAAATCCAGAAAACAACGAGCACAACCTCGGTATGTACCGGGCTCAAGTTTTCGGACCCAAAGAAGTTGGTTTGCATTGGCAAATGCACAAACATGGTGCTGAACACGCTGATGCAAACGATGGGAAAATGCCCGTCGCCATTTGTTTGGGTGGCCCTCCTGAAGTGATGTTTAGTGCAATTGCACCACTTCCTGATAACCTCGAGGAATACATGTTTGCAGGAATGCTAGGTGAACAACGCTTGCGAATCACGAAATGCTTGACACAGGATTTGTGGGTGCCCGCTGAATGTGACATTGTGATTGAAGGGTACACTATTCCGGGCGAAACAAGACTTGAAGGGCCATTTGGTGATCATTTCGGTCATTATTCACTTGAAGGTTTGTTTCCGGTTCTCCATGTTACGGCGATTACACATCGTAAGAATGCCGTTGTACCAATGACAATCGTTGGAAAACCTCCCATGGAAGATGGATATCTTGGCGAAGCGATTGGAGAAGCATTCCTCCCAGTCTTGAAATTCCAACACAGAGATGTTTGCAATGTCTTCTTACCACTAGAAACGGGATTCCATAATTTGGCCATTGTTGCTTCCAAGCAAAGGTATCCTGCACAGGCGAGGAAAACCGCTCTCGGGCTTTGGGGAGCGGGTCAAATGATGTTTCTCAAGAGCATTGTAGCAACAGGTCCAACTCACAACGTGAAAGATTTAGACGCGCTATTGGATATCTTAGATCAAAATGTTTCCATCCCAGAAGACCTAGTTGTTTTGGACGATATGGTTGCAGACCAATTGGCTCACGCAGCACCCGTCGAGGGTATCCATTCGAAATTGCTAATCGACGCTTCGACGCAACGACAGCAAGAGGGAGCAAATGCCACTATTGAGGGCATTGAAGGTATTACGCAACACCGATGGTTGCGCCCTTCAATGCTCGTAATCACAACACGGATTGAAGGTGGACCTTCTGAATTTGAGAATACTGAGGTCAATAACGAAGAGGCTGCAAAGGCACAAAGGGAAAAAATATCTCAATTGATGAATTCAATTTGGCAATTGAAAGATTCAGATAATATAAGGTGGCTATTTATCACCGACGACTCTGTGGATTTGAATGCTGATGATGCTATGCGCACTCTTCTGTGGCAACTATTTTGCAGATTCGAAGTGAAAAGGGATTTACATTTCTCCGAAGATGGTCACAGAATTTGTTGGGATGCGACCGCGCCGATTCCTAGTAAGGAAGGAGCCGTGCCTGTTCGAAGATGGCCTGCTGTTTGTTTGCACGACCCGGATGTTCAGAAGAAAGTCGACACTTGGTACGATCAAGAGGTGCGAACATGGGCTTGAGAGAGATTCTTGAATTTGTGAAAATTGAACATACGTTATTTTCGCTTCCATTCGTATTCATTGGGGCCAAGATTGCAGGTGACCCAACTCTGATTCAACTTACCTGGATTCTTGTGGCTGCGATTGGTGCTAGAGGACTGGCCATGGCACTCAATCGGATTATTGACCGAGAAATTGATTCGAATAATCCAAGAACATCTGAGCGTCACTTGGCCTCAGGCACCATGAGCATGAGGGTGGCGTGGTCATTATCGGGCCTCTTTTTGGCAATGCTTTTGTTAGGGGCATGGCAATTGAATGAAGTGGCTTTGGCAATGAGTTGGTTACCCGTTCTTGCATTTGTCATATATCCATACACGAAAAGAATCACTTGGGCGTGCCATTTGTGGCTCGGTTTGTGTTTGGGTCTCGCTCCTGCCGGTGCTTGGTTGGGGATACAAGGAGGGGAATTGGGTTGGGATGCAATCACTGAATTCTATTGGTATCCAACTGTGTTTTGGGTTTGTTTGGGTGTCATGTTTTGGATTGCTGCTTTCGACCTCAATTATGCATTGATGGACGTCGATAGTGACCGTGAAAATGGAGTTTATTCTTTCCCCGCTCGATTCGGAGAACAGCACACTCTCCGAACCAGTATCCAACTCACCCTGCTTTGGTTTGCCTGTTTTGCAATCGCTGACCCGATTGATGAATTCACATTCATGGGTGCAGCCATTCTCATGTGTTTGATTAACATCTGTGTGATTCTAGCCCAACAACGCTTAGCTGACTTTCAGAAGACGTTTTTCTATACCAGTGTTGTAACTGGGTGGGTGTTGCTGGGAGGATTGATGATTGCATGAATAGCGTGGATCCTTTCGATCTCTCTAAGGCTCTAGATGGGGCGGCAAAAGCCCATCTCGACCCAACGGTTTCCAAGTTTGAACTCCGTGCTGAATACGGGCCATCTGGAGACCAAGAAAGTGCAATTGAAAAAACACTTTCTCAATTGAGAAATTCACAGTCAAGATGCGTCATGTTAGGCGTCACAGGATCGGGCAAAACATTCGCAATGGCCAATATCATCGAATCACTCAATATCCCGACTTTGATCCTCTCACACAACAAGACATTGTCGAGGCAATTGTGGCAGGAAATGTCGTCGCTATTTCCAAACAATGCCGTTGAATACTTTGTTTCCCATTACGATTATTATCAACCAGAAGCATACCTACCCAAGAGAGATTTGTACATCGAAAAGGAACTATCGCTGAACGAACGAATCGAACAAGAGAGGTTCTCAACCGTTGCCTCACTTGTATCTCGTCCGGATGTCCTAGTCGTGGCAACCGTTTCAGCGATTTACGGCCTTAACCCCCCTGAGACATTTTTGCAACAACATGCGCGAATTCATGTTGGGCAACAAGTCGAACCACACGATGTCGTGAAGGAATTAGTTGCGTTACAATATCGCAGAGTTACCGGGGAAATATCGCGTGGGGAATTGAGGTTGAGGGGAGAGGTTCTCGATTTGTGGATGCCGAGTCGGGATGATCCTTTGAGAATTCAATTTGACTTAGATGGAATTATTAGAATTCAAGTCTGTGAATCTGTTTCTTGGGAAGCAGTGGATGAAGTTGAGGAAGTGTGGGTTCACCCCAAGGAATTCTTTATGACTAGTCCCGAGAGATTTGAAAGAGCTCTGGATGATATTGAATTCGAATTGCAAGAGCGCCTGGATTTCTTTGAAAAAGAAGGTAGAGATTTGGAAGCTCATCGGTTGGAATCCAAAACTAGGTATGACCTTGACATGTTGAAGGAAATTGGTCATTGTAGAAGTGTGGAGAACTACTCGATGCACTTTGATGGACGGACCTATGGTGAGCGCCCATATTGCTTACTAGATTTCTTTTCTGCTTGTGCGAAAACATTCCATGGATCAAAAGAAAAATTCCTAGTGATAATGGATGAAAGTCACGTGACCCTTCCTCAATTGGGTGGAATGTATCACGGAGATAAGGCTCGCAAAGACAATCTAATCGAGCATGGATTCAGGCTGCCTTCTGCAGCTGATAATCGACCTTTGAAAGACCATGAATTCCAATCTCTCGTCCATCAATTACTGTATGTCAGTGCCACCCCTGGTGAACGAGAGTTGCGGCAACTTTGCGAATGTACCGGACAAAATATGCCCGAGCAAGACCCGAAAGAAAAGCGCAAACCTCTACTCAAAGATGCACTTGGGGAAATACAGGGCATTTCTAGAATGGAAATTCGTCCAACGGGATTACTTGACCCCTCTATTGAAGTTCGACCAACTGAAGGTCAAGTACAGAATTTGCTTGATGAAATCAATGATTGTACACAAAGAAATGAAAGGGTACTTGTCACCGTAATGACCATCAAATTTGCAGAAGAGGTTGCGGATTATCTCCAAAGGATGGGAATAAAAGCACACTACCTACATTCTGAGATAGACACTCTTGAGCGAAGTGAAATTATCAAAGCGCTTCGAATTGGTCACATCGATGTAGTAGTGGGAATCAATTTGCTACGTGAAGGATTAGACATTCCCGAGGTTAGTTTAGTTGCTATCTTTGATGCCGACAAAGAGGGATTCTTACGCAATGAACGTAGTTTACTCCAAACCATTGGGCGGGCTTCTCGGAATGAAAATGGCAAAGTCATTCTGTATGCAGACTCTATGGGTAGAGCCATGGAATCGGCCATATCCCAGACAATTGAAAGGCGTCAAAAACAACTCGCACACAACGAAACTCATGGAATTATTCCGAAAACTATCGTCAAACCCCTACCAGTAATGGGCATTGAAGCTGAACAACTTCTAGCAGGAACGGCTGGTAAAGGCGTGACTGGAGGAAAGCGGTTTGTAGGGGGTTCATCGAGTCAGAGTACGAAGAGTCGAGCAAATGATTTGGTGAAGAAATTCAATCTAGGTGCCGGATTATGGGGTGATGATGTACTTTCCAACTTATCACAACCCGATTCGGAAGAATTTGATTCAGATGTCAACGAAGATTTGGTACTCATTGATCGTTTGAAGAAAGAAATGATTCAGGCTGCAGAGCGGTTAGAATTCGAGAAAGCGGCCCAATTAAGAGATAGGATTTTCCAATTGGAAAACTCAACTTCCAATTGATTTTTTCAAACCACTCTTTGAAGTGGAGGTGCTGGTTCGCGGGCTTGTTCACATGTCGATAGAGCGCGATGATTTCGATGCCCCTGTCGTGGATTATTCATTCAGTGAGATTGATGGAGTTTCGTCACTAATCGATCAAATGGCAAGTGCAGGCGGGTTTTCTGCAACGAAACTGGCTCACGCGCGAGATGTGTTGGCTGAAGCCATGTTAAAATCAAATCAAGAGGGGGTTCTGAATTGGCTATCATTCCCAGCTTGCCTTTGTGCGACAGGGACAAGGGGTTTCTTCGTAGAGGCTATCAAACGCAAAGCCTACAATGTCGTAATTACTACTTGTGGAACCTTGGATCACGACATTGCTAGGACATACCAAGCATACTACCATGGGGCCTTCGAACTTGATGATGTAGAACTGGGTGAACAAGGCCTTAATCGATTAGGGAATGTAATCGTCCCAAATGAGTGCTATGGCGAAATTTTGGAACAATCTGTCCTTCCATGGCTAGAAGAAATTGAGAAAGAGCGCAGGGAGATTAATCCAGAAAACCCTTGGCATGGATTCGGTAGTGTGGAATTATGTTGGGCCTTTGGAGATAGAATTCGGGATGAAAATAGCCTGCTATATTGGGCTGCAAAACACCGCATCCCCATTGTAATCCCGGGTCTTTCAGATGGCTCGATTGGGGCGCAGTTGTTCATGCACCGTCAGCGTAGTCCTGATTTCATGATTGATTTTCTTGCAGACGAACAAATCCTATCTGATCTTACTTGGACCTGTGAAGAAAGTCACGCCCTTATGGTTGGAGGTGGCATTTCAAAGCATCACGTGATATGGTGGAATCAATATCGTGGCGGGTTAGACTCTGCTGTTGGAATCACAACTGCTTCTGAACACGACGGGAGCCTGTCTGGTGCAAGATTACGCGAAGCTATTTCATGGGGAAAAATCAGACCCGAGGCACCTCAGGTGACAGTAGAAGGAGATGCAAGTGTGCTACTGCCTTTGCTAGGTTCAGATTTGTTCAAATGAATGAGCAATACATTCCATTAGCCCAACACGCATTGCAGTCATGGGGCGCCAACCCTCTGTGCCACATTCAACAAGTGCATTGTGAATTGGTGCCAAATCTGGGCGCCGGCGCTCACCACTATACTGGACGGCAGCAGGAGAAGGGGTTTCGCTGAGAGAATCTATTGTATGGCTATGCTCAATTGTATTCTGGAAACGGGCCCACAATCGCTTAATTTCAACAAGGACCATTTCTTGTGTCCAAGCCCTCCTACCACACAATTGAAAGTGTCCGTTGATTCTATGCTTGGTCAAAATTAGATGGGCCCTTTCGGCATCACGAACATGAACCCAATGGTAGATTTTTGAATCGGGCTCCGGCTCAACCCCATCTAGAATTGCATTAATCCATTGATTGATTGGACCGTCGCCGTTTGGAGAATATACATCGATGTATTCTATCGTCAATTGCTCAGACACACCATCACATCACGATTCACGATTTGCATGTAGCACTAGCGCTTGTTCAACGATTTCAATAATCAAATCGATTTCTTTCGATGTTATGCCGAAATGAGGTGTGAATCGCAAGGCGTTTTTCCCTCCATGTATGATACCCAAACCCATAGTTCGGCAGAGTTCTTCCACCTGACCAAATCCTACTACTGGATGGGTTTCTGGATTCAATTCTGCACTACATAGTAATCCTGTACCCTGCACTTTAACGATAATGTCGGGCATCTTTTCAGCCAACACTGCTAATTTTTGAACCAATTCTTGACCCCGCTCGCGGATATTATTCCTCAACTCTGGAGTAATCTGATCCAATACTGCAACGGCTGTTTCCAAAGCACGAGGATTGGTAGTCATCGTGTTTCCATATATGCCGACAACATAGAACTCGGCCGCCCTAGGTGACAAGCCTAGAACAGAAAGTGGGTACTGACCGGCATTGAGCGCCTTTGACCAAGTTTCCAAATCTGGAACTTCGCAAGTTTCAAACCCAGGATAATCAATGATTGAAAGGCAACCTTGGCCCCTCAGCCCAGCTTGAATTGAATCAACCAATAGCATACTTCCATGCTCAAGTGTTAATCGCCGTGCTTCATCGTAAAACTCACGAGTAACACATTGACCTGGATTACCCTCGCCTTGAACTGGTTCGATTGCCATCATTTCGATGAAGAAACCTTCTTCATCGGCGCGCCCAAATACTGCACGCAATGCTTCTGTATCGTTTGCTGGCACCAACAATAGATTATCTCGATCTCTGAATGTTGCTAAATTCTTATCATAACCCTCTTTACATGAATGAGATATTTGTGCAGGTCTATCTGTACGGCCATGGAATGCTTGTTCAATCGCGACTAACTTGATTGGTTTGCCTTCGTGTCTCCCTCCAGGCCCTGTCTGCAAATTTGCATTCACGTCAGCGATTCTAAGGCTCACCGTAACTGATTCCGAGCCGCTATTCATACAGATGAATTTGGAAAATGGGCAAACTCCCCGTGAATGGCC